>JBBSUD010000064.1:0-32659 GCA_038235225.1 Verrucomicrobiales bacterium
GGAAATCGGGACGGCATCGGACGATTTGGCGCTCGGTTCGCCCGACGCGGGAACCGGCGACGAGCTGGCGCGGGCCCTGACGCGGGCAGGTTGGCCGGCATTTCACCCGGCGGCGGCGATGCCGGCGGGCGGGCTGGCGCTGTGGTTCCGGCTTTGGGGAAGCTGGCTGGCGGAGCCTACTCTGGCACGCTTGGCGGATTTGCTCGCGCTGCCGGAAACGGGGATTTTGGTCGGCGGCCGGCGGGCGCAGAAGGCGGTGGCGCTGGCGGAATGCCGCGATCGCTGGATGGCGCCGCGGACCGAGGACCTGCGGCGGCGCGTGGCGGAGGCGGATTTCCGGCGCGATTCCGAGAGGAAATCGGCGGAGGAAATCTTGGAGGCTGCTGAAAAACTGGAAAAATGGCGGGCGGATTTCCTGCGGGATTTCCCCAAAACGCTCGGCAACCTGCTCACGATTTTCGCCAAACTCCCCCACCCCGCCGGCGAGGTGGCCGCGGAAATGGCAGACTGGCTGGCGGACGCTGCCCCGGTGATTTCCCGCGTCCGGCGCGGCGCGGGCTACTGGCTCGACCAGATGCTCGCGGAAATTCCCAGCCCGACGCCCGTGCCGCCGCCGGGCCGGGCGGTGGATGTGCAGGGCTGGCTGGAGCTTTACCACGAGCCGGGCCACCACCTGATTTTGTGCGGCATGAACGAGGGCAAGGTCCCGGCGCGCGGCGGCGGCGAACCGTGGCTGGGCGAGCAGGTGCGGAAAGCGCTCGGGCTGACGACGGATGCAGATCGCGCGGCACGGGATGCGTTCCTTTTCCAAGCGCTGGTCGAGTGCCGGCGCGCGGACGGTCGGGTCGATGCGTTTTGCGGGAAATCCGGCGCGGGCGGCGACGCGCTGTTGCCCTCGCGGCTGTTGCTGGCGGCCGGGCGCGAGGATTTGCCGCGACGGGTGAACGAGCTTTTCCGCGAGGTCGAGCCGCCCGAGGCCGGGATGCGCTGGGAGCGGGATTTTCTGTGGACGCCCAAAGCAACGCCGCCGCCGCTGCGCCTGAGCGCGACGGCGCTGGGCGGCTGGCTGGCGTGCCCGTTCCGCTACTATTTGAAGAGCGTGCTCGGCATGCAGACGCCGGAACCCGCTCGGCAGGAATGGAATGCGCGGGATTTCGGCACCGTCGCCCACGAGGTGCTGGAGCGCTGGGGCCGGGATACGGAGGCGCGGGAATTCGAGAAAACCGAGGCGATCCACGCGTGGCTTTCCTCGGAACTGGACCGCGTGGTGGCGGAGTGGTTCGGGAAACGCCCGCCGTTGGCGGTGCGGATTCAGGCGGAATCCCTGCGGAACCGGCTGCTGTGGCTGTCGCGAGTCCAAGCGATTAACCGCGTCGAGGGCTGGCAGGTCATGGACGTGGAGCGGAAAATCGAGCTGAAGTTCGGCGAGTCGGTGGTGGTGGCGAAAATCGACCGCATTGACCGGCATCGCGACACGGGCCGGCTGCGGGTGCTCGATTACAAAACCGGCAAGGTGGACACGGTCGAGAAGGCGCATCGGGCGAAAATTTCCGCCAATGCGGTGCTGCCCGCGCATCTGCCCGACGATTGCCCGGCCATCCATGAAAGCGGCGGCAAGGATTTCCTCTGGCACAACCTCCAGCTCCCGCTCTACGCCGCCGCGCTCGCAGCGGAATGCCCGGACGTGCCGCTGCCGGGGTATTTCACCGTCGGATCGAGCGCCGCGGCGGTCGGCATCCACGAGTGGTCGGATTTCGACGCAGCGGATCTGGCCGCCGCGGAAAGCTGCGCCGCGTGGGTCGCGGGGCAAATCGCCGCCGGGGTTTTCGGGCCGCCGGCGGAAAAGGTGAATTACGACGATTTCGCGGTGCTGGCCGCCGGTCGGAAATTTCCCGAATCGGTCAATCCGGTTCCCCCCGCGACCGATGCCAGCGCCTCCCGCCCGAACGCCGGCGCTTCTTCCAGCGCCTGATTTCACGACGGGAGTCATGCGACCGGGAGGCCGGACTCCGGGGGGCGCGCGGAATTCAGGAAGATTTCCTCCCCGATTTCACCGGAAAAATATCTGCTGAACCGCCCAGCCGATGCCCGCCAAGCCAATCATGGCCGAGCCGAGCGTGCGCACTTCGGCGGTCCATTTCCGCAGCGGCAGCAGCACCAGAAAAGCCACGGCGAAAATTGACAACTGCGCGAGTTCCACACCGACATTGAAGCCCAGCAGCGGCCCGACCTGGCGCCCCGGCGGCACCGAAGTCAGCTTCTCCGCCAGCACCGACGCGTAGCCGAGGCCGTGCAGCAGGCCGAAGCCGAACACCAGAATCATCCGCCAAATCCCGAGTTTCTTCACCAGCAGATTCTCGATGCCGACCCACGCAATGCTTACGGCGATCAGGGTTTCCACGACATGACCGCGCACGTGGACCAGGCCGAAAGCGGCCAGCGCCAGGGTGATCGAATGGGCCACGGTGAAGAGCAGCGACTGCTTCATCAGCGGCTTCCAATCCGGCCGCAGCAGGAACAGCCCGAGCACGAACAAGATGTGATCCAATCCGAGCACATGGTAGTAGCCGAGCTGGAGAAATCCGTCCGCGAGCTTCTTCTCGACCGGTGCCGGCGCGCCGCCGGCGTCCTGCTTGAGCAACATGATTTTCTCACCCGGCAGCGCGCTGACGATGCTCGGTTCCTCGATGTCTTCCTCGGAAAGAACGATCAATTCCGTCTCCTGCTCCCCGGACCAATGCGCCTCCAGCTCGCCGGAGCCGGATTGTGCGTCCATCACGATTCGCACGGAAACGAGCGCGACGTCTCCGGCTTCCGGCGGCAGTGCGAAAGGAGTTTTGGCGAAATCCGGGAATTCGATGCGCCAATGCAAGTCTTTCCCGGCGAACGTGATACGGATCAATTTGCGCAGCGTGCTCTCGGTCTCGCGGCGGATGCGCGCCAGTTCGTCCGGCGGGTATTTCATCACGTCGGACCGGTTGAGCGGCGGCCCGTTCGGGACGATCCGCATTTCCGGCAGCATGTAGGCGATGTCCATTTCGCCAAGCAGCCGCCAAACCGGCTCGTCCGGCTGGAGATTCTGGAATTCCAGCTCCACCGAGGGCACCTGGTGCGCGCGCGCCGCCGGAAGAAAGGTGAGAATGGCGAGCAGGCAGACGGCAAATCGGAGAAATCTCATGCGGCGGGAGGGTCGGGGAAATCCGTAGTGCCGCCGCCAGCGCTTGGCCACCCCGAACCGGAAATGACGCGATTTCCCTTATGCCGCCACGGCCCGGACCGCTACCGCCCGCTCATGCTCAAGCAGGTGGCGCTTCCGGTCGAGCCCGCCCGCGTAACCGGTCAGTCCGCCCGAGGAACCCACGACTCGATGGCAGGGAATGAGAATGGAAAGCGGATTCCGGCCGATGGCGGCGCCGACGGCACGCACCGCGGACGGTCGTCCGATGCGCCGTGCGATTTCGCCGTAGCTGGCCGTTTCCGCGAAGGCGATTGACCGCAACTCGTTCCAAACAAGGCGTTGGAACGAAGTGCCAATGATCAGATCGAGCGCCGGGATCTCGCCCGCTCCTCCGCCGGCGAAGTATTCCGCCAGCCAGCGGCGTGCGGCATCGAAGCGAGGGCCATCGTCGCGCCCCCACAATTCGGATTCCGCCGGCCAATGCTTCTGCCCGGCGAAATACAGCCCCGCCAGCCCGCGGTCGGTGCCAGCGAGGGTGATCTGGCCGAGCGGCGATTCGGTTTCGGTGAAATGGATTTCCATGGCGGCAGCGTGGCATTTCGGGAATACCACAGCCATCCCGATTTTTCCCATGTCCCGTTATACAAACAAAGCCGCCACCGCGGATGCGGTGGCGGTTGAATCTCGTTCAGCGGGTAGGATCAGTTGCCGGCGTCGGCTCCCTTGTGCCCCTTGCCTTTGCCTTTTCCTTTGCCCTTCTCTTTTACTTTGCCCGCGGCGGCTTTGAATTCTTCAAGGCTGATGGAGCCGTCCGAATCCGCATCCAGTTTGGCGAACCGCTTCTCCGCTCCTTCCGCCTTCTTGCCTTTCATCGCGGAGGTGAATTCTTCCTTGCTCAGCGAGCCGTCGGAATTCGTATCGAGCTTCTTGAACATCGCTTCAGGATTCTTCCGCTCCGGCTTTTCAGGCGCGTCCTGTGCGAAGGAAATTGAAACGGCGCATGCCAGGATGCCAATGGTGCGAATGCAGGTTTTCATAAGTTTGCTTGTATGGTTGTATCGACCGGGATTTTCCGCGGCTGGAGGACAAACTCCTCCGAATCCCGCAAGTTTCGCGGCTCGGAAAAAAAATTCCGCCCCGTCAGCCGATCTTCTCCACCTCCACGCAAACCTCCATCCGGCAGTGCCCCGCCCCCACATAAGTCCCGCGCACCGGAGCCACGTCCTCATAATCGCGACCCGTCGCAATTTTCACATAGCGTTCGTCCGCCAGGTTGTTGTTCGTCGGATCGAAGCCGATCCAGCCGGCTTCGGGGAGATATACCTCGCACCATGCATGGGACGCCTGCGCCCCGACCATCGTGTCGCGCGGTCCGTTATACAAATACCCGGAGGCATATCTCGCGGCCATGCCGGCGGAGCGGCAAAGGCCCAGCATGACATGCGTGAAATCCTGGCAGACCCCGCGCCGCAATTCGAATGCAAGCGCCAGATCCGTGGTCGCGTCCGTCACTCCGGGTTCATAGTGGAACGAGTCGTGAATCCATTCCATCAGGGCGACCGCCTTTTGGTAAACCGAGTCTTGCCCGCGCGTCACATCGAGCGCCTGCCGCCATACCTCCGGATTACGAACCACACGGAGGCTGTCCTGGAGGTAGGGCCAGATCAGCTCGCGGACCGAAGGTTCGGCATAACTCTCCAGCGTCCCGTCGCGCGCGCCCGCACCGATCGCCAAGGGCAGGTTGTGGACCCGGATGCGGCTTTCGATTTGCAGCCGCGAATGCTCGCCCGGCAGTTCGAAATGGTGGGTGACATTATGGAATAGGTCCGTGAACCGCCGCACCCGGCAGGCGGGCAGCACCCGCACCAGCGCGGACAACGTTTTCTGATAGGGAAACGTGCGCGGTTCCAAATGAAGCGTGTTCAGGCTTCTCGATACCGGCGCGGAGTAATGGAATGCCGTGCGGTGGGTGACCGCCAGCTTCATTTCCACACCGGTGCTTCCGTCTCCCCCGTTCATTGCTGCTGTTGCTCCATCTGCCATTTCGCAGCTTCGGAATAAGATGGCGGTCCGGCCGCGGGCCGTGGTTGCACGCGCTCCGGCATCAGCACGTAAGTTTCAAAAATCTCTCCTCCGATGGTGTTGAAACGCTCTTGCAGGCCATCAAGGTATTTGTGCAGTCCGCTGCTGAAAACATCCTCCACGGATCCATAGTTCAAGTCCGCCAGCAGCCTGCCGGCCTCGCGCTCCGCCTCGTTGGTAAAGGCGCCACCGGGAGTCCCGGAGATGAGATGCAAACTGTTCTCCACCTTGCCGATGCAGTAGCGCACGGACCGCGGGAAATCCTTGGAGAATATCAGGAAATCCGCCACCCCGCGCGCGTCGATCTGGTGGCGGGTGGCGCGGAACGCCCCCATCGCTCCGCATGACCGCAGCACCGCGGACCAGTGCAGTGCGCCGGGCGACGCCGGCGCCTCCATGCCTTCGGGAACCGAGGGCAGATAGCTATAGATATCGAGAAACCGCGTCGTCTTGTCCGCCCGCTCCAGATGCCTGCCGATGTCCATGAACTCCCACGCCTCGTTGCGCGAAATGGTCGAGGCGGCGATGCCGAGAAACGTGACCGCCGAGCGGCGGATATTCTCATAAAAGCGCGGCGGGTCGGAGTCGATCAGCCGCGCCGCCTCCTCCGACCGCGTGAACAAATAGAGCGAGTTGATTTCCTCCCATAACTCGTCCGATAGCTGGTCGCGAACGGTGCGGGCGTTCTCGCGGGCCAGAGCGATGCAGGATGTGATGCTGTTCCGGTTCCGCGGATCGTCGGTTAGGAAATGGATGACCTCTCGGCTGCCTGTCTGGCTGTAGAGCTTGGAGAACGCCTCCTCGTCGCCGGTGCTCAGGATGATCGGCTGCCAGAAGCCCCGCAGGCGTTCGCTGTCCAGGCTTTCGTAATCCAGCAGGAGCTGCTGGTTCACATCGATGAGACGGGCAAGGTTGTCGGCCCGCTCCACATAGCGGACCATCCAGTAAAGTGTGTTGGCTACTCGGGATAACATGGCAATATCAGTGACGGAGAACCCAAGTATCCTTGCTGCCCCCGCCTTGCGAGGAATTTACCACCAGCGAGTCTTTCGTGAGCGCGACGCGGGTCAGTCCGCCGGGAACGATTTTCGCCTCCTTTCCATAAATGATGTAGGGCCGCAGGTCGATGTGCCTGCCCTCCATCGCACCATCGCACCAGGTCGGCGAGCGGGAGAGGGCTATCACCGGCTGGGCGATGTAGTTCCGCGGGTCCGCCACGATGCGCTCGCGAAACGAGGCGATCTCGTCCTTGGTGGCCGTCGGCCCCATCAGCATGCCATAGCCGCCGGATTCGTTGGCCGCCTTGACCACGAGCTCGGGCAGGTTGGCGAGGATGAATTTCATATCCTTCTCCTCCGATGCCAGATAGGTCGGCACGTTGGGAAGTATGGGTTCCTGGCCGAGGTAATACTCGATCATCTTCGGCACGAAGTAATAAATCACCTTGTCGTCCGCCACGCCCGTCCCCACAGCGTTCGCCAGCGATACATTTCCCGCCCGGTAGGCATTCATGAGTCCCGGGACGCCGAGCACGGAATCCTTGCGAAAGACGACCGGATCGATGAAATCGTCATCGATGCGCCGGTAAATGACATCCACGCGCAGCAAGCCGCGGGTGGTGCGCATATAGACGAAATTATCCACCACCACCAGGTCGCGGCCCTCGACGATATCGATGCCCATTTCCCGCGCCAGATAGCAGTGCTCGAAGTAGGCGCTGTTATGGCAGCCGGGCGTGAGCAGCACGCACACCGGGTCGCCATCCTTGCGCGGTGAAATATGGTGCAGCATGTTCAGCAGGTCCCGTGGATAGGAATCGACCGGGCGCACGCCCAGCGATTCGAACAGCCGCGGGAACGCGCGTTTGAGGGCGTTCCGGTTTTCCAGCAGGTAGGACGCTCCCGACGGGCAGCGGCCGTTGTCCTCGAGCACATAATAGACGCCGTCCGCGCCGCGGATCAGGTCGCTGCCGCAGATGTGGATGTAGATGTCCTCGGCCACGTCCACGCCGCGGAATTCCGGGCGATAGTGCTTCGCCTCCTCGATGTAGAACCGCGGGATCACCTCGTCCTTGAGGATTTGCTGGTCGTGATAAATGTCGTGCAGAAACAGGTTCAGCGCGACGATCCGCTGCGTCAGCCCCGCCTCCAGATGGTCCCACTCGTCCGCCGGCATGACCCGCGGGATAGGGTCGAACGGAAAAATCCGCTCGGTGCCGCGGTCGTCATGATAGACGTTGAAGGTGATGCCCTGCCGCAGAAAATAGAGTTCCGAATTCGCCTTGCGGGCAAGGAAATCCTTCTGTTCCACGCGCTCGAAGCGCTCCAGCAGCGGCGCGCAATGGCGGCGCACCTTGCCGTCGCCGCCGAACATCTCGTCATAGAATTTTCCGGGATCGTAGCCCTCGAACATTTGCATGGGTTGTGAGAATGCCGGAAAGCATGCGCCGGGCCAACCCCTAATTTCCGAAAGTCCGCGGGAGGCGATTTTTCCCGCCGGGCCAGTCTCCCCTTGAAAAGCCCCAACCCGCGCCTTATCCAAGCGCGGCCGCGCCGGACCTCCGCCGGCCACCTCGATTTACCCATGCCATGAACGCACTGAACCGAAGCCTGCGCGCCTGTTGGACCTCCTCTCTCGGCAAGAAATACATCGTGGCGCTCACCGGCATCGTGATGTTTCTCTTCCTCGCCGGGCACCTCGCCGGGAATCTGCTGGTCTTCGTGGGGCGGGACGCCTTCAACGGCTACGCGCTCTTCCTCCACCAGACCGCCCACGGCCTCGGCGTGTGGGTGGCGCGTGCGGTGCTGTTAGCCAGCGTGGTCGCCCATGTCGCCGCCACCATCAGCCTCACCCGGGAAAATCGGAGCGCGCGCGAACAGTACGCCTGCAAAAATACGATCCAGGCGTCGATCTCCTCCCGCATTATGATGTGGAGCGGCCTGACCATCCTCGCTTTTATCGTCTATCACCTACTGCATTTCACCTTCCGCGCTGCGAACGACTATTCCACCTATGTGGATGTCACTTATCAAACGGAGACCGGCATCGCCCGACCCGATGCGTGGCGGATGGTGATCGAGGGCTTCTCATGGTTTCCCGCGGTGCTTTTCTATATCATCGCCCTGACGTTGCTCTGCTCGCACCTTTCGCACGGCGTTTCCTCGACTTTCCAGACGCTCGGCTTCCGCTCGAAGCGCTCCGCCTCCCTCATCAAGCGCACCGGCACCTTCTATGCCTATGCGCTGTGGCTCGGTTTCATTTCAATCCCGATCGCCATCTACTTCTTCAAGTTCGGCCGCTGAATCGCGCCCCACCCATCAACCCCATTTTCCCATGACTCCCGACGCCAGCATCCCGACCGGTCCGCTCGAACAAAAGTGGTCCAAGCACAAGATGGATTCGAAGCTGATCAATCCGGCGAACAAACGGAAATTCACCATCATCGTCGTGGGATCCGGCTTGGCCGGGGGCGCCGCCGCCGCGTCGCTGGCCGAAATGGGCTATCAGGTGAAATGTTTCTGTTATCAAGACAGCCCGCGCCGCGCCCACTCGATCGCCGCGCAGGGCGGCATCAACGCCGCCAAGAACTATCAAAACGACGGCGATTCGGTGCGCCGCCTGTTCTATGACACGGTGAAAGGCGGCGATTTCCGCTCCCGCGAGGCCAATGTCTATCGGCTCGCGGAAATCTCGAACCATATCATCGACCAATGCGTCGCCCAAGGCGTCCCCTTCGCCCGCGAATATGGCGGCCTGCTCGACAACCGCTCGTTCGGCGGCGCGCAGGTTTCCCGCACATTTTACGCCCGCGGCCAGACCGGGCAGCAGCTTCTTATCGGATGCTACCAAGCCTTGGAAAAGGAAATCAAAAAGGGCGGCATCAAGATGTACCCGCGCACCGAAATGCTCGATGTGGTGCTGGTCAACGGCCATGCCAAGGGCATCGTCGTCCGGGATTTGGTCACCGGGGAAATCTCCTCGCATGCCGGCGACGCGGTGATTCTGGCGAGCGGCGGATATGGTAATGTTTTCTTCCTCTCGACGAATGCCATGGGTTGCAATGTCACCGCCGCCTGGCGCGCGGCGCGGCGCGGCGCGTATTTCGCCAATCCCTGCTACACGCAAATTCATCCGACGTGCATTCCGGTCAGCGGCGAATACCAATCCAAACTGACACTCATGTCGGAATCGCTCCGGAACGACGGCCGCATCTGGGCGCCCAAATCGGTGGAAACCGCGGCGAAGCTTCAGAAAAAGGAGATGAATCCCGCCGACGTTCCTGAGGAACAGCGCGATTACTATTTGGAAAGGAAATACCCGTCGTTCGGGAATCTCGCGCCGCGGGACATCGCCTCCCGCGCGGCCAAGGAAGCTTGCGACGACGGCCGCGGCGTGGCGCCCACCGGCCTCGGCGTTTTCCTGGATTTCCGGGATGCCACCAAGCGACTCGGCGAGGACACCATCCGCGCCCGTTATGGAAATCTTTTCCAGATGTATGAAAAGATCGCCGGCGAGAATCCCTACCAGCGCCCGATGATGATCTATCCGGCCGTGCATTACACCATGGGCGGCCTGTGGGTGGACTATAATCTCATGTCCAATATCCCGGGGCTGCATGTCCTCGGCGAGGCGAATTTCTCCGACCACGGCGCGAACCGCCTCGGCGCTTCCGCCCTGATGCAAGGTTTGGCCGATGGCTATTTCGTCATTCCCACAACCATCGCCAACTACCTCGTAACGCAAAAGCCCGGCAGCATCACCACCTCCGCGCCGGAGTTTAAGGAAACTGAGGCGCAGACCCGCGGCCGCATCGACAAGATGCTCGGCGTTCAAGGCAAGCGCACCGTCGATTCCTTCCATCGCGAGCTCGGCATGACGATGTGGAACGATTGCGGCATGGCCCGTTCCAAGAAAGGTCTTGAGGACGCGCTGCGGAAGATCCCGCGGATCCGCGAGGAATTCTGGCAGAACGTCCGCATTCCCGGCTCCGGCGGGAACGTGAACATGGAGCTGGAGAAAGCCGGCCGCGTCGCCGATTTCCTCGAATTCGGCGAACTGATGTGCCACGACGCGCTCGACCGCGAGGAATCCTGCGGCGGCCATTTCCGCGTGGAACACCAGTTCACCGAGGCCGATCCCGAGGTTCAGGCCGGCAAGACCCAGCCGGGCGAGGCCAAGCGGCACGACGACAAATTCTGCCACGTTTCCGCCTGGGAATTCAATGGCCCCGACAAGCCCCCCACCCTACACAAGGAACCGCTGGAATATGAAGGCATCAACGTCTCGATCCGCAGCTACGCCTGACGGCGGAAGTTCGCTGGGTTGCTAGAAATCGCCTGTGATTTCCGCCTCGCGGCATTCGGAGAGGTTCCTATCTCATCCGCAAGCTGATGATCCCCCACCCGGAGTAGCCGTCGATTTCGTGAAAAGCGGCGCAGCGGGCGAAACCAAGTTCGCGGGGAAATCAATTCCCATCGCGTTCTGCGATTCGGATGGCGACTTTTCCCAGACGCCGATCGTTGCCACCTACTGGAAGCAGGATATCACCGAGGAAGACCAGAAAATGCTGATGCAGGGCGCTGGGAGAGCGAAACGCCAACTCGATCGACCTTGCCGGCAAATCCCGAGAAATCGCCCTTCGGAAAGTCATCTACGCCGAAGCCGAAACAGCCGCCGGGCAAAAAAGACGGGAAATCGCCCGGGACACCGTGCTGCGCTGCCGACTCCGCTATTTCACCAAGGTCGCGGCCAGTGGCGGCCGCGCATTCTCAGACGGATCGTCTGCCGCCAGCCGAGAGCGCTCTGCCCAGAAATGTAGAAGCGTGGGGCATGGGCGGAGCCGCCCAACCCGCCGGCATCTGACGCGCAATCTCCGCAAGGACGTTGTCCGAGCTTCCGACAGCCACGTTGCGAAAATCGCCGAGATTCTGCTTGGCAAGCCATTCCTCGTGGGACAACTTCCGCGCCCGCCCGGTTCTGGGTGGCGCATTAGATCTTCAAAATCATGGTATCTCTCCGACTCAACCGCAAGGGCACCAAGGACCGTCCTTACTACAAAATCGTGGCTGTTGACAGCCGCAAGCGTCGTGACGGGCGTTACATCGAGCAACTTGGAACCTACGATCCTTTGGTCGAAGGCACCAACTGGACCATCGACCTCCCGCTTGCCGACAAGTGGCTCGGCGTCGGCGCGAAACCTTCCGACACCGTGAACAGCATCATCCGCAAGGCGCGCACGGCTGCCACAAAAGCGGAAGCTTGATCAAGCCTCGCTAAATCCGATTTTTTCCACAACCGCGATCCCACCGGACCGCGGTTGTTTCGTTTCGATCGTCCGCAAATTTGTACTTCGCCTCACCCGTTCCCTTCGAGGAGTTCATGGATCGGGCGTTGAACGATCCCCGGGAGGGATATTACGCGCGGCGCATCCTGCCGATCGGACGGGGCGGAGATTTTACCACAGCACCGATGATGGGCCATGCCCTCTCCCGGGCGATCGCCGGTTGGGCCGGGCGGGCGATGCAGGATTGCGGGTGCCGGCATTTGGTCGAAATCGGCCCCGGCGAAGGCGTGCTTGCGGCGCAAATTCTCAGGCTTCTGCCATGGCGGCAGCGATTTCGAACCAAGCTCCATTTGGTCGAAACTTCCGGCGTTCTCGCCGCTCGCCAGAAGGAGATTCTCGGCAAACGCCCGCAGTGGCATGCCGATATGGCGGCTGCGCTGGCCTCGGCTGGCGGGGATGCCGTAATTTACTCCAACGAACTAGTGGATGCGTTTCCCGTCCGCCGGTTCGAGAAGACTCCGGACGGATGGCAGGAAATCGTGGTGGCGATCGACAATAGCGGACGCGCGACGGAATCGTTGCTGCCTCCGGCTCCTTCTCCGGCCTCCAGCGCCTTCACTCAAAGCCATCCACTAGGGCAGCGCGTGGAAATCCACGATTCCTATCGCCGCCAATTGGAATCCTGGCTCCCCTCTTGGAAATCCGGCCGCTTGCTGACCATCGACTACGGATCGGCCGCCGATTCACTCTATCACCGAAGGCCGGCAGGAACCGTTAGGGCCTACTCGTTCCACCAGCGTCTCGATGGATTGGCTATCTATCAAAACCCCGGCCGCCAGGATCTCACCGCCGATGTGAACTTCACCGATCTGCAGCTTTGGAGCGAGCCGTGGACAAGTGCGGGCCGCCTCACGACTCTTGCTGATTTCCTCAGGCCACATACGTCTCCCGAGGATCCGCTGTTAAATCCCGATGGCGTCGGTGGCGCGTTTCTAGTCTTGGACCAAAACGCCCGCACTTGCGGCGCCAGCGCTCAATAACAATCGATCAATTCTCCCGGCGGCTGAAGCAATCATTCCTAGTTCGGCAACTTGTTTTCAAGCCGATGCGCGGCCGTCCACCACTGCCCGAAGTTCATAGAAAAAATCAACTGTTATTCCCTGCCGCCTTGATTTTCCAGCCATCTTACATCCCCACCGTCGAGCCCGGCCGGGTTCCGCGACGGATACTTCGCCCTGCTGCTTTCCAGATATTCTTTCCTGCTCTGTTCGCTCCCGATTCCGGATCGTGTCTGGTCCAGTGTCATTCTTTCTGGCGCAGCGTGCGGCAGCCGAGATTGCCAAAATAGGATTGTGAATCCGGCATTTCTTGGTCATTCAAGGAAGTGTTCCTGTCGCAGAGCCATCCATTCCCGGTCGTCGCGCGCTTTGAGCGGGTGATCGCCCTGTCATTCGCATTTCCGGCGGATGCGCTCGCTCCGCTGGTCCCGGCCGGATTGGAAATCGATACGTATGAAGGAAGCGGTTTTCTAACTGTCGCGATGGTATGGACGCGGAATCTGCGGCCGGCCGGATTTCCTGCGATCTTCGGCCACAATTTCTTCCTTGCCGGCTATCGCATCTTCACCCGGCTGCGGAGCGCCGATGGCCGGAAGCTCCGGGGCCTACGCATCCTGCGGACCGAGACTGACGGCCATAGCATGGTTCTGCTGGGAAATCTCATGACGGGCTACAACTACCGCCGGATCCGGCTTCGCCAAATCATTGAAGGAAATGATTTACATATCTCGACGGCGCTGCCGGACGGCAAATCCACGCTCGATCTGAAGTTATGCCTCGATCCGGCGGATGCGGCGCTGCCCGCGGGTTCCCCATTTCCCGACTGGCGGACGGCGCGGCGCTTTGCGGGGCCGATGCCATTTACTTTCAGTCCGAAATCCGACGGCTCGTTCGTGGTGGTGGAAGGCGGCAGGGAGAACTGGCATCCGCGACCGGTGGCGGTGCGGCAATGGTCGGTCGGACTGTTCGACGAGCCGCCGCTGACTGGTATCGCGCCGGTTCTCGCGAATGCATTCATTATCGAAAATGTGGACTACCGCTGGGAACGCGGCTTCGTCGTCAATTCGCCGCTCACCCCATGAAATCCCGCGGTTCTTGCCAGGGCGTGCTCACGATCGTCCGCTTCAACTGGCCCTTCTATGGGTTCGCGATCGCGGGCATCTTTTTGACAGCCGGCGGAGTTATGGTTTTGGAAAACCCGCTTCTCCGCGGGCTGTTCCTCGCGGCATTCCTCTGCACGCTTTATCTGACTTTCGTGTCGCTGGCCGTTTCCTGGTATATCTACGATCGGTCGGATCTTTACCGGTGGAAATGGTTGGCAAGGGCGCTGCCGGATGCCGAACCCGCCACAACGATCGTCTGCCATTCCGGCTTCGACGAAGTGTCCGAAGCGCTGGCCGGACGGTATGCCCGTGCCACACAAATCGTCCTCGATCATTACTATCCGCACTTGATGACCGAACCGTCGATCCGGCGGGCGCGGCGGAAATTCCCGCCCGCCGCGGGGACGATCCCGGCGGATTTCTCCCGATGGCCCATCGGTTCCGGAACGGCAGATGCCATCTTCGGACTGCTGGCGATTCACGAATTGCGCGCCGAGTCCCAGCGGATTGCATGGTTCCAGGAAGCGTCGCGTTGCCTCGGGCCTTCCGGCAGAATCGTGCTAGCCGAGCACACGCGTGACGCGGCCAATCTGCTTGCCTATGGCCCCGGCTTCCTGCATTTCCACTCGCCACGGAGCTGGCGCAAATGCTGGGAGGCCGCCGGCTTGAGACTTGCCGACGAGTTCCGGGTGACACCGTGGATCCGCATTTTCGTCCTCGTGAAATCATGAGCGTTCTCTTGCTATTATTTTTGCGGATTGCCGGCATCGGCCTGATCCTCCTCGCCCTGATGCATTATCCCATCGCCCGGCGGCTCAAGTGGCGGGAGCAGGGACGGCGGATGAGTCCTGAAAACGCATCCATCTTCCTCGTCCACGCATTCTTCATCTGCTTGGTCCTGGTATTGATGGGTTTGCCGTGTATCGTTTCACCCGTCATTTTTTTGGAAAGCAGCCGGGCGTCGCACTGGGTGACGTGGTCATTCGCCGTGTTCTGGGGCATCCGTTTGTATTTCCAATGGTTCGTCTATCAGTCCGATCTCTGGCGCGGGAAAACGATCGAGACCGTGCTGCATTGGTGGTTTACCTTCGTCTGGGCGGGACTGGCGGCGCTGTTCGCTGCCTGCGGGATTTACCAAATGATCTAACGACCCCGCGCCCATTTCCAGATGAGCGTGCCGAAACCCAGATTCAGGGCGACCATGCCCGGCGCGGATACGAGCAAATCCCGGGCCCGCGCGATTTCCAGCGTGTTCATGGATACCAGCGCCAGCGTTTGCACGGTGGCGCAGGTCCGGCGGCGGCGGCCGCTCATCACCCAAAGGCCCAGCAGCGTCTCCATCGCGCCGATCGCGATGGTCGCCGGACCTGCGATTTCCTCGCCGAGGATGCGTGCGACGATCCGCCGGTGGCGCGGGATTCCGCCGCCGATCTTGCTATAGATTCCGTGAAACACCCATACCGCACCGATGGAAAGCCCCAGCATATCCGGCACGTCGGCACTTGGATGGCGTGCTTTCATTATGGCTCGGAAGATAGTGCAACCGCCACAATTCCGAGCACGAACCAAAGCAATGGCAGCAGCAGTAACAGCCGCACCAGCCAGATCCCGGCCGGCGGCTTCGGCTTGGGCGCGGATTTCATGATGCGCGCCGCCTCGTCCCGGCCGACGATTTGCACTATCAGGTCCCGACTTACATCCCGGCCGCCGCGCGAGAGATGATACAACGTCAGCGGGGTCCAGATGAGGCCCCAAGGGAATCCCCACCAGCCGAACAGGCCGGTCACTGCCGCAGCGCCGAACAGCGGCCCGAGCGGCCACGCGCCGGTTTCCACTACGCGCAATCCGCCCATCGTGCGGCGGAGACTTATCACAAGTAAGGATACAACGTACGGATAGAACACATATCTCTTGCCCTCCATCACATCCCGGATCAGCGGATGATTCGATGCTGTGGGAATCACTTCAGGATTCGCGGAAGCGCGGGAAAGCACCGACGGAGTCCTCGGAGGCGATGGCAGCGGCGGTGGCGCGGACTCCTTGGCGGCATGCCGGTCGAGCGGCGATAGATACTTTTGGGGATCCTGCGGGTCGGACATCGCAGCAGCATCTAGCGGGACCGCCGGGCGGCGTCAACCCAAGGCGCGGACGGATTTCCACCTGCGCAGCAAAAAGTTGGCTGCGGAATCCCGAACCTCTGCTACTCTGCCAGAATCCGCGTGAAACAGAACCCGCGCTTCCACCATGCAAGATCCTTCCCAAGACCCGCAAACGCCCGATCTATCGGACGACGAAAGCGCCCTCCTCGCCGATCTGGCGCGGGGCGGCATCCACCGCCGCGATTTTCTGAAGCTCGTCTCCGGCACCGGCGCCGGCGTCTTCGGCATGCAGCTCCTCGCCGAGCAGCGCGCCTACGCCGACGCCTCCTCCCTGACCGGCGCCGCGACCGCCGCGGACCCGTTTACCAACGGCATTTCCATCGACCTGACCGTCAATGGCGCGGCGAAATCGTTGAAGGTGGATACGCGCGCCACCCTGCTGGACACGCTCCGCGAACGGCTCGCTCTCACCGGCACAAAGAAGGGCTGCGACCACGGCCAGTGCGGCGCATGCACCGTCATCGTCGATGGCAAACGCGTGCTTTCCTGCCTCACCCTCGCCGCCCAAGTTGACGGGACAGAGGTCACCACCGTCGAGGGCCTCGCCACGGAAAAGGGCCTGCACCCGATGCAGGACGCATTCATCGAGCACGACGGATTCCAGTGCGGCTACTGCACGCCGGGCCAGCTTTGCTCCGCCGTCTGCCTGCTGGACGAGGCGAAACGAGGCGAAGCCAGCTTCGTCACGCCCGATCTATCCGACCCGCCGACCGATCTATCCGACGACGAGATTCGCGAGCGGATGAGCGGAAATATCTGCCGCTGCGCCGCCTATCCGCAAATCCTCGCCGCAGTGAAGGATGTGCATTCCGGTCACAAAACCGCCCGCACCTGGGGCTTCGCCAACGAAGTGGAACTCGCGCTCATCAGAAAGGAACTCGCACATGAAACCATTTAATTACACCCGCGCCGCCACCCCCGGCCAGGCGGTCAAATCGATCGCGGGAAAACCCGAAGGACGTTTCCTCGCCGGCGGCACCAACCTGCTCGACCTGATGAAGGAACACGTCGAGACCGCCACCGACATCATCGATCTCACGCGCCTCGACCTTGCGGAAATCAAGGAAACGGACGATGGCGGCCTTCGCTTGGGAGCCTTGGCGAAAAACAGCGACACGGCGAATCACAAGTCCATTCGAGAAAACTATCCGCTTCTATCCAGAGCCATCCTCGCCGGCGCCACATTTCAAATCCGTAACATGGCGACCAATGGCGGCAACCCGCTCCAACGCACGCGCTGCCAGTATTTCTACGATACCGCCACGCCCTGCAACAAACGCGCTCCCGGCTCCGGCTGTGGCGCGATGGAGGGTCTCAACCGCAACCACGCCATCTTCGGCTGGAGCGACAAATGTATAGCAACCCACCCGTCGGACATGGCCGTCGCCCTCGCCGCGCTGGAGGCGGTTGTGCAAGTCCAAGGCCCCGACGGTGAGCGCTCGATCCCCTTCGCCGACTTCCACCGCCTGCCCGGCGACAAACCGGAGCAGGATACGAATCTGAAACCCGGCGAGCTGATCGTTGCCATCGATTTGCCGCCTGCGAAATTTCAAAAGCACTACTACTACCTGAAAGTCCGCGACCGCGCGAGTTATGCCTTCGCGCTCGTTTCCGTGGCGGTCGCTATAGAACTGGATGGGGATACCATCAAGGACATCCGCATCGCGATGGGCGGCGTGGCCCACAAGCCGTGGCGCGCCGCCAAGGCGGAGGAAATTCTAAAAGGAAAAGCAGCCACTGTGGAGAACTTCGAAAAAGCCGCCGACGCGGAAATGGCAGATGCCAAGCCGCTGGAACACAACCAATACAAAGTCCCGCTCGGCCGCAACGGGATCGTCCGCGCGCTGCGGAAAGCCGCGAACCTCGCCTGAAACCCCAACATTACAAAACCATGCGATACATAGGAAAAGAAATGCGCCGGGTGGACGGCCTCGCCAAGGTGACCGGCCAGGCGAAGTATGCCTACGAATTCGAGCTGCCGAACGTGGCCTATGGCTACCTTCGCACCAGCGACATCGCGAAAGGCAAAATCTCGAAGCTGGACGTGTCCGAAGCGGAGAAAGCGCCGGGAGTTTTGAAAGTCATTTCCCATCTCAATCTGCCGGAAATGCTCAAGCTGAAAGACCGCGGGGAGGAACCGGACGGCGCGGAATTCGCTCCCTTCCGAGATGCGAAAATCGTCTTCAGCGGTCAGCCGGTTGCGCTGGTCGTCGCCGATACTTTCGAGCAAGCCCGCCACGCCTCGCATCTGGTCGAGGTGAGTTATGACAAGGACGATTCCAAAACCGACATCACCAAGATGCTGGACCAGGCGAAACCCACCAAGGAAAACAAGGACCGCGGCGATTTCGACAAGGCTTTCGGAGATGCCGAAATCAAGATCGAGGAGGAGTATCAAATTCCGATGGAGCATCACAATCCCATCGAACTCCACGGCTCCACGGCGTTCTGGAAGGACGGCAAGCTGACGATTTTCGACAAGACGCAGAATGTCTATCAGCTCCGCGACCGCTTGGCGGATATGTTCGGCGTCGCGAAAGACAAGGTCGAGGTGATCGCCCTGTTCGTCGGTGGCGCTTTCGGATCGTGCCTCAATGTGCATTTCCATTCCACGCTCGCCGCGCTGGCGGCGCGCGAGGTGAACCGGCCGGTGCGGCTTTGCTATACCCGCAGGCAGAACTTCACCGGCTCCGGCTATCGGCCGGAGACTTGGCAGAAATTCGCCGCGTCGGCGGACAAGGACGGCAAGCTTACTGCGATGTCACATCGCGTCGTGATCAACCGTTCCAGTTATGAGGATTACTCGGAAGATTTCGTGCAGGTTTCGCGCTTGATCTACAACTGCCCCAACGTGCGGACGACTTATGAAAATGTCGTTACCGATTTGCAAACTCCCACGCCCATGCGCGCGCCCGGCGCGGTCTCGCAGATGTTCGCGCTTGAGTGCGGGCTGGACGAGCTTTCCTATGCCGTCGGCATCGACCCGCTGGAATTGCGGCTGGTAAACTATGCGGAAAAGGACCCGGAAACAGGCAAACCATTTTCCAGCAAGGCGCTGCGGGAGTGTTACAAACTAGGCGCGGACCGATTTGGATGGAAGGACAGAAAGCCGGAACCGCGGTCGATGAAAGACGGGGATTTGCTAGTTGGTTGGGGCGTTGCCACCGGCGTCTGGCCCGCCATGCAACAGAAAGCCGGAGTTCATTTGGTTTTGAAGTCAGATGGCACGGCGCATGTCACCAGCGCCACCACGGATATCGGCCCCGGCACTTACACCACCATGACGATCATCGCTGCGGAATATCTCGGACTGGAGGCCGATCATGTCCGCTTCGAACTCGGCGACTCGAGTTACCCGAAAGCTCCGGCGCAGGGCGGCTCGTGGACCACCGCCAGCGTCGGCTCGGCGATCGTCGGAGCCTCGATGGCGATCAAAGGCAAACTGCTGGATCTCGCGAAAAAGCAGGACAAATCTCCCTTCGCGGACAGCAAGCCGGACGATCTCGTTTTGGCCGAAGGTCATCTGCGCTCGAAGTCGGACGAGAAACAATCAATTCCCATTTCCAAACTGATGGAAGATGCCGGATTGAAAGAAATCGGGGAAACCCATGAGTCCGAAGTTTCTCCCGAGCGGAAGAAATATGCCACCATGGCCCACGGAGCGCAGTTTGTGGAAGTGAAGGTCGATCCGGACCTTGGCATCGTAACCGTGACGCGCGTCATCGAGGTAACAGCTTGCGGAAAAATCATGAATCCCAAGACCTCGCACAGCCAGGAAATCGGCGGCGTGGTCTGGGGCATCGGCATGGCGCTGGAGGAGAAATCCGCGGTCGATCATCGCTATGGAAGAATCATGAATGCCTCGCTCGCGGAGTATCATGTGCCGGTCCACGCGGACATTCATCATATCGAAACCTTGTTTGTGGAAGAGGATGACAAGATTGTAAATCCGCTGGGAGTGAAAGGCATGGGTGAACTCGGTTTGGTTGGCATTCCCGCAGCCATCGCCAACGCCGTCTATCATGCCACCGGCATCCGCGTCCGCGAGCTGCCGATCACGCCGGACAAACTCGTCGCGCCGCGCAAGGCATGAAGTCGCTGCAGCGGATTCTCGCGCTGGCCACGGCGGACCCCGGTTCGCCGTGGGCGCTGGCCACGCTCGTCGGCACGCGCGGCTCGACCTATCGGAAGCCGGGCGCGCGCCAGCTCGTTTCGCCCGACGGCGGCGCGACCGGCGTGCTGAGCGGCGGCTGTTTGGAAGAGGAAATCGCAAGGCGCGGGCTGGCGGTTTTGGAGAGCGGGACGCCGGAACTCTTCGAAATCGACACGCGGCGCTTGTTCGGCTGCGACGGCAAACTGGAGATTTTCATCGAGCGGATTCCATCCGCCGACGACGGCGGGAATTTCCTCACGCAGGTCGCGGAGAGGATTTCCCGCCGCCAAATCTGCCGGACCCGCACGGATTTCGCCGACCCGGCGGGGCGCTCGGAAGTGCTGCCGGAGAACGCGTTGGTGGTCGAGCGGCCCGGCGTTTTCATTCAGACACTGCCGCTGCCGGTTCGGTTACTATTGTTTGGTGACGGGCCGGAAATCGAGCCAATCCGCTGGTTCGCGGCGGGGCTGGGCTGGGAGATTTCCGCCCATCCGCATCCGGACGATTTGACCGCGGATTTCGTGCCGGACGGCCAGACGGCGGCGGTGGTGATGACTCATAATTTCGGCCGCGACCTTGCTGCGCTGGACCGCTTGCTACCACTGGAACTCCCGTACATCGGCCTGCTTGGCCCGCGGCGGCGGCATGGCGAATTGCTGGCGCGATTTCAGGAATACCGCCCGCTGGAACCGGAATGGCTCGACACGCTCCACGCGCCGGCCGGGCTGGACATCGGCAGCGAGGCGCCAGAGGAAATCGCCCTGTCCATCATCGCCGAAGCCGCCGCGGTGCTGGCGCGGCGGGAGGGCGGATTTCTCTCAGATCGCGCCACGCCGATCCACACCGGCGCCATCGGGAAAGAGGCATGATCGCCACGATCATCCTCGCCGCAGGCGGCTCGCGGCGGCTCGGGAAGCCGAAGCAACTCGTTGCCTGGCATGGAAATCCGTTAGTCCGCCACGCCGCGCTGGTCGCGCTGGAAGCGGATCTCGGGCAAGTGATCGTGGTGCTCGGCGCGGTGGACGCACCCTGCCGCGAAGCGCTCACGGGGCTGCCGGTGGAAATTGTGACGAATGCCGATTGGGAAACAGGGATGGGCGGCTCGATCGCGATGGGAGTGGCAAAAGCCGGCCATACATCTGCCGGCGCCATCGTGATGCTCTGCGACCAACCATTCATTGACGCCAGTTTCCTGCGCCGTCTCGCCACCCGCGGCGGCAAACATCCCGTTATTTCCAGCTTCGGCGATGGCCAAGGTCCACCCGCATTCTTCCCCGCTTCCTATATCAAAAAACTCCGCAATCTCCACGGTCACCAAGGCGCGCGTTCCATCCTCCGCGCCGATCCCGATGTGGAAATCGTCCCCTGCCCCCAAGGCGGCTTCGATTTGGACACGCCGGAGGATGAAATCGAGTTGAGTCGGATGGGAACCAAGCCGGATCTGCGACCTTCGATTTCCTCCAAAAGTTATCAAACCTCCGATGTTCAGATGCCCCCGCCCCATCAGGGCGGAAATATCATCAACAATCCAACCCGGGCCTGAAGGCCCGGGCTTTGTTTCGTGGCCCTTTCAGGACCTCAGTCGCAGAATCCAGCCTTGGGACATTTTTGCCGGCCAAGGCTCCATCTGACATAGGATCGGGGTTGCCACCGAGTCCGGAGCCGCTATCACCAAACCATGAATGACATTCCTGTGGTGCTTTCGGTGGCTGGGTCGGATTGCTCGGCGGGGGCCGGGATCCAGGCGGATTTGAAGACGTTCCAGGCGTTCGGGGTGCATGGGCTTACGGCGGTGACGTGCGTCGTTTCGGAGACGGCGAACGTGGTGCGGGCGGTGCATCCGGTGCCGGTGGCAGTGGTGGCGGACCAGATTGCGCTGCTATTGGAAGCGTTTCCGGTGGCGGCGGCGAAGACCGGTATGCTGTTTTCCGCAGCGCATGTGGCGGCGGTGGCGGAGATTTTCGCGGAGCGGCGAGACGTTTTTCTGGTGGTCGATCCGGTGATGATCGCCTCGACGGGCGACGCGCTGCTGGAGCCGGACGCGGTGGATCTCTATCGGAGTGCGCTGCTGCCGCTGGCGCGCGTGATCACGCCGAATTTGCCGGAGGCGGAGGAATTGCTGGGCCGGAAAATCCGCGGCGAGGCGGAAATGGAGCCGGCGGCGCGCGAGCTGGCGGCCCGATTCGGCACGGCGGTGCTGCTCAAGGGCGGACATCTGGAGGGCGCCGATTGCCTCGATCTGCTGGTGGATGGGGAGGAAATCCACCGGTTCTCGGCGCGGCGGATCGCGGTCGCGACGGCGCATGGAACGGGCTGCACGTTATCCGCGGCGGTGGCGGCGGGGCTGGCGCGGGGGGATTCGCTGCGGGACGCGGTGGCGGCGGCTAAGGATTTCCTGGGCCAGGCTTTGGCGGGATCGTTCACGTTCCAGCGTCCGCCGGCAGCACCGGTGCACGCGCTCGATCAGGGGACCGGGCGGGCCTGAGGGATTTCCCGATCGCGGCGGCGCGGGGCGGGCAATCCGCGTTTTCCCTTTCCAAATCCGGGAGGGTTCCGCTTTCATCCGGCAGCCCCGACCCCGCATGAGCAGCCCCTCCAAAGATCCCCGCCCCTTCAAACGCGCCATTCTCAAACTCAGCGGCGAGGCGCTTCGGGGGCCGGGTTCGCGGGACAACATTTCCCCGGAAATCGTGGACCGCATCGCCGTGGAAATCCGCGAGGCGGTGAGCGAAGGCCTCCAGCTCGGGGTCGTCGTGGGCGGTGGAAATTTCTGGCGCGGGGCGAGCGCCTCAGCCCGCGGCATGGACCGGGCGACGGCCGATTATGTGGGCATGCTGGCCACCGTGATGAACGCGCTGGCGCTGGAAGGCGCGCTCGAACACCACGGCGTGTCCTGCTGCGTGCATTCCGCCATCGAGATGAAAAACGTGGCGGAAACCTTCATCCGGCGGAAGGCGGAGAAGCAGCTCGACGAAGGCAAGGTGGTTATTTTCGCGGCCGGCACGGGCAATCCCTTTTTTTCCACGGATACGACCGCCGCGCTGAGGGCCAGCGAGATGGGCGCCGACGTCATCCTCAAGGCGACGCAGGTGGACGGCGTTTACGATAGCGACCCGCGGCAAAATCCCGATGCCGTCCGCTACGAAACCGTCACTTTCCACGAGTGCCTTTCCAAGCGCCTCAATGTCATGGACGCCACCGCTTTCAGCCTGTGCATGGACAATCACGTGCCCATCGTGGTGTTCGACCTCGGCCCGCATGGAAATCTTTCCCATGCCTTGCGCGGGCTGCCGATCGGCACTTTGGTGCACGGCGAGTGATCTCAAATTTCACCTTTCAAATCCCCTACCATGGACCCCGATACCGCTATTTTGGAAACCGAGGACGCAATGAACAAATGCGTCGATTATCTCATCCACGAGTTCGCCGGCGTGCGCACCGGCAAGGCCAGCCCGGCGCTGATCGAGAACCTCGACGTGCATGTGCATGCTTATGGCGCGACCTCGAAACTGAAGAGTTTGGCAATCATCAATTCGCCGGAGCCGCGCATGCTGGTGGTGCAGCCATTCGATCCCTCGACCACGCGGGACATCGAAAAGGCGATTCGCGAATGCAAGCTGGGATTGAATCCCGCCGCCGCCGATCGCTCGATCCGCGTGCCGATTCCCGAGCTTTCCGAAGAGCGCCGGAAGGATATGGTGAAGATGATCAAACAACTCGCCGAAGAAGCGAAAGTCCGCCTCCGCGCCGCGCGCAAGGAAGGTATGGATTCCGCCAAAAAGATGAAAGCGGACAATGAGCTAACCGAGGACGGGCAGAAGGATTTTGAAAAGCAGGTCCAGGAGCTGACCAATCAATATACCAAAAAAATCGAGGATCACGCCGTCGCCAAGGAAGCGGATTTGATGAAGGTATAATTGTCTCTCTGGCAGATTCAGGGAATCCGGAATAGGTTCGGGCTATCTCCGGTGATGGTGGGGTCTTGGACCAAGGTTCCCGGCGGGATCTCCGAAACATTGATGATTTTGTTATTGAACGGGCTGAAGACAAATCCCGCTTTTCCGGGGACCGCTTTGGCAGTCGGAGCTTCCGGCTCTGGCGCTTTGTGCTTCACGTCCGGCGGGCGGGGCAGCGCGAGGGTGCGTTGATTGGTGGCGGCTTCCTCCGCAGGCGGAACAGCGGCAACATCAGTTTGTGGCGCTGCCACGGCGCCGGATTTTTCCTCGGTCGGCGGGAGTGATCCGGCGGTTTTGGACGCGGACTTCGAACAGGCGGCGAGAGCGAGGACGGGAAGCGGGAGTAGCCAACGGGTTTTCATGACAGGCGCGTTCCTAACGAGCTTTTTCCCCGTAGCCAAGAAGGAACACCGCCCCGGCGCGCGTAAGCGCCCGCCCATGAAGCTTCCGCGCCTGCTCTCGTTTCCCGCCGTTCTGACCGTCCTGATTTCCGCTGCCGATGCGAAAAATCCATTCCTTAGCCCGGCCTTCTCCAGCCACATGGTGCTCCAGCGCGATCGCGAGGATCCGATCTGGGGCTGGACCGAGCCGGGGACGAAGGTGGCGGTGGAAATCGGTGGGAAATCCGTGACGGCCACCGCCGGAGCGGACGGCAAATGGCTCGTGAAGCTGCCGTCGATGCCGGCCGGCGGGCCGTTCCAAGTCACGATTTCCGGGCCGGAACCGGTGGTGCTGGACGACGTGCTTTTCGGCGATGTGTGGATTTGCTCCGGGCAATCAAACATGCAGTTTCCGCTCGGCCAGGCGATGGACGCGCCGCAGGAAATCGCCGCCGCCACGCATCCAGAAATCCGCCTGATGACGGTGCCGAACACCATTTCGACGGTGCCGAAAGAGACGTTCGAGGGCAGCGGCTGGAAGGTTTGCTCGCCGGAAACCGCGGCGGGATTTTCGGCGGTCGGCTACTTTTTCGGCCGGGATTTGAACCGGACGTTGAACGTGCCAATCGGCCTGATCCACTCGTCATGGGGCGGCACGATCGCCGAGGCGTGGACGAGCGCGGAGGCATTGGCGCCGCTCGGCGACTTCAATGACGCGATCGCCCGGCTGCCGAAATCCGCGCCGGATCCCGCCCAGCTTCGCAAGAAAACGCGCCAGTGGTTCCAGCGGAATGACAAGGGCACGCCGGCTTGGGCGGCGGCGGATTTCGACGACAGCGCGTGGCCGGAAATGCGGCAGCCGCAGGAATGGAGCGGCTCCGGAGTCGCGGCTTTGACCGGGCTGGACGGTGTGGTCTGGCTCCGCAAATCCTTCGATTTACCCGCCGCGGGCGATCAGCCGGCCACGCTTCTGCTGGGCATGATCGATGACGACGATGCCACTTGGATCAACGGCAAGCACGTCGGCGCAACGAGCGGATTTGGGAAATCGCGCAGCTACAAAGTGCCGCCCGGCGTGCTGAAGGCGGGCAAGAATACCATCGCAGTGCGGGTGCTGGACACCTCGGGAAATGGCGGGATGACCGGCCCCGCGGAGGCGATGAAGCTGGAAATCCCCGGTGCGGAGGCGGTGGAATTGGGCGGTGCGTGGCGGTATGCGATTGGTGCGGATCTGGCGAAATGTCCGCCGCTGCCAGCCCGCCCCAGCCCGAACCCGAACGTCCCGACGGTGCTCTACAATGCGATGATTTCCCCGCTGGTGCCGACGGGGATCAAGGGAGCGATCTGGTATCAGGGCGAGAGCAACGCCGGCCGCGCGAAGCAATACCGGCGCCTGCTGCCGGCGTTGATCGGCGATTGGCGCGCGCGCTTCGGCCAAGGCGATTTCCCGTTCTACATCGTCCAGCTCGCGAACTTCCAGCAGCGCCAGGACCAGCCGGGTGAATCCGACTGGGCGGAGCTGCGGGAGGCGCAGGCGATGACCGCGGCGACCGTTCCTAACAGCGGGCTGGCGCTCGCCATCGACATCGGCGCGGAGAACGACATTCACCCGACGAACAAGCAGGAGGTCGGCCGGCGGCTGGCGCTGGTCGCGCTGGAGCGGACGTATGGCGAGGCCACGATTTCCTCCGGCCCGGTCTTCGCCAGCGCGCGGCAGGACGGTGGCGCGATGCGGGTGAAATTCACCGCGACCGGCGGCGGACTCGTCGCGAAAGGCGGCGAATTGCACGGATTCGCCATCGCCGGCGAGGACCGGAAATTCGTCAACGCCAAGGCGGAAATCGCCGGGGACGAGGTCGTTATCAGCTCTCCGGAAGTGCCCCAACCCACCGCGGTGCGCTATGGCTGGGCGAAAAATCCGAACGCCACACTCTATAATAAAGCGGATTTGCCAGCCGTGCCGTTCCGCACCGACGACTGGCCGGGCATGACGGATGGCGCGAAGTGATCCGGCGGCGCGGGGCGATTTTCTTCTAAGGATCGTCCGCCGGGCGTGTCATACTCGGCGTGATGAAAACCTTGATCCGGATGGCGCTCGCCCTCATTTCCGCCACTCTGCCGCTCATGGCGTACGAACCCCAGGACCTGCGAGCGGCGCATGCGAAGCTCATCGACCGCGGCCTGTGGCGCGACGCGGAGGACTTCTACCAAGACAAGCTGCGGCCGATTTCCGACGACAAATCCGGCGACGATCTGTCCCGCGCGGTGACGGCGCTCGCCCGGCTGGGCGAGTGGGCGGAATTCGACCCGCTGGTCGAAGGCGCGATCGCGACCCACCCGGAAAATCCCGAACTACTGAACGCCGCGGGAGCCGCCTATCGGAGCGCGCCGCATTCCGGCAGGCTGATCGCCGGGGATTTCGAGCGGGATGCGAATCGCTACCGGCCAAGGCGCGGTCGCGGCCCGGCGGAGGTCCCGGAAGCCTCGGCCAACTCCTGGGTGGCCACGGATTACCGCGACCGCGTGCGTTCGTTCCAGCTCTCGCTGGCCGCAATTACCCACGAGAAATCGGACACGCGGCGGGGCGATTTCTGGCGGGATCTCGGGTCGTTTCTACAATCCACCGAGGCGTGGAAACTCCAGACGCTCACCCCGCTCGCGGAGCTGCCGGAGTGGGGCGAGCCGGGGCCGGAGGGCGGCACCGAAGGCGCGCCGTGGTCGGGGGACGGTCCGGTGGTTTACGCGGAGCCGGCATCGTGGGATGCGGCGAAATCCGATGGCGAGCGCTGGCGGTATGCATTGGCGGAATCGACCCGGCTGATCCCGGCGACGAAGGCTTGGGAAATTCTGTCTCGGGCGCGATTTTCCGAGTCGCAATTTGGCGTGGGCACGATGGCGCGCTTCGGCTGGTGGCGGCAGATGGACCCGGAAAGTGCCAAGGGGATTCTGGCGCTCGACACGCTCGCGGAAGACGAATGCCTCGCTCAGACATCCGATGGCGTGCGCAGGTTCAAGCTGCCGGCGGACCAGCATTTCATCGCGCTCTACCGGTCGATTTTCGACGAGGATGCCCCCGCCGCCGATGCGTTGGTGGCCGTTTTTCTGAACCGCCGGCAATACGACAAGGCGGTGGAAACGTTGGAGAAGGCCATCGCGAAACACGGCCCGGGAACGAATGACGAGCGCAAGGATTTGCTCGCTCAGGTGAAAGGAAATCTGGGCCATTTCGACCCCGCCGCGAACGTGGCGGCCGGGACCAAGCCGGTGGTTCCGCTGGTGTTCCGCAACGCGCGGGAAATCCATCTAACCGCGCAGCCGGTGGATCTCGAACAAGTCCTGCGCGACGCCATGGCACATCTGAAAAGCAATCCGCGCGAACTCGATTGGCAGCAGGTGAATGTTTCCAATGTCGCTTGGCGCATGCTGAAAAAGGGAGGTAATCAATACCTTGGCAAACCCGCCGCCGAGTGGGACGCGAAGCTGGAGCCGCGCGAGAATTACCGGACCACACGGACGGAAATCGAAGTCCCGCTAGACAAGGCGGGCGCTTGGTGGATCACCGGCAAGCTCGCGGAGGGGAATACCTTTCACACCTTGGTGCATATCGTGGATTCCGTACTCGTCTCGCGGGACGTGGCCGGGAAGAAACAATGGTGGGTGGCGGATGCGAAATCCGGCGCGCCGGTCGAGGGCGCGGAAATCGAGTTTTTCGGCTATCGCACGATCTATCTGGAACGCAGCAAACCCGGACAGCGGAACATGGACATCCGCGTGAAGGATTTCAAACGAACCACCGATGCCGATGGCAAAACCCTGCTCAAGCGCGGGGATTATGACGATCAATACCAATGGCTGGCGATCGCGCGGAAAGATGGGAATTCGCCCGCCTATTATGGATTCCAAAACTATAACATCAGCGAGCCGCAGCTCGAGAACGGCAACCGGGACATCGGCTACGGCATCTCCGACCGGCCGCTTTACAAGCCGGGCGATACAGTGCATTTGAAGTTCTATCTCCGGAGTGTCGGTTACTTCGAGCCGGATGAGGACCGCTATGCCAACAAGCCGGCGCAGCTATATCTGAACAACGGCCGCGGCGAGCAGGTGATTAAGCTGGAAAATCTGAAGGCGGACGCGCTCGGGTCGTTCGAGACCGATGTGATCATTCCCAAGGACGGCGGGCTCGGAACGTGGACCGCCATCTTCCAAATCCCCGGCAAGATTTCCGCAAGTGTCGCGCTGCATGTGGAGGAATTTCGCAAACCGGAATATGAAGTGAAAGTCGAGGCACCGGACGAACCGGTGAAGCTCGGGGAGAAATTCACGGCGACGGTGAAAGCGACCTATTTCCACGGCCAGCCGGTGCGCGAGGCGGATGTGGAAATCACCGTGAAACGCGGCTCGCTCGGCGAGCGCTGGTTCCCGGCATGGCGCTGGGATTGGCTCTATGGCAAGGGCGCGTGGTGGAACGGCGGCGAGGCGAGATGGCATCCCGGCTGGTCCGAATGGGGCTGCATCCCACCGCATCCTTCGTGGTGGCAGGGCAATCGCTGGACGCCGGACGAGCTGGTGCTGAAGAAGAAAACGCGCATCGGCGCGGACGGCACGGCGAAGGTGGAAATCGATACCGCGGCGGCCAAGGCGATCCATGGAGATATGGATGCGAGTTATACCATCGAAGCGCGCGTGGTGGATGCCTCGCGGCGCGAGGAAATCGGCACAGGCACGGTGATCGCGGCGCGCAAACCATTTGAAGTAATCGTCTGGACCGACCGCGGCTACACCCGCGCCGGGGAGGAGATTCATGCAACCGTTTCCGCCGCCACACTCGCCGGCAAACCGGTGGTGGAGGCGAAGGGAACACTGAAGATTTATGAAATCCTGACCGGCGAAAACGGGCTGATATCGGAGAAGGAAATCCGCTCGTTCGATATCTCCACGGACAAAAAAGGGGAAATCCAACAGACCTTCGCCGCGCCGGCCACCGGGCAATACCGGCTCGCCGCGAGTCTCGCCAAGAACGGCGGAGAGGCAGCGGAAGGCGCGATTATCCTAAATGTCCAGGCACCCGGCCGGGCGGATCCGGCGGACTGGCATTTCGGTCCGCTCGAACTCATCGCGGACAAGCCGGTCCACGCCGCCGGCGAGACGATGAAGCTGCGCGTAAACAGCGACCAAACCGATGCAAACGTATGGCTTTTCCTCCACATCACCGGCTCGGCGGGGCGCGAGGCGCGGCGCATCCGGCTGGATGGCAAAAGCCTCGAAGTCGAGGTGCCGCTCGACGCGCGGGACATGCCGAACATGTATATCGAGGGAATCACCGTATTCGACGCGGAAGTGCATACCGCGGTCCGGGAAGTATTGCTTCCGCCCGTTAGCAAGACCTTGGAAGTGACTTTGGAACCGGCGAAGGACCGGGTGAAGCCGGGTGAGGAATCGAAACTCGGAATCGTGATTAAGGACGCGGATGGCAAACCATTTACCGGCATCGCGGTGCTGACCGTTTATGACAAGTCGCTCGAAGCGATCACCGGCGGCTCGAACGTCGGGTCGATTCAGGAGAATTTCTGGAACTGGCAGAATGCGTTCTATCCGAACTACAACCGGGATTCGCTGCCGCAGATGGTGGGCAACCTGCAATTCCCCAAGGAACGCCCGATGAGGCAACTGGGAATCTTCGGCGAGTTGATGGAACGAAACGAATTCGGAAAGGATGGAGCGGCAAGAGCCGGGGCTTTCGGCGTCCGTTCCAGAATGTCGGTTATGGATGAATCAGCGGGGATGGATGCCTTCGCCGAGGCAGCTCCCGCCACCGCCGCGCCGCGGATGTTGATGAAAAGCGAGGCCAAGGACGGGCAAGTGGAAGCCGCGGCTAAACCCATCATGGTGCGCAAGGATTTCGCCGATTTGCTGAAATGGAATGGAGCGGTGAAGACCGACGAAAACGGCCGGGCGGACATTCCGCTGGAGTTCCCTGACAATCTAACGACCTGGAAGGCCCGCGTCTGGGCGCTGGGCAGCGGCACCCGCGTCGGCGAAGGCGAGGCGGAAATCATTACTTCAAAAGACTTGCTGATCAGGCTGCAGGCCCCGCGGTTTTTAGTGGAAACCGATGAGGCGGTGCTTAGCGCTGTCGTCCAGAACGATCACGATTCGCCAAAGACTGTGAATGTATCGCTGGAACTTGATGGCACGAATTTGGAGCTGATCGAAGGCGGCGCGAAGTCCGTGGAAATTGCCGCGAAGTCGGAAGCGCGCGTCGATTGGCGGGTGCGGGCAGTCCGCGAAGGCGAGGCGACAATCCGCATGAAAGCGGACGCCGGCGACGATGGAGATGCGGTCGAGCGCAAGCTGCCGGTGCTCGTCCACGGCATGCTTCGGCAGGACGCGTGGAGCCGCATGGTTGCGCCTGAACAGGATTCCGCAAAGATCGAAATGGAAGTTCCCGAGGAGCGGCGGCCGGAGCAATCAAAGCTGACGGTGCGCTTCTCGCCGACGGTCGCCGGCGCGGTCGTGGATGCGATTCCCTATCTCGCCAGCTATCCGCACGGATGCACCGAGCAAACTCTCAATCGATTCGTCCCGGCTGTCATCTCGCAGAAAATGCTGAAAGATTTGGGCATCGATCTGGCGGCGGTGAAGGCGAAGCGGAACAATCTCAATCCGCAGGAACTTGGCGATCCGAAAGAGCGCGCGGAACAGTGGAAACAATGGCAGGAAAACCCGGTTTTCGACGAAGTGGAACTGGAGAAAATGGTATCCGCCGGATTGGACAAGCTGATGTCCATGCAAATGTCCGACGGCGGCTGGGGCTGGTTCTCCGGTTATGGGGAACGCTCGTGGCCGCATACCACAGCCGTGGTGGTGCATGGGCTAATCATTGCCAAGGCGAATGGCGCGAAGGTGCCGGATGGAATGCTAAATCCGGGAATCGCATGGCTCCAGGCATACGAACGGAAACAGGTCGCGGCGCTGCAATTGTATGTGGAGAACCTGGCGCTACGGGATGCGGGGAAAAAGGTGCCGCGTTCCAATCGTTACGAGAAATCCAATTGCGACGCGCTGGACGCATTCGTGCGGTTGGTGCTGGGCGAGGCGAAGCGCGATTCTGTGCCGATGCTGGCGTTTCTCTATCGCGACCGGCTCGAACTGCCGGTTTACGCCAAGTGCCTGATGGGCTTGGAAATGAATCGCACTGGCGACGATTTGCGCCGCGACGAGGTGATGAAAATCATTTCCCAGTTTCTCAAGCGCGATGAGGAAAACCAAACCGCTTACCTCGATTTGCACAACTCGAACTACTGGTGGTACTGGTATGGCAGCGAGGTCGAGGCGCAGGCTTGGTATCTGAAACTTCTCGCCGCCGTGAAACCGAAGGACGCCGATACGCGCGGCTTGGTGAAATATCTGGTGAACAACCGCAAACACGCGAGCTATTGGGAATCGACACGGGACACGGCTTATGCCATTGAGGCAATCGCGGATTACTTCAAGGCGAGCGGCGAGAGCGCGCCGGAAATGGAGGTGGAGGTGCTGCTGGATGGCAAATCGCTGCGCAAGATTTCCATCGATAAGGACAACATGTTTTCCTTCGACGGGACGATCGAGCTGAATGGAGAGAATGTCACCACCGGCAAACATGAGGTGGAGCTCCGCCGGACGGGCAAGGGGACGCTTTATGCGAATGCCTATCTTCAGGTATTCACGCTGGAGGAGAAGCTCCGCGCGGCCGGGCTGGAGGTGAAGGTGGCGCGGCATTTTTGGAAACTCGTGCCACAGGAGAAGGACGCCGAAGTTCCCGATTCCACCGGCCTCGTCGCCACCCAAAAGGTCGAGCGCTTCCGGCGTGAGGCGCTGGCGGATGGCGCGGAAATCGCGTCCGGCGATCGCTTCGAGGTGGAGCTCGTGCTGGAGAGCAAAAACGATTACGAATACCTGATTTTCTCCGATGCGAAGGCCGCGGGAGCCGAGGCGCTGGACGCGTTGAGCGGCTACGTCGATGGCGGCGGGCTGCCGGTTTACATGGAGCCGCGGGACAAAACCGTGGACTTCTTCCTCCGCACCCTGCCGCGCGGCACCCACACGTTGCGCTATCAACTCCGGGCCGAGGCTCCGGGGATTTATCACGCGCTTCCGGCGATCGCGGAGGGGATGTATGCGCCCGAACTGCGGGCGAATTCCGAGGATTTCCGCCTCGGCATCTCTGAAGCGCCCGTCGCGCCTTGACCGGTGCCGCGGGGTGGACAGTCTCGCCCGCGATGCGCTGCGCCGGAACCGTCCAGACCCCATTCCAGACCTTGGAAA
>JBBSUD010000065.1:0-32391 GCA_038235225.1 Verrucomicrobiales bacterium
CGGGATTCGCCCTCATTTCCCGCGGCCCGCGGCGATTTCCCGATAGACCTCCACCTCGTCCGTGGCGACGCGGCGGAGCTCCGGGTCCTTGTCGAGATCCACGAAATACAGGCCGAAATCCGTGTTCGGGTCGAAGGGGTGGCCCCACTCGCGGTTCGAGGTGATCGACCAGAAATTATACCCGATGACCGGCATGCCCGCCGCCAGCGCGCGCTCCACTTCGGCGATGTGCATCCGCAAATAGTCCGTGCGGGAAATCCCGCTGGCGACCGGGACGCTGCCGTTTTCCACGACGAAAAGCTCCTGCTCCGGGAACCAACGGTGCAGTCGCCGCAGCGCGTGATAGAGGCCGCGCGGCCAGACCGGCGCTTTGAGAAATTTCCCGTGCGCGGCGTCCTCCAGCGCGCGGAATTTCCCCAGTCGCCGCGTCGGCAGGCCCCAGTAATAGTCGAGTCCCACGAAATCCTGCGCGCCGATCGCCTCCGCCGGGCAGAGCTCCTGCGCGAGCCGGCCGGCCATGCCGAGATACCACCAGTTGGCGTTGGCGATCAACGTGGTGGTGCCCCAGAAGCGCCATGCCCAGTTCAGCCAGCCGGCCTTCGTCCGCAGCACCGTGAGGCGCGCGGCCGGTTCCAGCGGGACGATTTCCACGCCGGATTCATCGCCCAGGATATCCCGCGCGATCCGCCGGGCCAGCCGGATTTCCACGCCGCTGCCATCGGAAAATCCCGGCGCATCCGTGCGGATGCCGATGCGGACTTTGCCGCGGCGGCGAATGCGGCGGACGTCGCGGCTGACCGCCAATCCGGCGAAATCCCCGTGCTCGCCGATGAGCGCCTCGCGCAGCGATATCGGCCGCCGCGCCTCCTGCGCGCCCTCGGTATGAAACGCCGCAACGGCCCGATCGACCCGCTCCAGCAGGTGCCAGTGGCCGTGCGGCGCGACTACGACATAGGATTCATCGCTCAGCCCGGTGGCGAGAAATCGCAGGTCCGGGCCGCCCGCCGCGAGGAAATACGCGTCGCCATAGACCGCGTCCACCGCGCCGGTCCGGAGCGCCGCGAGGGCGGCGGTGTAGTCGGGGAAAACGATTTTGAGGCTGCCGCCGGGCAAATCGCGCTTCCATGCGGCCGGCTGGTTTCCCACGGCGATCACCCCGACTTTCCGGCCGGTCAGGGCGGACATTTCCGCGCCCTCGAAATCGGCGCGGACGAGCGCCGCCTTGCCGGTGCGGAGGTAGGGGTCGCTGAATTCGTATTGTGTTTCGTCGCCCCCGGTGACGCCGCCGATGACGAGATCGACATGACCCGTTTCCTCCACCAGCGCGCCGCCGGTGGTGAATTTGAAAAGCGCCTCGCCCAGCCTGCGGTGGCACGCGCCCCAGTCCATGATGCGCTGGAGCCAGTTGGGAAATCCGGTGACGAGCGGATTCACGCCCACGCGCGCGGCGGGGAGGCGGGTGCAGATCGCGGCGCGGGCGCGGGCGTGGGCGAGGAATAAATTTGGAACTAATTTTCCCACCGCCTCCGCCTCCGCATCCACATCCGAGCCGCGCGGCAGGCCGGGCGGCATATAATAGCGGTTCTGCCACCACGGCTTGATATATCCGAAAGTGAGCTGGCTCGGCTCGTTGAAGGTGATCCAGAAATCCACCTGATCGCCAAGCGCCTCCGCCACGCGATCGGCATATCTCGCGAAGAGATCGGGAAATCGAGGACCGGTCATGCCGCCGCAATCGCGCTCCAGCCAGACCGGCCACACGAAATGATGCAAGGTAAGCATCACTTTCATGCCATGGCCGCGGATGCATTTCGCGATCTTCGCATAATGAGCCAACGCCGCGTCATCGAAGGAATCATCCGCAATTTCCACCCTCGCCCATGCGATGGAAAAGCGGAACAACTTGCAGCCCATGCCGGCGGCGGCGGCGATGTCCTCTTCGTAGCGATTTTGGAAATCCGTCGCCCGTCCGCGCGCGGTGAGGCCCTGGCAGCGTTCCCATAAATCCCAAACATCCTCGCGTTCCGGGTCGTGCGCCTCGACCTGGTGATCGGCATTCGCCGTGCCGAATAAAAAGCCTTTTGGGAATGGCATTTAGGCGCTCCCACGGTTGGAAGAGAAAGAGTGTTCAACCACAGATGGACGCGGATGAACGGGGATTTCAGAGCATATGATGAAATCGCCGGGGGTAGATGTTCCGGCGACCTTACAGGCCGCGGACAATCGAGTTCCGCCGTCCCCGGGATGAAGCCCGCGGCTTTGTTCCTTCAGCCTTTCAGCCGGCAAATCCGGCCGTGAAATGGCGGTAAATCCGGACTGAAACCACTTTCCCATCATCCCTTCAAGATTTGTAAAACCGCGCGATGCCCAGCCCCGCCAGCGCCAGCGCGACGATTCCCCAATCGCCGATCAGTCCGAACAAAGTCATGGCCGGATGGATGGGCACACGAACTTCCGCCAGCAGCGAGCCGCGGGTGAAATGGCTGCCATCGTTATCTACCAGAACCTGTGGCGCGCCGGTCTCGGGATTTGCCAGGGAACCGGTGGTATCGAGCGCGGCGGTCACGCCGGTATTGGCACAACGGAACATCGGGCGGCGCAGTTCGATGGTGCGGAAGCGCGCGTAGGCAAAGTGTTGGTCCGCCGCGGCGGATTGTTTGAACCAGCCGTCGTTGGTGACATTCACGATCACCTGCGGCGCGCGGCGCAGGAATGTCCGCGTCAGCCGCGGCACGGAATCCTCGAAGCAAATCGTGGGAATGATGCCGATTTCCCCGCCCGCGGCTTCCGCTTTCAAGGGTTCCAAGGATTCGCCCGGAGTGAAGGATCCGCCATAGGACGCGCCGGATTGTTCTTCATAGATTTTCCGCAGGAATGGCAGCGAATCGACGAAAGGTATGGTTTCACCAAAGATGACAAGATGGCGCTTCCGATAGGTTTGCAATTCGTCGGCGGGTGACATGACCGCTAGCGAGTTCCAGGCGCGGCCGCGTTCCTTCATGACCATTTGGTCACCCAGATTTTCCGCTTCCAATTCATTCACTCCGTAAATCAGCGAAAACGGCCCGGCGCGCCGGACTTGCGAAACCGTATCCATGTTGATTTGCCAGGTGCCCCATGCGCCGTCGTCCGCGCGGAGGATGCGGCCGGTTAGCGCGGTCTCCGGCCAGATCACCCAGTCGGGCCAATCTTTGCCAAGATCGCCATCGGGAGTTTTCAGTTTTTCCAAGGCGGAAATGGTTTCCTCCTCATAAGCTTGGTGGGTTTCCAAATCAGTCCACAGCACAGTGGCGGCTTCTTGCGGAATGTTGATTTGCACCATCAGCGCCCGCACCGTCACCGCCTCCCGCGCCCGCTCGCCGGCGATGCGCCATTTGCCATAGATGAAACAGATCATCAGGATCATGGCGACCATCGCGAGGTCGCGGCGGTAATGGGATTTCCCGCCCAGCGCCGACCATACCGCGCGCACCACCGCAGCCTGGACGAATAGCAAGAGCATCGAAAGCCCGGTCAGTCCTAACAAGTCCGCCGCCTGGGACATCGCCGGGAAATTCCGCAGCGCCACGCCCATCGAATTCCAGCCGAAACCGGTGAGCATCCAGCCGCGCGCCAGCTCCAGGCCGGCCCAGACCGCGCCGTGGCAGAACGCGAGCATGAGGCTGCGGCGCGGCGCTTCATACCCGCGCGGCCGGCCGAGCGTGGCGGCGAACCAGCCGAAAAATCCCCAGTAAACCGCCAGATACAGCGGCAGCAGGATCGCCCCGAGCCACGAGACCGTCGCGACCCATTGGAACTGGATCAGCAGGCTGACAGCGCCGGCCAGGTAGCCGATTCCGAAGCCTTTCCAGCCCGCCCGCTTTTCCCCCACCGTCCATAGAGAGGCGAGCAGCGGCATCATCGCCAGCCAGCCCAGCCAACTGGCGTGGAAGGGCGGAAACGCCAGCGCGGCCAGCACGCCGCTCATCGCCGCTCCCACGCATTTCCTCCAGCCGCTCGTCATGGGCGGAGCATTCACGCCCGCCCCGGCCCGGTCCACTTCGAATCCGGCCGGGGTGGCGCGTGAGAAATCAATACGTTTTCAGCCACTCGACGACGTCCGCCACGTCCTGCGCGCTCATGCCAAGCTGGTCGGCGCTGAGCATCAGCGAGCGGTCCATGTCCTTGCGCTCCTTGACGCTCTTTTTCGGCACGCGCTGGGTTACGCCGCCGGTCGAGCGGATCACGATCGGGTCGCCATCCGCGATGATGTGGCCGTCGATCCATTTCCCGTCGTCCAGATGCAGCGCGGTGCCCTCGAAGCCGTGGGAAATGTCGAAGGACGGATCGACAATCGAGCGGGCAACGATTTCCGGCGGCTGGCGGCTGGCGAATCCCTTGAGCGCCGGGCCGTAGTCCTGGCCGGTTTTATCGATCTGGTGGCAAACCGTGCAGCGCATCGCGCCGGCCTTGCCCTTGGCCGCGTCGCCCTTGAGTGCGAGCACGTCGGCGACGGTGAATTTCATCGAATCCGGCTTGGCGGGCATGATCATTTCCACCAGCGGCGCTGGCTCGTCGGTGAGGCCGCGCTCCTTCATTTTCGGCTTCAAATCGAACGACGCCCACGGTCCGTCGCTGCGGATGTTCAACCACCACAACGCCTTTTCGCGGACCGGTGAATCTTTCGCGGCCAGATCCATCAGCGCGTCCGCCGCCTTTTCCGACTGGATGAAGGCCAGCGATTCCACGGCAAATTCGCGCTGTTCCATGGTGAGCTTGTCGGAACCCGCGCGGGTTTTCAGCGAATCGACGGCACTGGGCGCCATCAGCCGCCACGTCAGGCGGACGAAATTGTCCGGCCATTCCTCCGCCGCGCCGGGCTTCATCTGGCGGCCGATCGCTTTCCACAGTTGATCGGTTTTGTGCGCCGCGCCGATGCCAAGGCATTCGAGATAGGCGGCGTCCTTGCCATCGTAGCCCTTGGCCACGGCAACGAGCACCGGGCGCGCTTGCGCGAAATCCAGCGAACGCATCGCCAGCGCCGCCTCGGCGCGGACCGCCGGGCTGGCGTCGTTGGCGAGCTTTTTGGCGTAAGGCAGCGCCTCCATCGGGCTGCGGCGGATGGCGCGGAAGGCGGTCAGGCGATTGGCGGCATCGTCGCCCTGGAGGATTTCCCGGAGCTTCGCGGTGCCTTTTTCGCCGAGGTAGGGCATCAGCCAAATCGCGCGGGAGGCGACGAACGGATTCGGATTTTCCAGCACCTTGGCGACGGCGGGAAATGCGGATTCGCCCGCTTCGACCAGCTTGCGGAAGCCGAGGTAGCGGGTGTTCACGGCCGGGGATTCCAGCGCTTTCACCGCGCCATTCACGGTCGCGAGGTCGAGCGCCGGGACTTGCGGCTTGAAGCCTTTCGGCGCGATCCGATAGACGATGCCCGAGGCGACCTGGTCCTGCGTGTCATGGCCGCCGACGCGCGAGTCGGTCCAATCGGTCACGTAGAGCGCGCCGTCCGGCCCGACGCAGATGTCGGACGGGCGGAAATTGAACTTCGTTTTCTCGATGTCCGTGGCCTTGCCATATTTTTTCGCGCCGCCGGTGAAGTCCGAGCCATCGAAGTTCTTCTCGGCGTTGCTGGTGAGGAAATCGCTGCGGTCGAGCTTGAAGCCCGCGCCATCGCGCTCCGGCTGGTAGCTGAAAATCGTATTTCTGCCCGGCTCGCAGGCGAGCAGCGTGCCGGTGAATTTGTCACCCAGCGCGCCGTTCTCGTAGAACCCGACGCCCGTCGGCGAGCCGCCGCCATAGACGTCTCCGGCGGGCATCGTGCCGGGGTCGAGCTGGCGCCACTCGGCGCTCGGCGTGTCCTGGCCCGGGCGCTTGTCGGCATTCCAGAAGCGCTTGCCGTCGGGCGAGAAAAAGCCGGCGTTGCCATGCTCCAGCACGTTGGTCACGCGGCAGGCCGGCGGGTCGTCATTGTCGCTCTGGAAGACCGATCCGCGCGAATTGACGGTCTGTTCATAGGAATTCCGGTAGCTGTAGCCGACGATTTCCGCATCCGTCGCGTCCGGGTTCATCCGCACCGTGAAGCCGCCGACATAGACAAAGCCATCGTCGCTTTTTTCCCCGGAAATCGCGCGGGTATCGACCGGCCACTCGCCGCCGCCGCTCTGGTAGTAGGCGCTGCCGACGCGGAAAGTCTTGCCGGATTTGTCCGTGAAAACGGCGCCGGTGTTGCCTTGGTTAAAGTAGAATTTGCCGTCCGGCCCGGCGGTGAGGGAGTGCAGGGAATGGTCGTGGTTGCGGCCGTTGAATCCGGTCATCACCACCTCGCGCGTGTCGCCGGACGCGGGGTCGAATTTCCCGTCGCGATTCACATCGGTAAGCTTCAGCAGGTTGGGCGGTTGGGAGACGAAGACGACATTATCGAAAACGGCGATCCCGAGCGGCGAAACCAGCTCGGGATCCTGCCAAAACGTCTTCGAGGAATCGCATTTCCCGTCGCCGTCCGTGTCCTGGAGAATGACGATCCGGTCGCCCTGCGGCTGCCGGTCCGACTTGCCCCGGTAGTTCACCCCCTCCGTCACCCACACCCGGCCGAGGTGGTCGATGTCGAGGTTCGTCGGGTTGAATAGCTGGGGCGAGGCGGCCCAAGGCACGATTTCCAGCCCTTCCGGCAGGACGAAGGAATCCATCGGCATCGACGGCGGTTCTTGGGCGGTTTCGAACGCGAACGCCAGCGGCGCGCTCGCGAAAATCAGCAGCGGGGTAACGAATTTCATAAAGATTTTTCGGGCTAGGGTCCGGCGGATACTGGCAGCGCGCCCTGCGGCTATCAAGATTTCCCCGGCCTGTGGATCGCATCCGCCAAGGTCGCAAGCCACGATGCAGATATGAATAGCGCGCAGCCCCTGAACGAGCGCGCCCGGCGGGGGAGTGCGGTCGATATCGACGCCATCGTCGCGAAGATCCCGGTTTGCGATCCCGAGCCGCACGACCGGATTCCGCTTTGAATCGCGCGCCGCCGCCTCGCCGGATATTTAACATGTCCAAACGATTCCCTTTGACCGGGCGGGGGGGCGGGGGATAGGACAACGGCTTTCCCGGCCATGAAGTGTCCCCGCTGTGTCCAGCGTATCCACCGCGCGGCGTCCGCATGTCCGCACTGCGGATTCACGCTGGCGGATGCGGACGCACGCTTCGGCAATGAGGAGGTGAGGCTGCGGCGGCTCACCGATGGGGCGGGAATCCTGCGCCGCGGCGACCGCCCGCGGGTCGAAGCGGCCTTGGAGGGGATTTCCCGGCGCTTCCCGCAAATTTTCGTGGCGGTTTACACGGGTTCCTTGGGGGAAATCGCAAATATCCGGCAGTTCGGATTCTGGCTGTTGAACCGCTCGGCCTTCGAGGATGTGCCGGCGGAGCGGCCGAACGAAGCGGGGATTTTGCTGACCATCGACCCGGATTCGAAGGCGGCGGGAATCGTTTTCGGCTACCTGCTGGACCCGTTTCTCGACGAGGCGGATACCTTCCAATGCCTGACGCGGGCGCACGCGTGCTGGCTGGAGGGGCGCTACGCGGACGGCATCGTGAAGGCGGTGAATCACCTCGACGGCTTGCTGCGGAAGCGCTGCCGCCAGGCCCGGCGCGATCCGGAACACTTCGAGCGCAAGGTGATGCCGCCGGCACGGCTGGGCGATCTGGTCCGGCGCATCCGGGCCGGGCACCAGCCGGCGGAACCGCAGCGGGAAGAGGTGGAATCGTGAAGGCGGCATCGCTGGCGATCGCGATTTCCCTGCTGGCGGCGGGCGCGGCGCGGGCACTGGACGAGCTGCCGGAATGGGCGCCGGGCGAGCGAAAGGCGCTGCAGGAAACCGGCTGGGTGGCGGGCGCGCTTTTGCTGGAGGCGGACAAGCCGGCGGATGGCAAGGACAAGCCGGACGAAGCGAAGCCCGAGCTGGATTTGGCACCGCCGAAGCCGGAGGAAATCGCCGAGGATGCGGTGGTCTCGCCGGCGATTCCCGAGGAATTCCTACCGGCGTATTTCGCGGCTCGGCCGGAGTCGTTTTTGGTGGATCCCCAAGGCCTGCTAAGTCCGGCAGACGCGCGGGACCGGCTGCAATTCCTCAAATACCACGCCGGCGACTCATCGATCGACCTGTTCGTCTATGTCATGGGCGGCGACCAGGAAATCCCCGGGGAGGTGCGCGACGAGGAGACGATCGAGCGCTTTTTCACGGAAGGCCGGCCGGCGGCGATCGTGTTCTATTACTTGGGCGCGCCGCAGCGGTCGGTGATTTACCTGAGCCCGTCGCTCACGGATTCAATTCCCTTTTCGGAGCAGCACCGGGCGCTGGAAAGCTCGGTTTTGCAAGCGTTCGAGCGGACGGAACCGGCGGAGCAACTGGACAAGTTCCTCGTGCAAATGTCGATCCGCCTCTACTGGATGGAGCGCAAGCACGACGGCGCGCGGCCCGAGGAACTGGAAGTCCCGGCGGCGCGCCCGGCCACGGCGGCGGAGGTGGCGGCGGCGCGTCAATCGAAGAAATTGGCCTGGCTGCGCGGACTGCTGGCGCCCTACATCCTGCCGGCGGCGACCTTGCTGGGCGCGCTGCTGACGGCATCCGGCATGGCGCACTGGCTGCGGCTGCGGGCCAGGTTCCGCTTCCCGGATTTCAACGTGGAACCACGGATGGGTGGCGCCCACGCGGCCGGCATCGGCGCGGTGATTTCCTTCGCCAGCGCCACCGTTCCGCCCGCCTCGCAGCGCGACCAGGTGCCGGATTATCTGCGGCGGATGTGAGGAGAAATCGCCAGTTCCCCCGAAGGAATGCTAGCTCCCCCAGCTCCAGCGTTCCGGATACCACGCGTAGGTCTCGCCGACCGGCAGGATTTGCCCGATGGCCGGCCAAGGGACGTGGAATCCGTAACAGCGGGTCTTCTCCGCGGCGGCCTTGGCGAAGACTTTTTTCCGCGTCTCGATGCCTTGGGCCGGGATGTGGTCGAAGGCGATGAACCACTCGGGATTGTGGAACATGAAGCCGTGGTGATGGGCGAGATCGACGAAATGCAGCAGCGACTCGTCCCCGGAGCGGATGCGGAAAATCGCGTGGCCGGACGTGTGCCCGGGGGCGGCCTCCATGGTGACGGCGCCGTTGAAAAAGCTGGTGCCGGGCTTGGCCGGGCTGGCGTTTCCGCCGAGGATTTCAAACTGCTTGCGCACGGTGGCGATCATGCCGGGCAGCTCGGCGCGGTTGCGCTTGGTCTTGGAGAAATCCGGCACCGCGGCGTGCCAGAAGGCATATTCCTCCGGCAAATAGTGGATGGCGGCATTGGGAAATGCCGGCTTCCCGCCATTCACGAACCCGCCGAGATGGTCGGAGTGGGAATGGCTGAGAAATCCGGCGGTCACCTGCTCCGGTGCGATCCCGGCGATTTTCAATCCGTCCTGCAGCCAGCCGATGTTCGGATTGTTCCCGCTGCCGAAACCGGCGTCGAAAATCGCAATTTCCGAGCCGATCCGGACCACGAGGATGTTGACGTAGAGCGGGATGCCATCGGTGCGCTCGCCGCGGGCGGTGAGCCAATCCATCATTTCCGGGTGCGCGGCGGGCGGCCACATCAGGTCGAGTCCGCCGCCGAGGAGGAGGTGGCCGTCGCTGATCGACCAAGCGTCGAAATCGCCGATTTTGAAGGGATAGACGAGTGGCTTGCCATGCTTTCTGGCCGGCAGGTCGGGGGCGGGATCGGCGGCGAAGGCCGTGCCACGGGCGGCGGCGGCGGCCAGCACTCCGCCAAGAAACGCGCGCCGGCCGAAGCCGGGAATCGATGGGGTATCGCTCATGCGCCCCGCTACGCACCGGCGGCGCGCGGGGTTTCGCCGGATCGCCCGGCTACTGGAAATACAGCCGCGCGAATCCCGCCCCGCCGGGGCCGATGGGCAGGGCGACGCGGTAGGTTTTGCCGCTCTGGAGGACCGGCAGGCCGTTGGTCCAAGTGCCGCCAAGGCCGCTCTGGGTCTGGCCGGTCACGCGCAGCGGATCGCCGCCGCCGGAGTTCCGGATTTCCAGGAAATCCCCGCTGGCGGTGACGGCCAGCGGCGCGGCGACGGTGAAATCCAGATAAACGAAACCGGCGGCGCGGCTGACGACGAGACCGGACGCGCCAGCGACGGTGGGATCGCTGCCGAGCAGGAGTTCGACGGCGTTGGGAATGCCGTCATTGTCCGGATCCGCATTGGCCAGAGCGGAAGGGCCGGTGAGCGAGTAGGCGGCCACAAAGGTCTGATAGGTCGAGACGGCTCCGGCACCGACAGTGATGCTGGCGCTGCCGGGGCCGGGGAAGGCCGGCGAGAACGGGAATCCGTAGTTGCCGGTATTGCCCGCGTTGTCCCGCAGGAACGAGCGCACCGTCCACACGCCCGGCGCGGCACCCATGGGAATGGTGAAATCGAATTGATAGTCGCCGGAGAAGGTGTCGCCGCCGGTGCGGTTGATAAAGGTGAGAGGGACGCCGCTGAAGAAGCCGCCGCTCGCATTGTATAAAAAGAACTGGCCCTCCTTGAGGCCGGCGGGGCTGTCCGTAACGGTTAGTGTCACCGTGACCGTCACCGGGGCGGCGGTGGCGTCCACTTGATTGGACGAAACTTGGAACGAGGTCACCACCGGGCTGCTGGCATCGATGGCGCCGGTGTTCGTTACGGTGATGGTATTGCCGCCGGGAAGGCTGTGTGGCGGATCGTTGGGATAGCTTCTGCGGTTGTTATCGAAATCCTGCACCGCGACGTTCAGCGACCAATCGCCGGGCTGGGCATAAAGGGGGAGCGTGATGGTGACATCATACATGCCATCGTATTCGTCACCGGACGTGCGCTGTGCGGAATCGAACGGGAAGACAATCGCCTGGCCCGACGGCCCGGCGAGGAACATCTCGCCATTGGCGAATCCGCCGGTCGCATCGGTGATGCGCAGGGTCGCGATCACATTTTGCGCTGCGGAGGTGACATCCACCGCCGCGGGTGAAAGCGCGAATTCTTCCACCAGCGGGGCATCGCCGGGTTCGTCGGCGTCCGCGACGGTGAGAAATTGCTCGCCGGGATTCGGAAACGAAGTGTCGTCGGGCCCATAGTAAACCGTAGCGCCGGAGACATCCTCTTCCAGTTGGATCTCCACGCTCCAGATGCCATAGCCGTTGGAGTTGTCGATTTGAAACGATACTTCATAGGTGCCGTAGTTGGCGTCTCCGTCAATGCGGTCCGCCGAACTGAAATAGTAGGTGTCAACGCTGCTTCCAGACGTCGTGACAAGATCGACATAACCCTTGAGGATTCCATTGGCATCATCCGACGCCTCGATGGTGACCGTCACGGATTTGGAGCTTTGAGATACATTGATGAAATTTGGAGTGATGCGGACGGATTGGAGCACGGGGGAATCGGCATCGGAAGCGGCGAGAAAGCGCACCTGATCCACCCAGCCGCGGTCGGCGCCGGAGAAGGCCGAAGAGTCTTTCGTATAACTCCAGACGACGGTGTGCGTACCGCCGGGGATATTCAGGGTGACTTTCTGCCAATCCACATTTCCGCTGATTTCCTGACGGGTGGAGGTGTCCGGCACCTCGACGGCGAGCAAATCGGCGAATTCCTCGGAATCCACCTTCCACCAGAACGAAAGCGTCCCGGGCCCGGTTACGGTGGTTTCCATGGTTGCCTCGGAATTGTCGCCGAGCGGCGGGCTGGCCGCGGCGTCCACCCCGTCGTGGGTGACGGCGGCTTGGGATGCGAAGCCGGGATTGCTGGTGAGCCAGACGTATTGGACGGCATCGACCGCGTTGGCGAGGGAGGCGGCCGCGCCGGTGACTTCGATCGCGACGAGCGGGGAAAAAGAGTAATTGCCAAGCTTGTCGCGGACGCCGAGCTGGACCTTCCAAGTGCCTGTCAGGCTACCTTGGGCGATGGTGGTGGAGGCTTGATAGCTGCCGCTGAATTCATTTCCGGACAAGCGGTTGGAGGCATCGATTTGTTGGAAATTGGCGTATTGATAGTCGCCGTTGGGATCCTGGATGTAGATGTATCCGTAATCGTAACCGGACGGAGTGTCGGCGGCGTCGAACGTCACCGAAACGTTGGCCGGACCGGTGCCGGTATTGACCGAAAGCGGGGAGAAAACAATATTGGTGAACGCGGGGCCGGTGGTGTCGGGCGTGCCGGAATTCGTCACGGTGAAGCTGGCGTCGGCCGGAATGGGGAATGGCTGACCGCCGGAGCTGGCATCGTAATTGCGGGAGTTAAAATCCCCGTCCCGCACATAAGCCTCGAACCGCCAAGTGCCGGGAGATCCGAATCCTGGCACGGGCACGGAGACGGAATAGCTCCCGGATTGCGGCGTGCCCGACGTCCGCTGCGTTGCGTCGAAACTGTACGCCTCGACGTAGTGATCCGCGGCATTGTAGAGATAGAGGTTGCCGGCGGAGAAGCCGCTCTCGTCATCGGTGATTTGGAGCGTAACGGTGACAGTCTGCGGGCTGGAAGTGACATCCACCGAGCCCGGGGCGACGGAAATCGAGGCGATGGCCGGCGGCTGGGTATCCACGGCGAGGAGGGAGCCGGCACCTAGCAGGCACGCGGACGCGATCATGATCAGGGATTTCATGGCAATGACGGGGGAGACAAGGACCGGAAACGGCCGGGTGCCGCTCTATCGGATTTCGCCAGAAAAGGGTAAGCGGCCCGCGGGGTCAAGGATGCGCTGCTAACACCGTCCAGAACGGCAGGGCGGTTTGCCCGAAAACCCCTCAAGGCTTATGGATGCTGTGCATTTGCAAAAACGCTAAACATCCCTGGGAAAAATGCGGCCCCCTCGACCAAAACCAGCGCCGCGCCATCGGTCTGACCAAGCGCAACCAGCAAACCGGCCTCCTCACCATGCCCGGCTACAGCGCGCTCAACGACATGGTCAACCGCATCTGCCCCATCGAACTCGCCCGCGCCCTCAACGCCTGGCTCACTGCAAACAGCGACCTCCTTCCCAAAACCCTCGCCCTCGACGGCATCGTGACCCTCCGTTTCCACGCCACCGGCCAGCCATTGGTCCGACGCACCTACAGCGGCAGAAAGGACGACTGCGAACTCCCCGTGGCCCACCGGCCTCCCAGACGAATGGATGAGTGACTGGGAAAAAGGTCACGGCCGGGTTGAGCGCCGCCACCTCGCCCGGGTTGATCGCGACTGGCACATCAGCCCGTTTCCCCGAGCACAGCAGCTCATCCGCAGCACCCGCGAATGGTTCGAGGGAAAACGCGACGAACTCAAATGCGAGACCCGCTACTTCATCATCAGCCTCGAGAGTGAGGAGCGAAGCGCCGCCCGTCTCGCGCAAGCCATCCGCGGTCACTGGTGGGTGGAAAACAAGAACCACGGGAAGCGGGACGCGAGCCTGAGGAAAGAAGACGCCTCGCGTCCGCGCAAGAAAGCCAGCGGATTCGATCGTAATCGCCATGCTCCGGAGTTTATGACTGTCAAAAAAGAGATATCACGATTAGGGATTCACTTTAAGGCGGATAAATATCTTTGCGTCCGGCGCTTGTGGAAGTGTTAATGTCACTCTGTCGGAGCCTGCGGCGGGTGTTTCTTTGGCGACGGTGAGTCCTGGGCTGGCGGCCACCGAGCCGTCAGGAACTTGATAAGTGGTCGGCCACGTTGTTAGGTCGGAACTCAGTTGGATTTCTACGATGGTAGAACCGTCGATGGAGGCCTGGTCCCGCACAAAGGTGAATATCAGATCGCCGGCGAGGGTGGAGGCCATGGGGAGTTTAGCCAGATCATTGGCACCACGAGTGCCGCCGAGGATGTATTCCAAGGCATTGGCCACGCCGTCGCCGTCGTCGTCATCGGCGGGAGTGCCGGTGGATTGGTTAGCGGCCTGCCAAGCGGCGTAGCCTTGCAGTGGCTGTCCAATTAGGAAGCCGTTCGGATTGAGCGAAAAGGAGGAGTATCCTGCGATATGAAACAGCGCGAGCTGGGCAGCAGTTAGGCCGCCGCTGTTAGTACCAAAGCGCAATGAGCTTGCGGAAACGAAGGTGCCTGTAAGATTTAGAGTGCCTCCGGACCAATCGATGGCGCTGCTGTTTGCGAAGGCCAGCAAAGCGCCGCTGCCGAGATTGATGGTGGCGTTGCCTTCGACATCAAGCGTGGAGAGGGTGTCTTGAAACGTTGCTGCGTCAAAGGTCGCATTACCCAATGCGATCGCGGACCCATCCGGGATCACATCGTTTGACCCAAGGCTCAACGTTCCCGCGGTGATGTTGGTGGGCCCGGAGTAGGTATTGGCAAGAGTCAGCACGGTGTTGCCAGTGCCTATTTGCGACAAGCCGCCTTCGCCACTGACGGGCACCATCAGCGGATTGGTACCTTGGGTGATCGAGTTGTTACGGTTCACCGCAAGGGTTGCGCCGGATTCTACGATGATATTGGGAGAGTTTTGCGAAACCCCGCCGCCCGCGCCGCCATCGCCGATCATCAGCGTCCCCGCGTTGACGGTGGTATCGCCATAGTAGGTGGGTTGGACGATCAAGGAAAGGGTGCCAACCCCAGCTTTGGTTAGGGAGTTGTTGGTGCCGGAAGAACCGCCGGCAATGGGGCCGCTCATTTTCGCGTCGATGTCCGCCGAGCCGTCATCCACTTGGATGACGCGGGGACTGCCCGCGAGGGAAATCCGCTGCTGCCAGATGAGCGTGGCATCTGAAGTCTCATGGCCGAGGATCAGCGCCCGGCCGCCGCCGATGAAGTTCGTGGCGGTCCAATTTAGGGACGAGTCGGTAAACCTCACCTGACGGTTCGCGCCGAAAGCGGCGAAGCCACCGCTGCCGGTCCACCTGATCTGATCAGCGCCAATGCCAAGGCTGCGGGTTAGGACGAGGTTTCCCGCGCCGAGCCCGAGGACGCTGCCGCCGGTGAGTTCCACATTCCCGCTGGGCAGAGCGTCGGGGTTTTGAAGCCGCAGGACCCCGTCGGCCACGGTGGTGCTGCCGCCGTAAGTGTTGGCGTTTGTGAGCGAGAGCACGCCGTTGCCGGTTTTCCTCAAGCCGCTGGCGGTGTTGCTGTCGGAAAGAACACCGCTGAGCACCGCATCTTCGGCGGCTTCCCCGTCCTCCACCTGGATCGTTCGTTTGTCGCCTGCGAAGCTTATGCCATTTTTGAAATCGATGGTATGGGTAGCCGAGGAATCGCCGAGGATGAGAGTGTTATTTGTGCCGACAATCTCTGTGGCCCACGATACCGAAGCGGTGCCGTTGTTAAGCCTTACCTCGCGGTCCGCGCCGAATGCGGCGAAGCCTCCGCTGCCATTGGTCCAGTCCAGCTTCCCTGCGCCCGCGCCGAGCGGACGGGTGAAATCCCCGGTGGCCAGACCAAGCACGCCGCCTTTGAAGACCAGCGCGCTTTCACCCGGGCTCACGACAGCGTCGATGCCACCTGGCAGGCCGCCGGCATTATCGAGCCGCACCAATCCATCCTCCAAAGTGGTCGCTCCGGTATAGCTGTTAGGCGTGGTGAGTATCGCAGTGCCAGCGCCGGACTTGGTCAAGCCTCCCGAGCCGCTGATCCCGCCGGAAAGTCCGAGCGTGCCGGATGAGGACTGGGTGAGCACCAGTTCTCCGACAAGTGACACCGGCGTGGAAATGACGTCGTCGCCACCGGTTGTTTTGCTGAGGTTCGCAGAATTGCCGGAGTTATTGAATACCAGCGAACCGCCGCTCGAGGCGAGAGTGAATCTGTTGGAGCTGTCTGAATCGCCGAGGAACAGCGAACCGAGCGTGATCGTGCTGGCAAGCTGGATCGTCTGATCGCCGGTGATGTCGTTATTCACTCGAACCGTGATACCGGCCGCATTGGGAACGGCTGCGGGCGCCCAGTTGGATGGGGTATTCCACTGCTTGATACCAGCGGTGGCGGCCAACCAAGTGAAACCGGACGGGACCACTCCGGTGACGGTGGCACTGTATTGACCGATGCTGGCATAGCCGGAATACCCGGTTGTGAGCGGGTCACCGTTTCCTACGCCATCCACGGAGAAATAGTAGGTGCCGGCGGTGACCGTGCGGGTAAGCGTGACGGGCTGGGTGCCGGCGGCCGTGTCCACCGAGGTGGCGGTCTGCAACAAAACGCCCGCACCATTGTAGAGTTTCACCTCAATGCGCAGGTCGGGGCCGATGGGTGCGGGTTTGGCCTTGATGACCAGAGAACCCGCGGCGGCAGTGACCCGGAAGAAATCCAAATCGGTAGAGCGTTCGATCACTCCATTGACGGAAACAGAGCTCGCATCGGTGGTCAGGTTGGTTGCGGTGGCCACGGTGCCCCCGTGATCGTCCGGGCGATAGACCGCGCCTTGGGTGAGCATGACCGCCAAGTCGTCTTGAGGGTTGTTTGCATTGTTATACTCCCCCTTGCTCCACTGGCTGATCTCCCTGTTATAGGCGACGCCCATGATAGGCGCCCAGTTGCCTTGGCCGCTGTAGTAAGAAGCGCCGCCCTCCACGCCGTCATGGTTGAGACCGAGTGTGTGGCCGGCCTCGTGGCTGGCTGACTCGGCAATGTTCTTTTCGGCGATGCCGCAGCCGGGCTGTTTAGGAAACACCCAGCAAGGAGTGTCGGTGTTGTTGTCGAACGAGCCGACAAAAGCGACGCCACCCGAGCTACTGCCATACCAAGTATCGCTGCTGCCGCCGATGACCACCCGCACGCCATACGCCGGGTCGCTGGAACTGGTTTTTCGAAGCGCCTCGATTCCCGGATCCTGCGTGGTGACGTCGATTTCATACATCGAGTAGTCCTCCGCCACGCGCTGCCAGACGCCGATGATGCGGTTGCGCTCGGTGACACTGAAATTGGCCTCGTTTCCGTCCAGGTCGAAGGGCGGGGAAACAGCCCCGGCCTTCCACTTGCCAGAAGCATCGGCATGGCCGTCGAAGTCCAGATAAATGACCCGCTTCGCCCCGGGGCGACTGTGCAGCAGAAAGGCTTGGGACGTGTCAAACGGCGATGGATCAATGGGACCAATGCTTTGAGCGATGGTTCCTTCCGCGATTTCCGCTGCTGCGGGCGGGCAAACATAGAAGAGCTCTCCTTCGGGATTAATCCAGAGCGACCGGTCGCCCCGAAAGGTGTCGCGGAGCTGTTGCGGGCTCTTGCCATAGAAGGCGGCGACTTCAGGCAGACGCGCGCCTAGCGCCGCAATGGCCGCCTCGCCGCGTGCCTTGGCTTCAAGGCGGATGCCGGCGGGGAACCCCTGTTCGGTTGGATTTTGTCCGCGGGCGGCAAGGAACGTTGCCGCGAACAGCGCGGCAGTCCCGGCCAGAAGGTGAACCTGCCGTGGGAAAATGTAAGTAATCGGGGCCCGACGCTGCAGGATGGGGATTTTCATGAGAGATCCTTCGGTGCCACCGCTTCAGTCGTTGTCAACCGCGGAAGTTGTTGAAGGCGAGGCGCCACAGCGTACCTCCAATCGAATCTTCCCGACCGTTCCAACGGAGCAATCATAAGAAAATCGCAGGCTTGTCACCCCTCTGCGGCACGATCTTGGCCGGAAGCTACCCCGGTATCCCGCTATCCATGCCGTCCGAGCACCACCTGATCATCTAACCACCGGCCCCCTTACCCGACTTTCGCCATTTGCCGGGATTTCGGGGTCCCGTGCTTGGAATTGCGTTGGTTTTGTCAATAGGTCTCCACCACAGGGCGCCCCGCGCGGATCTCGGGCGGGAGGGTGAAGCCGAGCTGTCCGAGGAGCAGGTGGTGGTTTTTCTCGGGTTTGGTATGGCGCTTCCTATGGAGGGCGCTGCCGTCGGTGGTCGGGATGTCGATATCAAGCATTTGAATCTCCCCGAGGCGGGAGAGAACGCTGCGGGCGCTGTTTACTTACTGTTTCCCGCAGGGTGGTCTTGTCGGAAGTGTTGCCGAGCTTGACTTCGTAACCGATGGGAAAGCCATCCGGAGTTATAATAAGTGCGCTAACAATTTGCAAGCATCCGGGCCGTTTGTCACGGCTTTAGCCGAGGGCCTTGAGCTTGCAGGATTTGGCGACCGGGCCGTTGGCATCGACGTTCGAAGTAACTGCAGGTGAGATCGTAGAGGAGGATGTCATAGGTGGTTTGGAAAAGGCCGGAACAGCGTTCCTTGAGATGGTTGCAGAGGGCCGCTTTATGCTCAAGCAATCGATCCTGACATCGGTAAAGCGTATCCTTGGCGGCGATGCGGAAGTTGTCGTCCAATAAACCGGCCATGGCGCTACGGTCGAACCATGAGATATACAAATGCCATTCGCTGCCGGGTGCCAGTAGCCGGTAAACAGTGAGGGTTTCGAGGACCTTGAGACATGGGGTTTCTTTTTGCGAATCGGGGAGGAGTGGCTGTCAGAAGTCGTCCAACCGGAGTCTTTCCCATAGTTCGAGGGCGAGCCAGCAGCCGCCCCGCTGGCGGGGGCGGGAGAGTTCGATGCCGTCGATCCGCAGTTGGATGGCGGGATTTCCAAGTGTGGGATCGGGATTGCAGTCGGCGGGGAAAAGACTGATTTGGCAGGTGTTATGATTTCCATAGAGCTCCTCGATGGCGCGGGTCCAAGCGGCTTTTTCGCTGTCGTTGATTTCGCCGAGGTAGAGGACGGTTTTCTGGACTGCCGTGTTGGCGGTGGTGCGCCGGTTTCCGACGACGCTCCAATAGCGGTGCTTTTTGCCGTTCTTGAACCCTTGGGTGCCGCGAAGGAACATGATCGGCAAACATAGGCCGGATTGAGGGCGGGTCTTCACCGCACGGGATTTCGGGAAATAGATGTTGGAATATAAGGATTCCAGCGTCTAACTTGGCTGAGGACCGGCGGTTTTCGGAACTAACCGCGAAAGTCGGGTTAACCCACCCATGACCGCGTGCATGAATCCTTGTTTAACCCCCCGAACCCGGTCCGAATGAATATTCTAATCGTGGAGGACGATTTAAAGATCGCACGGGCCATTCAAAACGGACTCGAGGCGGAATGTTTCCATGTGGTGGTGGAGCGAACGGGTGACGACGGTTACAACCGCTTGCGCTCCGAGACTTTTGACCTGGTCGTGCTCGACTGGATGTTGCCGGGAATGGACGGCGTCGCCATTCTTCGCAGCCTCCGCGAAAAGGGTGCGGATCCGCCGGTCCTGCTGCTTACAGCGCGCGATGCCGTGGAAGACCGCGTGCACGGTTTGGATGCCGGCGCGGACGATTATTTGGTCAAGCCGTTCGCGTTCGCCGAGTTGCTGGCGAGGGTGCGCGTCCTGCTCCGGCGGTCCGGGCTGGAGGAGACCGTGCGCAGACAGACCGGCGATCTGGTGCTGGACGTGCACAACCGCAAGGCGTGGCGGGCCGGGGAGGAAATCATGCTGACACCGCGCGAGTTCGAATTTCTCAGCTACCTGATGCGCCACGACGGACAAGTGGTCACACGGCAAATGCTCGCCCGCGAGGTCTGGCGCGAGCCGAACCGCTCGACGCCGCTCGACAATGTCATCGATGTCCACCTCGCCCGGCTGCGGAAAAAGGTGGATGGCGACCGCGTGCCGAAGCTCATCCGCACGGTGCGCGGCGTCGGCTTCGTATTGCGCGGGGAAACGGAAACCCGGCCGCGTCCTCTATGAAAGTTTCCGAAATCCCCCGGACCTCCACCGTGAGAAACTGGTGGCAGCGCCGCTCGCTGAAACTGAGGCTAACAACTTGCTTCGCCGCAGTCGCCTCCGCCGTGATGATCCTGCTGATTCCCATCATCCACGGCTTGGTCGAGCGGCGACTTCATACCGAACTCGACCGCCAGCTGCGGATCGACTGGAATCTGGTCGAAGCGCATCTCGCCGCGAAACCCCATGGCAACGTCCGCTGGCGTCGCACCAGCCCGGCGCAGCCGACCAGCCCGGGCTACTCCGGGACCTGGTTCGACATCTGGGCGGGCGGGAAAATGGTTCTCAATCACTGGCCCGATCACGGCGCGGCGCCACTACGTCCGCCCCGGCAGGATGGCCCCGCAGCCGGGCATTTCTACAACGTGGCCTTCGGCAACGGCCTGCCCGGCCGCGCTTTCCAGCGCCCCGCCCTAGTCGATGGCTACGGCTTCACTTTGCGCGTGTTTCGCGACGAATCCGGCATCCGCGCGACCATGCGGGAAATTCTCACCAGCCTGGTGCTGGGCTTGCCGATCGCAGTCCTGCTGTCCGCGCTGGGCGGCTATCTGATGGCCGGGCGCGCCCTCAAACCGCTGCGGGACATGACCGAGCAGGCGCGGGAAATCACTTCAGAATCTCTCGCCCGCCGCCTGCCTAATCCCAATCCGCACGACGAACTCGGCGAACTCGCCACCGTTTTCAATCGCACCCTCGAGCGCCTGGAAATCTCGTTTGCCGCCCTGAAACGCTTCACCGCAGACGCTTCCCATGAACTCCGCACTCCCTTGACCGCCCTCCGGAGCGTCGGCGAAATCCCCCTCCGCGGCGAGCCGGACGCGCAGGCGCTGCGGGAAACCATTGGCAGCATGTTGGAGGAAGCCCAGCGGCTGAACGACCTCATCGACACCCTGCTGATGTTCGCCCGCGTCGAGGGCGGCGGGGCAAATCTCCAGATGGAACCCGTTTCCGTCGATGCCACCGTCGCCGAAGTTTGCGAAAATCTACAGGTCCTCGCCGGAGAAAAAGATCAACAGATCGCCACCGATCTTCAATCCGGCCTCAGTGTCCACGCGGACCGCACCCTGCTGCGCCACGCCGTGATGAACATCCTCCACAATGCCATCCGCCATGGCCCGCCCGCATCCACCATCCGTGTGGCTTGCTTCCGCCGCGGCGACGATGCGCTCGTAGAAATTTCCGACGAAGGGCAGGGTATCGCCGCAGAGCATCGCCAGAAGGTTTTCGAACGCTTCTACCGCATCGATCACTCCCGCTCCCGCAGCGGCGGCGGTGCCGGCCTCGGCCTCGCGATCGCCCGGCTCTCCGTCGAGCAAATCGGCGGCACTCTCGAACTGACCGCGTCATCCGGCTCCGGAAATTGCTTCCGCATCACCCTGCCTGTCGCTTCCTGAACGAATCTTCAGGATTCCTCCATCGCCACCGCGTCGGGCGTTGCCCTATCTTGTCTTCATGTTTCACCGCCTGCTCAGCACTCGCGCTCCCGCAGCCACTCTTTTGATTCGCATCATGGTCGGTGGTGTTTTCTTGGCGGAGGGGCTTCAGAAATTCCTTTATCCGGGTGATCTCGGCAGCGGGCGCTTTGCAAAGATCGGTATCCCGGCACCGGAGTTTTTCGGCCCGTTCGTTGGAGGCTTCGAGGTCGTTTGCGGGGCGCTGATCCTGCTCGGTCTCGTCACCCGCTTCGCCGCGGTTCCGCTGTTAGTAATTATGGCGGTCGCCCTTTTCACAGTGAAAATCCCCATCCTACTCGGCCATGAATTCATGGGATTCGCACTGCGCCCGCTCGACCGCTACGGCTTGCTCAGCATGATTCATGAGGCGCGCAACGACCTCGCCATGACCTTCGGATCGCTGTTTCTCCTCATCGTGGGTGCGGGTTCTTGGTCGCTCGATTTCCGTCTCGCTTGCAGCGGGAAACCGCCAAGCCCTTCCGCATGAGCGCTCCGAATCGGCTGAACCGCGAACTCGGCACCGTGGGCGCGACCTTCATGGGTCTCGGTGCGATGCTCGGCACCGGCGTTTTCGTCAGCATTGGCATCGCGGCGGGGGCAGGTGGACCCTCGGTCATCCTCGCGATCCTTGTCGCCGCAGGCGTCGCGCTGTGCAACGCGCTAAGCAGCGCCCAGCTCGCCGCCAGTCATCCGGTCAGTGGCGGGACCTACGAATACGGTTACAAATACCTCACGCCGTCGGCCGGATTCGCCGCCGGCTGGATGTTTCTCTGCGCGAAATCCGCATCGGCCGCCACCGCCGCTCTGGGTTTTTCCGGCTACCTGCTCCATGCGCTCGATCCCACCGGAAACCTCGACCCGCGCTGGGTCGCGGTGCCGCTGGTCCTCGCGGTCACCGTGCTGGTCCTCGGCGGCATGCGGCGCTCGAATCTCGCAAATATCGTGATCGTCACGATCACGCTGGCCGCGCTGGTGGTGTTCGGCATCACCGCATTTCCCGCCGCGCTGGATCGCGCTGGCGAGCATCTGTTCCCCGTATTTCCCTCGGAAAATACCGCAACAGCCGGGTTTCTCGAAGCCTGCGCGCTGATGTTTGTGGCCTACACCGGCTACGGCCGCATCGCCACCATGGGCGAGGAAGTCCGCGATCCCCGGCGCGTCATCCCGCGGGCCATTCTCGCTGCCACAGCCATCTCGGCGGTCCTTTATGCGGCTGTCGGATTCGGAGCCATTGGCGCGATTGGTGCCCCCGGCCTGGCCGCCGCCACTGGTGCCGATGCCGCACCGTTGGAAGCCGTGATGGGCCTGCTCGGCCATCCGCTCGCCGCCCGGTTGGTCGCGATCGGCGCGATGACCGCCATGCTCGGCGTCCTGCTCAATCTCATTCTCGGCCTCTCCCGCGTGGCACTCGCCATGGGCCGCCGCGGCGATCTTCCGCGCCGCTTGGGCGACCTCGATGCCGCCGGACAAACTCCGCGCAGCGCCGTCCTCGCCACCGGTGGCGTGGTCCTCGCGCTGTCGCTCATCGGCGACATCAGCCTCACCTGGTCGTTCAGCGCATTCACCGTGCTGCTCTACTACGCGCTCACCAATCTCGCCGCGCTGCGCCTGCCATCCGACCGGCGACTCTACCCGGCCGCCTTTGCCTGGACCGGACTCGGCGCTTGCCTGTTCCTTGCCGCTTGGGTCGATGCCCGCGCCTGGCTGGCGGGGCTAACGCTCCTCGCGCTGGGTCTGGCCGGGCATTTCCTGGTTCACCGCAACACCTCGTCATCCTGACCGCCACAGGCGTCATTTCGAAAAATCCGTTAAAAATAAACCACCATGAAGCTATCCCCATCGCCCGACGCTCCGCACGGTCTGAGCCGTCGTGGTTTTCTCCAATTCGCCGTCGGCACTGGCGGCGGGATTCTTCTCGCCCGCACGGCCGGCGCGGCTCCAGTGAAAACTTCCTCCGCCGGAGACGAGCCTCCTGATGGTGAACCGGATCACACCATCCGCATCGCGACCGGACTGGTGGAGCTGGCTCCGGAAAAAATCGTCTCCACCACGCTCTACAACGATCAATTTCCCGGCCCGCTGCTGCGCCTGAAAGAAGGGCAAAGGGTGGTGGTCGATATCCACAACGACACCGACACCCCCGAGCAATTCCACTGGCACGGCCAGTTTCTGCCGCCCGCAGTGGACGGCGCCGCAGAAGAAGGGACGCCCTTCATCCCGCCGCACGGCAGCCGGCGCATCTCCTTCGTGCCCGGTCCTGCGGGGTTCCGGTTCTATCACAGCCACATCCGGTCCGGCGGGGATCTCAATGTCGGCCAATACACTGGCCAGGCGGGTCCGGTTTACATCGAGCCGAAACACGAACCGGGCGACTACGATCGGGAAGTGTTCCTTGTGCTCAAGGAGTTCGCTCCCGTCTTCAGCAAGGGTGGCGACATGGCGGCGGATTTCCTGGCTCCGGACCGCCGCGTGGGGAAACTCGAACGGGCAGGGAAGGATCCGATGAAAGAGTCGCTCGCGAACGGCGCGGCCCACGGCTACGAGGTCGGCTACCAGTTGTTCTCGATCAACGGCAAGATGCTGGGCCACGGCGAGCCGATACGCGTGAAATTCGGCGAGCGCGTCCTTTTCCACATCCTCAACGCCAGCGCGACCGAGACCCGCAGCCTCGCGCTGCCGGGCCACGCCTTCGAAGTCGTCGCGCTCGATGGCAACCCGGTCCCCGCGCCCGCCATCGTCCCGGTGCTCTGGCTCGGGACTGCCGAACGGATTTCCGTGATCGTGGAAATGAACCGGCCCGGCGTCTGGGTGCTCGGCGATCTCACCGACGAAGACCGCGGCAATGGCATGGGCATCGTCATCGAATACGCCGACAAAAACGGAAAGCCACAGTGGCAAAAACCGGACCCATTCAAGTGGGACTACCTGCGCTTCGCCAAACCCGGCGTGACCGCTGCCGAACCCGACGAAACCCTCGAAATGACCTTCGCCAAGCACAACGCCGCCGACCACGGCTTCAACCGCTGGACGATCAACGGCACCGCCTTCTCGATGGAAAAAGGCCGTCCGCTGAGCTCCAAGCCCCTTTTCAAGATCAGCGAAGGGCGCCGCTACCGGCTGCGGATGCGCAACGCCAGCGACGACATCCACCCGATGCACCTGCACCGCCACAGCTTCGAGCTCACCAAAATCGTCGGCCGTGCCACCGCTGGGATTCTGAAGGACGTGGTGATGCTCGGCGGCTATCAGGAAATGGAGGTCGATTTCACCGCGGACAATCCCGGTCTGACACTTTTCCACTGCCATTCGCAGCTCCACATGGACTTCGGCTTCATGGCGCTTTTCCAATACGTCTGACAGCCCGTGAATCCCGACTGCTGCAGGTCGGACGCTTGTGATCGTCAGAGGGAAGCCTCCCCTTCACGCGCGATCCTGAACAAATCTTCAGAACTATCGTGTCGTTCGACCACGCATTTCCACCAAGCCTCCCAAATCTCCCGCTCATGAAATCTCTCATTTTCCTCGGACTTTCCCTCGGCGCGATCGCCCAAACTCCAGCACCGTCCGCGCCGCTCGTCACCGCGCCTGTTACGGTGGGCCCGTGGGAAAAAGTCGTCACCCTGCCTGCCGAGGCGCTGCCGTATTTTCGCGTCCATCTCGGCACCTCCGCGACCGGTTGGGTCGATCAAGTCCACGCCGACATCGGATCGCGAGTGAAAAAGGGCGACCTGCTCGCCGAGATCCGCGCGCCGGAACTCGTCGCCGCACGCGATGCCCGTGCCGAGGAAGCACGTGCTGCCAAGCAAATGACAGCCAAGGCCGCCTCCATGCTGCTTTCCGCCGAGGCGCTTTCCGGAGCTGCGAAATCCGAAGCCAGTCGCATCGGCACCCTGGCGAAATCCGGCACTGTCACCAGCAAGGCGCGCGACGAGGCCGATTCCCGACTTGCCGCCGCCAAAGCGAAAGTCGGCGAAGCCGAGGCCGGGATCCTCGCCGCCGAGGCAGAGGCGCTCGCCGCCGCCGCCCGCGAGACAGAAGCCGCCGCCGCCCTCGAATATACGAAAATCACAGCCCCCTTCGATGGCCTCGTCGTCGAGCGTCGTGCAGAACTCGGCGATTTTCTCGGCCCCGCTTCGAAACGCGAGAACCTCTTCACCTTCGAGCAAATCGATCCAATTCGCATCCGCATCCAGATCCCCGAACACGCCGCCGCTCTCGCCGATGTCGGCGATTCGGCAACTGTGCGCATCGCGGGTCAGGAAATCACCGCCAAGCTCGTCCGCCTCGCCGGCTCGCTCGATCCCATCACCAAGACCATGGCCGCTGAGATCGATCTGCCCGCCGCGCGCCTCCTGCCCGGAGCTTTTGGCAGCGCGGAACTCCACCTCGAAAAAATCGAAAACGCCATCCTTGTTCCGCTCGCGGCTCTCCACACCTCGGCAGACGGCTCCCGTTATGTCATCGTTCTCGACGGTGAAAGCCAGCGCGAGGTCCCAGCGAAACTCGCCGCCGTCGATGGCCGCACCGCCATCCTCACCCAAGGTCCCGCCAAAGGCGAAAAGGTCGTGTTGCCATAGTCTTCCACTGATCACAGCTCACTGATCACTTCTTCATGAACCTCCTCACCTTCGCCCTCCGCAGGCCGCTCACCATCGTCGTCCTCGCGGTTGCCATCACTCTCGGCTCGGCGGTGGCGATCAAACGCATGCCGCGAGACGTTTTTCCGCCGTTAGGAATTCCCACGATCTACGTCGCTCAACCCTTCGGCGGTATGGATCCATTGCAGATGGAAGGTTATCTAACGTATCGCTACGAATACCACTTTCTCTACATCTCCAACATCGAGCACGTCGAATCGAAGTCCATCCAGGGAGCCTCGATCATGAAACTCCAGTTTCACCCCGGCACCGACATGTCCGCCGCCATGTCCGAGGTTGTCGCCCAGGTGAATCGAGCCCGCGCCTTCATGCCGCCCGGCACCGCCGCGCCCTTCATCATGCGATTCGATGCCGGCAGCGTGGCCGTCGGAAACCTGGTTTTCTCCACCGACGATCCGTCCATCACGCTCAACCAGATGCAGGACCAGGCGCTGAACAAAGTTCGTCCGTCCTTCGCCACATTGCCCGGCGTGTCCGCACCGCCTCCCTTCGGTGGTTCATCGCGCTCCATCCTCGTCAATGTCGATCCCGACAAGATGCGCTCGGCCGGTCTTTCCCCCGATGATATCGTCAAAGCCCTGGCCCACGGAAACACCCTTTCGCCCTCGGGAAACATCAATCTCAACGGCAAATATCCCATTGTCCCGACCAATGCCATCGTCAAGGACATCAGAGAGCTCGAGAACATCGCGCTCAAGACCGACGGCGGGCGCGCTGTCTTTGTTAGAGACGTCGCCACCGTTTCCGATGGCGCGGACACCACCACTGCCTATGCCCTCGCGGATGGCAAACGCTCGGTCTATCTGCCCGTCACCAAACGCGCCGAAGCATCCACGTTAGATGTCGTCAAAACGGTCCGCGCGAACATTCCCGAATTCCAAAAACTCCTGCCGAAAGGCATCAAGGTGAGTTACGAGTTCGACCAATCGCCCGTCGTCGAGCGCTCCATCCGCGACCTGCTCAAGGAAGGCGGAGTGGGCGCGATTCTCACCGGTTTGATGGTTCTGCTTTTCCTGCGCGACTGGCGTAGCGCCTTTATTGTCATTATCAATATCCCGCTCGCGCTCATGGCCGCGAGCCTCGCGCTTTGGATTTCCGGCCAGACCATCCACCTGATGACACTCGGTGGCATGGCGTTGGCCATCGGCATCTTGGTCGATGAAGCGACTGTCGCCGTGGAGAACATTCACTCCCGCCTCGCCGCCGGCGAATCTCCCGCCCGCGCGGCCTACGAGGGCACCCGCGAGACCACCTTGCCGCGTTTTCTCGCAATGGTCTGCATTCTTGCCGTTTTCGTGCCTGCGTTCTTTATGGTCGGCGCGGCCAAGGCACTCTTCGTCCCGCTCGCGCTCGCCGTCGGTTTCTCGATGATCGCGTCTTTCCTGCTTTCCAGCACGCTGGTTCCCATTCTCTCCGTGTGGCTGCTGAAAAACCAACACATCCACGAGGAAAAGGACGGCATCATCGCCCGCACTTTCGCGCCGTTAGTAAAGGTCGTCGTCGCCGCTCGCTGGATCGTCGTCCCGGTTTATATCGTCGTCGCGGCGCTCATCATCGGTCTCATCGGCCCGCGGTTAGGCCGCGAGATTTTCCCGCCGACCGATACCGGCCAGTTTGCGATCCGCTTCCGTGCGCCCAGCGGCACCCAAGTCGCCATCACCGAGAAGATCGCCCAGAAGATCCTCGCCACCGTCGCTCGCGAGGTCGGCGGCAAAGAGAATGTCGCCATTTCTATCGGCATGGTCGGCGTGCATAACTCATCTTTCCCCGTCAACCTCGTCTATCTCTGGAACGGCGGCCCCGGCGAAGGTTTCCTCGCCGTGCAACTCAAGGAAGGCTCCGGCATCCGAATCGCCGATCTCAAGGAAACCCTCCGCCACGCGCTCGCCAAGGAAATGCCCGACGTTTCGATTTCGTTTGAACCGCAGGACATCGTCAGCCGAGTCATGAGTTTCGGTTCGCCCACGCCTTTGGAAATCGCGGTCAGCGGGCCCGACATTGCCGTCAGCAAGGCTCATGCGGAAAAGCTCCTGACTGAGTTGAAAAAAATTCCGACCCTGCGCGATGTCCAGTTTTCCCAAGACCTCAATTTTCCCACCGTCAATGTCCAAATCGACCGCGAGCGCGCCGGGTTGTTAGGGGTGCGGGTCGATGACATCGCCCGCTCGTTGGTTGCCGCCACTACTTCCAGTCGTTTCACTGTCCCCAACTTCTGGGCCGATCCGAAATCCGGCGTTTCCTATAACCTCCAAGTGCAGATCCCCGAGGAGCTCACCACCTCCATTGAAGATTTGAAAAATATTCCGATCACTTCTTCCAAAGATAAGCCGGTGCTCCTGCGCAACCTCGCCGAAATCAACGAAGGCACCGCCGTCGGCACTTACGAACGCTACAATCTGGCCCGCGTCGTCAGCATCACCGCAAACATCCACGGCACCGATTTCGGCAGCGCCATCGACGCCGTGCAAAAAGTTCTCGATCATGTCGGCCCACCCGCCGACCCGAAAACCAAGGTGAGCCTACGCGGCCAAGTCGTCCCTTTCGAACAGCTCACCGATGGTTTCAAATCCGGCCTCGCCATCGCCATCATCGCGATTTTCCTGCTGCTCTGCGCGAATTTTCAGTCCATCCGCCTCGCCATCGTCGTCATTTCCACCACGCCCGCCGTGCTCGCCGGAATCATCGTTGCGCTGTGGATCACCGGCACCACCCTGAACATCCAGTCCGGCATTGGCGCGATCATGGCGATCGGTGTCGCCGTCGCCAATGCCATCTTGTTAGTGACATTCGCGGAAAACGCGCGCCGCAAATCCACTGATCCGCTGGAGGCTGCCGTCACCGGTGCCCGCTCCCGTCTCCGCGCCGTCGTCATGACCAGTTGCGCGATGACCGCCGGCATGCTGCCGCTCGCCCTCGGCCTGGGCGAAGGCGGCGACCAGACCGCGCCGCTGGGCCGCGCCGTCGTCGGCGGCCTTGTCTTCGCCACTCTCGCCACGCTTTTCGTCCTGCCCGCCGTTTTCGCCCTGCTCACCACGAAAAAAGTCACCTCCGCCTCGCTCGATCCCACCGACCCGGAGAGCGTCCATTCCTAACCGTGGCGGCGGTTTTCAACCGCCAAGCCCCATCACCCATTTTAACCCGTGCGCCTTTTCCTCATCATCCTGACCGCCCTTTGCCTGAACTCCTGCACCGAGTTCGCCGCATCTGGCGATACCGATTTGCCCGCCTCCACTTCGGACGAAAAAGGATACACCGGCATCCCCAGCTCCGGCATCTATCCGATTGATTTGGAAACAGCCCTCAGGCTCGCCGCCGGGCGAAATCTCGATCTCGCCATCGCCATCGAGAAATCAAACCGCGCCGCCGCTCGTTCGGATCGCGCCGTGCTTTCACTTATCCCGGACCTCGCCGTCGGTGCCTCGTTCGCGAGACAAAACGGCCTCCTACAGGAAACCCTCGGCAACCCGGTGGACACCAAGCGCGTCAGCAATTCCGCTGGGCTTGGCACCAGCTCCGGCGTCCCCGGAGTGTCGCTCGATCTTCCGTTAGGCCGCGCCATTTTCGCCCCGCTAGCGACCCGCCAGAACCGCAAGGCCGCCATCGCCGCCGCCCAAGCGGAGCAGCACCAGGTCTTCGCCGATGCCGCCGCCGCCTACTATGAGCTCGTCCGTGCGCGCTCATCCCTCCAGCTCGCCCGCGAACTTGAAGGCGCTGCCGGAAATCTAGCAGATTCCACCAAGGCCTTCGCCGCCGCCGGGGAGGGCCTCGATGCCGATGCCGAGCGCGCCATGGCCACTCAATTTCTGCGGAAAGGAAACACCGCCAGCGCCGAGGCAAATCTTCTCCGCCGCTCCGCCGCGCTTGCCCGCATCCTTCACCTCCCGCCCTCCCTAACACTCGTCCCCACCGACAGATCCATCGCGGCCATCGACCTCGTGGATCCCGACGAACCCGTCGCCCGGATGGTTGCCACCGCCCTGCGATTCCGCCCGGAAACCTCCCAGATGCAGGCCGAAGTAGCCGCCGCAGGCAACCGACTCACCGAGCAGAAGATCAAACCCTTCCTGCCGAACCTCTCCGCCGGATATTCAAACTACAACTTCGGCGCAGGACAGGGCAACTCCACGAGCCAAACCGACAACCGCGAGGAAGTCACCGCCATGATTTACTGGAAGCTCGAAGGCCTCGGTTTCGGCAACGCCGCCGCCGCCCGCGAAAAACAAGCCGAACTCAAGCTCACCCGCCTCCAGGAAGCCCGCACCCTCGACGACATCGCTAACGAAGTGGCCGCCGCCCGCGCCGAAGCCCAGGCCCAGCGCTCCCGCATCCCCCTCGGCGCCCAAGCCGCCGGTCACGCGAAAAAAGCATACGAACTCACCACCGCCCGCCTCCAGGAAGCCCAAGGCCTGCCCATCGAAGCCCTCGCCTCCGTTCAAACCCTCGCCGAAGCAAAACAAGCTGAGATCGATGCCGTGCTCGATTATAACATCGCCCAGCATCGTCTGTTAGCCGCCCTCGGCCACCCGCGCTGAAAGCAGAAATCGCGGACCACTTGGCCTGCTCCGGATAGCAGCGACCGCTCGTCGCGGTAATCATGCCGGCCCCGGGCGAGCCGCCGGGATGGATTGATCGAGGTTCGCATCTTGCTCCCATTCTTTCGCCGCTCCATCGGCAGGATCATGCTTCTGCCGTCCACAGAGTTTGGCTCGAGTCTTGGCCATGAAAGCCACTTGCCTTCCTTCGCCGACCTCTCCCACTAGCTTTCGGGAATCCGAGAAACAACGTTCGTGCCCATCCAGTAATGGGTGCTACTTGATCCCCGCGTAAACCCGCAAACCCAAAAATCCGAGACATGACCCAAGTCAAACCACTTTCTCCACGCGCCATCGCCGCCTGCTCCGCCGCGATCGCACTGATACTCACACCCTACATTTGGGCGCAGAAAACGAAGGCGATGGCAGACAGCGGGTCGGCTTACTACACCCCCGCCACCACGCCGCTATTCAACCCCTTTCCTGACATCACCGACAAGAAGCCGTGGCTGGTGAGAAACCTGGGACCTGTCGGGATCGGCATCAATTTGATCCGGCCCGGCATGACCATGCAGATCAACAATGTGGAGAAAGGTTCCCCTGCCGAGAAGACCGGCAAGCTGCAAAAGGGCCAGATCATTGAAAGCATCAATGGCAAGGCGCTCAAGGAAATCGATCCTCGCATCATCCTTGGCGACATTGTCACCGAGGCCGAGGCCAAGGATGGGAAAGTCGTCATGAAAATCCAGGGAGCCGGCGACGTCACCGTGAACATCCCGGTGATGGGTGCCTACAGCAAGACCTGGCCGGTGGACTGCCCGAAGTCCGATAAGATCGTTAGAAATCTAGCCGATCTGCTTGCGAAAGATGAGAAACCGAAATGGGGATCGGTGCTTTTCATGCTTTCCACCGGCGAGGACAAAGATCTCCAAGTGGTGAAACGCTGGATGAAGAACATCAAAACCATCGGCGGAATGAATTGGGAAAAGGGTTACAAGGGCCCGGGGCTTTGCGAATATTACCTGCGCACCGGCGACCGGAGCGTGCTGCCAGTGATCAAGCAAATGACCGAAGAGCTTAGAGTGAACATGTTCGACGGCGGCTGGAGCGGCCGCGGAGCGCCAGCGTCCTTCACTTATTCCGTCGGCACCGGGCAGGTCCATGCATCCGGCGTGAATTGTATGAGCTTTCTCCTGATGGCGAAACTGTGCGGTGTGGAGGTTGATCAATACATGTTCGATGAAACGTTCGCACAGTTTTACCGTTTTGCCGGACACGGCAACGTCGCCTACGGCACCAACTTGCCCGAGGGTGGTTTCCGCGACAACGGCAAGACCAGCAGCCTTGCATTCGGCCTCGGAGCGGCGGCGATGATTGCGCCGGAGGGCGAAAAATCCATCTTTGCCAAGGCGCGTGACAATTCCGCGACCAAAGCCTTTTACGCCACCAACTGGTTCCACGCCGCCCACACCGGCGGCGGGATGGGTGAAATCTGGCACCATTCCGCCATCAGCCAGATGCGCGAGAAGCGCCCCGTGCCCTACCGCTCGTACCTCGACACCCGGCGCTGGGTCATGGACCTCTCGCGCCGGTTCGACGGCAGCATCGGCATCGCGGGTATGGACGACCGCTATGACCGCTCCGCCACCGAGGACAACATGGCATGGGGCACCTATTTCGCCCTGACCTACACCTATCCCCGCAAACAGCTTCAACTCTTCGGTGCCCCCCGGAGCAGATGGGCCAAGAGCATGCCGCTGCCACGACCTTGGGGAAATGCGGCCGATGACATCTTCCAATCCAACGATCCCATCCCCGGCGGTCCACTCACCGCGGAGGATCTCAAGAATGAGAGGGTCGAAACGGACTCTTCGGCTCTCGTCGGCGCGAAACTCAACGCTCCGAATCTGACGGATGAAACCCTGCTCCGATATCTTCAGCACCCCGAATACGACCTGCGCAGTATGGCGATGGATCAAGTCGTCAAGCGCGGCAAGGTGGAGTTGATCGTTCCGCTCCTGAAATCCGAGGACGCACGGCTGCGGCAAGCGGGGCTGCTGGCCCTCACCGGCATGTTCAAGGGCA
>JBBSUD010000066.1:0-32013 GCA_038235225.1 Verrucomicrobiales bacterium
CCCGATTTCCCCGATCATCCGCACCGCTTCCGCTGCCTGTTGCCGCGGGTCGGCCAGCACTTGCACCTTCCCATTCGGCCACGGCAGAGCCCGCTCGTTCCAATCCGCCAGCGGCCTGCCGAGCGGGGAAAAATGCGCCGCCTCCGACTCCGGCGCGCCGATCAGCACGGTCAATTTCCCCGGCCACGCCAGCCACGCCCGCTCGACCAGCGGCGGCATTTCCGGCACGCCCGCCAGCACGATCTCCCCAATGCCCGCCGGCATTTCCAGCCCCTCCGCCAGAATCCGGCTGCGGCTGCGGAATCCCCAGTCATCCAGTGTCCGCTCGACCCGGCCCTCCAGCTTCGCCAACGCCTGCCAACGGTCCGCCTCCGGGGAAATCGCCAGCTTTGCCGCCGCCACCGCGAGCGGCAGGCCGTTGTCCTGGAGGGCGCGCCGCAGCCGGACCATTTCCGCAGCCAGCGCCGCCGCCCAACCGCCATCCGCCTCCGGTTTCCCCGGGAAAATCGCCGTGAAATCCGCCCAATCCGCCACGCCTTCCAGCACCTCCGCCCACGCCACCCGCTCGGCCCAATCCGGTGCCGCCTCCGCGTCCCGCGCCTTGAGAAACCAGCCCGGCGTCGTCACCCGCGGCGAAAGCAAAGCGCCCGCTTGTTCCGCCAATGCCTCGCGCAGCCGCCTGCCGCTTTCCGCCGTCGGGACGACAACCAGCATCCCCGGCAGCGCGTCCCGCCGCGCCAAAAACCAATCCACCAAGCCGCCCAAAAGCGGCCTTTCCCAACCCAAAAACTCGCGATCCGCCATACCCGCAGAGCATCGCCAGAGTGCCCGGCGCGGCAATGCGAAACCACTCCCACCGTGGCGGCGGATTGCATCCGCCAAGCCCCGAATCGTCCCCAAAAATTCACCCCCACCGCTTCCAAATCATCCACCCAACCCCGACAAACAATACCACCGCCCCAAATCCCCACCGCCAAACCGGAGCCGAAGGTCCCGCCACCGTGGGCCGCACCGCAGGTTTCGCCGGACGCGTTTTCGCCTGCCGCTCTTTCGGCTCCGGCAAGGGCGGCGCGTCGTCGGGCGGATTTGCCATCGCCAGCGTTTCCCATGTCCCGTCGGGACGGAACCGGTATTCCACCGCCTCCCCTTCGAAAGAGAACGTGCGCTTCCCGGACTTCACCTCCGCATACCATTTCCTCTGTCGTTCAAGCGTGTCGGCGTGTGGCCACAGGGACTTCCGCACCGGTGGATCTCTCAGCCCGATTTCCATGAGCGACTCGGATGCCAATTCCGCATTGGGCGGAAGGTCATCCCAATCTTGCGATGGCGAGGGTGGAGGCAGAGGATCCCTTTCGTCGTCCAGATAGTCCCCCAAGATCCTGATCGACTCCGGGGTTGGTAGAAGAGGCAGGATCCCCCTCAAGATATCGCGGCGCAAATGGTTGTAACCTCCCCGTCTTGGATCGCGCGGCGGCAGACCGGCGATGAGCACGCGCTCGTCCTCGATCGCGTTACGATAAATCCGGGCAAACCCGTCGATCGAAAGCAGGCTTTGTTTGAGTTCGGCGGACAGAGCTATTTCAACCGGGTCGCCGGGGTGGAAATTCCGGTGCAAGGCTGCCAAAGTGGTTCCCAGTTCGAGAACATTTTCCCGAGTGGGAGAGGCAATGGCTTTCCGCGCTCTGTCGCGATAGGCTTCCACCGCGAGGGGATGTATCGCTTGGCAAGTCAACACCAGCGCGAGAACCAGAAGCGCATGAGAGAAAACGGATTTCACCGGCTCAGGATCGCCACTTCCGGATTGCCAAAGCAAGTCCGCCGATAAGTGCGCTCGCGCCAAAAACCCAAGGCCAGACCGGATCGGCAGGTTCCGCCACCGTGGGCGGCGCGGCGGGTTTCACCTCCCAATCTTTCCGCACCGGCATTGGCGGCGCGTCGTCCGGCGGGTCTGCAATTGCGAGCGTTTCCCAAGTTCCATCCGGCAGGAAACGGTATTCCACCGCCTGCCCGAGGAACGAGAACGGGCGTTCTCCCGATTTCACCTCCTCCCACCACCCGCGAATTTTGGCCAGGTTCCTGGGTCGTTTGTCCACCACTCCTTCAATTCCTTCCATCCCCCCGGCAGCCACCGGCGAATCGCGAAGGCCCAGAATGGTTATCATGCAGGCCGAGGCATAAGAATTCGCGGGCGGATTTTCACCCCAGTCGCTGCCCGGCGAAATCCGCACCGACGGAGTGTCGATATCGTCGGAGAGAAATTCCCCAAGCACCGCCACGGTTTCGGGACTCGGAAGCTGGGCCAGGATGCGGAAATCCTCGGCGCGGTCGTTATTGTAATCGAACAGCAGTCCGATCTTCGCCGGATTGTCAGCAACCTCCTTCTGCATCCGCTTGATCTCTTCCCCGAAGTAGCGGGCATGATTTGGAATCTTGCACAACGTGACTCTCGCCTTTTCGCTCAGTTCCAACTGCTCGGCATCCAGCAGGTGGGCGTATCGATTGTTTCCACTGATAGTTTTTGCCAAAGCCATCATCCGATCTTTGGTGGGATGCTGCTTGACGGTTTCGATCATTGATTGAAACTCCGCTTTCCAATTGTCGCGCGTGTTTGCCCGGACCTCCCGTATAAACAGGAGGAAAAGGAATATTCCTACGGGTTTAAAGCTGAATTTTTTCATAATTCATTTGCCTCAGTAGTTCCCAGTAGGAGCACTCTGGTCGAGTATATTGTGTTCTTTTCTCCATCGGACATCTGGAACAGCGGTTAGCCAGCTTTCCGCCTCGTCCCACTCGACCTTCACTAACAGCTTCTGACTGCGCTTGCGCTGGCACCGCTATACATTAGCCCGCCGCTTGGGATCGGTAGCATCCAAGTGCGGAAGGGGGACGGTTCCTCCGCCATTTTCAACCGCACAGTTATACACATTCGAACGTCCTGGACCCATCGAAAGATTCCCCGTCCCTTGGATCATCTTTCGGACGACGGCCTCGCGCACTTCAAGTATTGCTGGAATTGGCCAGTCGCTCATGTTCACGACGCAATAATTCCTATCTTTCCCGGTGCTGGCAAACTTTTGCGGATATGCCAGACGGGCCCGGCGCGGGGGTTGATCCCGCACTCCCTCAATATGCCTGCGGCTCGGCTTCCGGGTGCGGGGGCGGGCGCTTGGGGCGGGGGGCGGATTTCCCGTGGACATCTGCGGCGCGGGCGATGAAGCCGAGCACGAGAATGCCAAGGATCATTTTATAGAAGATCCAGAGCGAGTCCTTCTCGGTGGCGAAGCCATAGCTGTGCAGGCCGACGCCGAGGAAATTCACGTGCCACCACGAGAAGGTGACGACGGCGGCGGTGAAGATGGCGGCGAGGTGCAGGCCCCATTCGCGGATGTAGCCGCCGAGCCGGGCGTGGAGGATGGAAAGCGTCCAAAGCACAATAAGGAGGGCGCCGTTTTCCTTGGGATCCCAGCCCCAGAAGCGGCCCCAGGAATCATTCGCCCAAATGCCGCCGAGGACGGTGCCTACGAGCGAAAGGAAGAGCGTGAGGCAGACCATGCCATAGACGGCCTTCGTCAGGGAGCGGCGGATTTCCCGGTCGTCATCGACGAGGCGCAGGCCGCGCATGAGCAGATAGATGAAAGCGAGGAAGGCGCTGAACAGGCCGGCCGCGTAGCCGAGCGTGATGGTGAGTACGTGGATGGTGAGCCAATAGTTGGAATTCAGCACGGCCACGAGCGGGTCCATATTGTCCTTGGCATCGCCGACTTCGAAGCGCCGGGCGAGGATGATCAGCAAGGCGCCGAGCACCGGCGCGATGGCCAAGGCGAAGCGGCGGCGGGTCATCGACTCGACCAACAGCGCGACCAGAACGACAGTAGTGGCGATGAAAATGATGGTGTCGTAAAGATTACCCACCGGCGGGCGGCGCATGATGATGCAGCGAATAACGATCGCGATGATGCACATCGCCAGGCCGGTGGCGGTGGCTCCAAGCGTGGCCCACGAGAGGATTTTCGCGGCGCGGCCCTTACGGACGGCGAGCATGGCGAAGGAGCCGAGCGTGCCGAGAATGAAGAATCCCAGGGCGTTGAGAAACCAGTTCCGGCGGTAGAAATCCGCCTCGAGGGCGACGTGCTTGCCCTCGCCGCGGGCTGTAGCGCGGGCGGCGATGCGGTCGCGCAAGCTGGTGAGGGATTTGCGGAAATCCGCCTCCTTGAGCGCAGCGGTCTGGGCGGTCATTTCGAGCGCGGCCATGTCGCCCATGGCGAGCTCCGGGGCGGGCGTGCCCTCGGTGAGGGTGCTGTAGATTTCGTCGCCGGCGCTGAGCCATTTTTCCTGTTTCGGATTTTCCGGCGGTAGGGGAAAGAGTCCGGCGCGGGCGTAATTGGCAGCATCCTGCGCCTGCTGGAGGAGGTCCTGGATGCGGGGTTCCATTGGCGTGTTTGCCTGGCTGGAGGCCGCGAGCTGGCGCCGGAGTTCCGGGGCGCTGGCCATGACGGCGCTGAAATTCGCGCGCCGGTCCGGCTGGCCGGCTGTGCCGGTATCGCGCAGGACGACGCCGTTCCGGGCGAAGTAGAAATAGCCGAGGAGGCTCTCGTATTCCTGGACGTTCGTCTCCAGCGCGAGCGTCTGGGATTGCAGAGGATCCTGCTTTTCCGAGGGAATCGCCGAGTAGGTCTTGGCCAGTTCTAAGAGCTTCGGGCGGCCGGACTGGAGGTCGGAATAACTGTAGCGATCGCGCTTGCCCTTGGGCTTCACGCCGATCGCTTCGAGCACCGCGGAATTGTCGATCCGGAAGGTCGGCATCTGCACGGCGAGCTGCGGGCGATAGAGCGTGTCGAGCAGCCACTCGGTCGGGGAAATCTTGAATTCGGTGCCCGATTTGTCCGCGATTTCCATCGAGCGCGCGCCATGCAGGCCGAGCATGGTGAATCCGGCGTAGGTCGAGAGCGGCTTCACGCGACCGCCGTCCTGGACGGGAATCGCCTCGGCCACCCGCACGGTTTCCGCGCTCCACGGTTGGTAATCCGCCACCTTGCGGACTTCGCCCTTGGGCATGACGTCCTTGATGAGATTAAAGAAAATGACGCCCAGCACGCCCAGCGCGAGCGCCGCGGCGACCCAGCGGCCGATCGAGGAATGGTTGGTTTTCATTTGGATTTCCTGCTGCCAAACAGGCCGAGGAACGACCCGAGCTTGATGAGAAAGGTGACCGCCAGGCCGAATGCCACGACCCAGAGGCTGTATTTCGGCCACTGGTCGGCGGGGTTCTTCACCACTTCAAATACCGTGAACATTTTCTCGCCCGGCCGTGCGCCCTGCGGGCCGTAGCTGGCTTGGAAAAAGGTGAGCCCCTCATAGCGCATCGGCTCGTTCATCTGGATGGTGTAGTCGGCCTGCGAGCCGTTCTCGATTCGCGTGACCTGGCTGACAAATTTCGCGGGCCGCGAGGTGCCGGGGTGGAAATCCGCGGTGAACTTGTTCACCTTCACCTTGAAGGGCATCGGCCAGTAGCGCTTGTGCATGTCGATGGTGAAAATCCGGCCATCCTGCCGCAGCGTGAGCGGATCGAAGCTGCCGCCCCACAGGATGAACGGCGCGCCCTTCTCCCCGCCGCCCTCCAGCACCCGGCCGTAGCAGCCGGCGGTGAATAGCTCGGCGGCCTCGGCCTTGGCGCCCTCGGGCTTTTCTGCGAGGAAATAGCCGTCCACGACGCGCTGGCCGGCGATCGGCTCGCGCGCGGCCTCGGGGACCGGCACCGCGTTCTTCATGTAGCCGGTGAGCTGCACATCGAAGGGGAAATCCGGCAGACGGAACGTGCGGATGCCGCCGCCGCCGAGGTCTTGGAGAAATTTCCCGCGGATGACGTGGATGTCCTTGGCCTTGCCGTCCTGGATTTCCGCGACTTCCACGACGTATTCGAAGTAATCCTCCGCCACGTCGCTGGTCTGGTTTTCGTAAACCGCCATGTTCCCTCGCTCGGAGAAATGGTGCGTCACCCCGCCGCCCACGAGCAGGAACACGATGCCGAAATGCGCGATGAGGTTGCCGTAGTGCCGCCAGCCCTTGCGGATGCGGACGAGGCCGCCAAGGACGAGATTCACCAGCAAAACCACGCACGTCCAGTAGCCGCCGGGCAGCGGCAGCCACACGGTTTTGCCGTTGATCTGCGGCATCAGCCACCACGACGAGGGGTCGAAATACTTGTGCAGCGTCGGCTGCAGGCCGTGGTCGATCTGCTCCAGCGTAGCGAACCAAGTCAGCAGCCCGAGTAACAGCAACGAGACCGTTGCCACGCCGAATCCGGAGAGAATGTCATAGATTTTTCCAGCGATGGACCTCGGTGGTCGGGCGGGAGCTGGCGGGTCTGTAATTTCCATGTGCGAATCGGAAGGCGTTCGGCGGGGCGCGGCTACGGGAAACCGGCGGGGGATCATTCAGCCATGCGGAGGCTCGCGGCGAAGGCTTCGAGCTGCGGTTTCGCCGCCGCCACCTCCGCTTCCGGGCCGATCATTTTCACCGTGAGAATCTGTTGGCCGACCTGCGCGACCACTCCGGCCAGCGCGAATCCCGGCGATGCCGACTGGCCCATGCCGCCGTATTCGCCCGTCGCGGCGACCCACACGCCGGTCGTCCCGGCGATTTTCACCCGCGGCAGCTTCGCCAGGCCTGCCTCATCCAGCGCCTCGGACTTGAACTGGCCGAGCCAGCGGTTCGCGTTCGCCAGCACGGTGCCGCTGGACAGCGAGACCCAGACCTCGCCGGTGCCGCTTTTGCCAAAGCGGTAGTTCAGCAGGCGGAACTCGCTGGGCGGCAGCGCTTTCCAGTCCATCGGCGGGTCGCCCGTGACGGGGCCGGCCTGCGTGTTGAGAAATCGCTCGTCGCTGGTGGCGAAGAGCTTTGGCGCGCCGTCCCGGGTCGTCAGCGGGCGGGTTTCCGTCACCGTGACCTCCGCCGGTTTTTTCTCACAACTGGAAATCGCCAGCACTCCCAAGCTCCCCCACATCCAAGCCGTCCGCCAGTTCATGCGGCGGCGATAGCCCTCGCCACCAACCCGCGCAAGCGGAAACCCGGCCCGCGCTCCGCGTGGAAAATCCGGCGAAGTTTTCTGCGCAAATCCCGCCCCGCCGAGTCGATGACTCCCGTTGCCCCTCTCATTTGCGCAGCCATAAATCCGGGCTGAAAGCCGAAGGAACCAAGCCCTGAAATTCAGCCCGGGTTTTTTCTCGAAACCGGCCGGACTTGCAGCCCGCCGCAGGTCTGGTAGGTAGCGGGCGTGGCGCGCCAAAGTGACGTTCGGGAGGTTTTGCAGTATATTCCGCAGTTCCGCGGGAAGATTTTCCTCGTGCTCATTGAGTCTGGAATCCTCCCCGAGCCGGCCGTCGCCGAAAGCCTGCTCGACCTCGCCGTCCTCGAAGACCTCGGCGTGAAGCTTGTCCTCGGCGTGCTCGGCGGCGATTTGAAAGATCTCTACGATTGGACGCTCGAGTGCGAAATCATGGCCGCCCGCGTCTCCCGGCCGATCGGCGACCCGCTCGCCGTCCGCGAGACGCTGGAAATCCTCGGCCGTGGGCAATCCGCCGTCATCGACGCCTCCGCCACCGGCCCGCTCGATTTCCCCGTGGTCGATTTCGCCAAAAACCTCGGCGTCGCGAAAATCATCACGTTGCTCGAAGAGGCCATCCTCATCGATGGCGCGCCCGCCCACGCCATCCGCGCTGCCGAAGCGTGCGAACTCGCCAATTCCACCGATTCCGCCAGCGCCGCGCTCCTCCGCGCCGCCGCCGAAGCGTGCCGGCTCGGCGTGCCGCGCGTCCACGTCCTCAACGGCCGCCGCCAGGGCGTGCTCGTGGAGGAACTGTTTTCCAATGAAGGCGTCGGCACCATGGTCCACGCCGATAGCTACCGCCTCATCCGGGCGCTGCGCGAGGAAGATATACCGGAGTTGTTAGGAATGATCGGCCGCTCCGTGCGGCGCACGAAATTGGTGGAGCGCACTTATGAGGACATCCAGTCCCGCATCGGGGATTTCCATGTTATGGCAATCGATGACAATGTGGTAGGCTGCGTCGCCTTGCACGAATACCGCGCGGAAGACTGCGCCGAGGTCGCGTGCCTGTATGTCAAGCAGGCCCACGAAGGCCGCGGCTATGGCTACGATCTGGTAAAGCACGCCGAGCGGGTCGCCATGGAAAAGCGCATTCCCCGCGTCTTCGCGCTCAGCAACCGCGCCGCCGATTTCTTCACCCGGAAACTCGGCTATGACAGCGCCACGGTGACCGACCTTCCCATCAACCGCCGCGCGCAATTCGAAGCCAGCGGCCGCGATTCCGCGGTCTTTTCCCACACGCTCGGAAAGCCGGAATAAACCCAGCATCCCTCTTCTTCCCATAACTCCCGATTCTCCCGTATCATCAACTCCACCAACTCATGAAACTCAAATTCTGCGGCGCCGCCGGCACCACCACCGGCTCCCAACATCTTCTGGAAATCAACGGCAAGCGCATCCTCCTCGATTGCGGACTCTATCAAGGCTCCCGCAAGGATGCCTATGATATCAATTGCTGCTTCCCGCTCTTCGATCCCAAATCCATCGACGCGGTCATCCTTTCCCACGCCCACATCGACCACAGCGGCAATCTCCCCAACCTGACGAAACGCGGATTCACTGGCAACATCTATACCACCCACGCCACCCGCGATCTCTGCCAAATCATGCTCGGCGATTCCGCCCGCATCCAGGAAGGGGACATCGACTGGGTCAACAAACACCGCGAGCGCGAAGGCCTCCAGCCGGTCGAACCATTATACAATGAGCAGGATGCCGAGCATTGCCTCCGCCAGTTCGTCACCGTCAGCTACGACCGCCCGATGCCGGTAATTGACGGCGTCTCCGTCACTTTCGTCGATGCCGGACATATCTTGGGAAGCGCGCAGGTATTGTTGGAAATCCATGACAAGGCGGATGGAAAAAAGAAGCGTTTCCTCTTCTCCGGCGATGTCGGCCGCGGTGGCAATGAAGTGCTGCGCGATCCCGTCGCCGTGCCCGATGTCGATTTCCTGCTGATGGAAAGCACCTACGGCGGCCGCGAGCACGAAGCGCCGCCTGGCTACGGCGCGCGCTTCGGGGAAATCATTCGCGATGCCATCAAGCGCGGTGGCAAAATCCTCATCCCCGCCTTCGCCGTCGAGCGCACCCAGCAAATCCTTTTCGTATTGCACGAATTGTTCGAGAGAAACGAAATCCCGCACATTCCGGTCTATGTGGACAGCCCGCTCGCCGTCAGCGCCACCGAAATCTACCGGCTCCATCCGGACGCATTCAACGACGAGGTATATGAAGCCCTTTTTCACAAACAAAACCCGTTTGGTTTCGAGGATCTCACCCTTGTTCGCTCGGTGAACGGCTCCAAAGCGCTCAACGAGATCGAAGGCGTGGCCATCATCATTTCCGCCTCCGGCATGTGCGAGGCCGGCAGGATTCTCCATCATTTGAAAAACAACATCGGCGATTCCAAAGCCACCGTCCTCTTCGTCGGTTATTGCGCGGAAAATACGCTCGGCCGCCGCATCCGCGATGGCCAGCGCGAGGTCCCCATTTTCGGCCGCCAATACAAGGTTCGCGCGAAAATCGAAATCATCGATTCCTTCTCCGGCCACGCCGACCACTCCGAACTCCTTGACTATTTCAACCGCACCGGCGGCCCGAAATCCCGCGTCTGGCTCGTCCACGGCGAACCCGACAGCGCCGCCCATCTGCGCGATGCCCTCGAACCCATCCACCAAGGCAAAGTGGAAATCGCCAAACTCGGAGAATCGGTGGAGTTCTAGCGGAATGTTCGCAGATGCGGTTACCCCTGCTGGGCGGAAACAGATGGAATACATCTCTAGGCCTGAATGCCCGCCCTTGGTTCGACGATCCTTTCAGGACCGCACTTGCAGGCTGAAAGCCTGATGGATCAAAGCCCCGGGCTTCAGCCCGGGGACTGTTAGCTCAACCTGTCGCGGCCTGAAAGGTCGCTGGAAGACGCGCTTTCATAGGGGGCTTTCGCGGTTGCGCGACGCCCTCGAAACCATCCCCGGATGGAACATGAAAATCGGCGAGCTCCACGGGAATGCAGTGGTTTGATTTGCGCGACATGGAAGATTGAAACCGACCCCTCATGTTTTCCCGTACGAGGGTCCGGGCGTGCTCTAAGATTGCCCCGGGATTTCCTCTAACTGGCTGTCCGGGCGCATCAGAAACGCTCGCCCCGAAATTCCACCCGATTTCCCCTTGATGCCCCGGAACCGGCGTCGCACCGTTTTCCCCGCATGGCAGTTTCGAAGAAGAACGCACCGACCCCCGTGGAATTGATCGACTGGTTGAATGACGAAGGGGTCATGGAATTGGACTGGGATTTCCCGGAAGACGGGGATCTGCCGGCCGCGGGCATGGACTCGATGGCGGTGATGCAGTTGGTGGTGGCGGTTGAGGACCGCTTTGAAGTCGAGCTAACGCCGGACGATCTAACCCGCGAAAATCTCGCGACGCCCGCGACGCTGGCGGCGCTCATTGCCTCAAAATTGGCATGAAGCTGGCGCGCGCTTCCTTCGACGTGGCGATCGTCGGCGGAGGACGCGCGGGACTTGCCGCCGCGGTGACGGCGGCGCGGACGGGGGCGCGGGTCGTGCTGATCGAGCGCCACGGCTGCCTTGGCGGGATGGGCACGGCGTCGCTGGTGCATACGTTTTGCGGCCTCTATCTGCTGGGAAATGGGCCGGATGCGGTGCTGGCGAATCCCGGATTTCCCGCGGAAATGGCGGCCCGGATGATTGCCGCCACGGGCATCGGCCCGGTGCGGATGGGCCGGGTGGACGTGCTGCCGCAGCATCCGGTGGAGTTCGTGCGGATCGCGGACGAGCTGGTGGCGGCGGAGAAATCGCTGGAACTGCGGCTGCACTCGGAGGTCATCGGGATTTCCCGCGGCGACGCCTGGCGGATCGAGGTGGCGGGGCGGGGCGGCGTCGACATCCTGGCCGCGCGGAAGCTGATCGATGCGTCCGGCGACGCGGTGGTAGCGGGATTCCTCGGCGGCGCGGAAATGGCCGAAGCGCCGCGACTGCAACGCCCGGCATATGTTTTCGGCATCCGTGCGGACGATCCGCTGGGGGAGGAGGCGCGCTTGCGGACCGCCGGGCTGATCGTGGAGGGCGTGAGAAATGGTGATCTGCCGGACGCGGCGCTCGGGCTCGCGTTCCGCGCCTCGGGCAGGGCGGGGGAGGTCTTCGGCACGCTGGATCTGGCAGGCGGGGAAGCGCTAGCGGATTACGATCCGCTCGATCCCGCCTGCCTGACACGTTTGGAAATAGCCGGCCGCCGAACAGCGTCGGCGGTGATTGGCTGGCTGGCCGGGCGCTCGCCGATCTGGAAAAATGCCTACATCAGCCACTGGCCGATGCGGGCCGGCGTCCGCGAAAGCCGCCGCTGGATCGGCGAAACCGTGCTCACCGGCGCCGATTTGCTGGCCAGCCGGCGCTTCGACGACGAAATCGCGCTGGCCACCTGGCCGATGGAATTCCGCGAGAATCCGCGCGGCCCGAAGCTGAGATTTCCCCAAAACGGCCATCCCGCCGGCATCCCGCCCGGCTGCCTGCGACCGCAAGGCATCCCGGATTTGTTCGTTGCCGGCCGCTGCATTTCCACCGACCACGACGCCCAGGCCTCGATCCGGGTCATGGGCACCAGCTTCGCCACGGGCGAAGCTGCCGGGCGGATCGCGTGTGTGTGAATCAAGTGATTGGTGAAATCGAAGCGAGGAGGTGCCCAGGTCGCGGTGAGAAGCGCGAAGGTGGAGGGAATGCGATATTTCCAACGACCGGAATGCAGTTCCCGAGTGGAAACCAGGCGACCGCGGCGGGCAATCCTGCCTCGTTAATCCAGCGCATCCCCGTCACCAGCACCCTCACAAACCCATCTCAACGCTTCCCTCATCCCACCCAGCACCATCGAGAAATGTCCCGCTGAATCCCGCACCCGCAGCTCCGCCCCCGGGATTTTCGCGACAAAATCCCGCACCATTCCCACCGGGATATTCCGATCCTCGCCGCCGTGCCAGTAGCGGAGCTTCCCCCGCACCCCCGCCGGATCGAACCCCATCGGTTGCAGATACACCTCCGCATCCGCCAGCATCCCGCCGCCGCCCTGCCGCACCCCCTCCCGGAAACTCTCCGTGATCACCGGCCAAATTTCCGGATCTCCCAGCAGCAGCTCCCGATCCTCCGCCGCCACGCTGCGCAATAGCCACGACATCGGCGCGCTGCCGGGCGCCGCCCGCGTCAACCGCGACGCCAGCCGCAGCCCCTGCGTGAACAACTCCTCCGGCAGCTTCCTCAGCGGAATCAGCGCACGATACGCCGGGTGCAGCCCCGCTAAATTCTCCAATCCTCCCAGCGGCACCGCCCCGGCCAGCACCGCGGTCCGCGTCACCCGTTCCGGCATCGCCGCCGCGCACGCCAGCGCATACGGCCCCCCGCCCGACACCCCGGTTTGTCCGAATCTCCCGATCCCCAGATGATCCGCAAATCCCGCCATCAATTCCGGCCAATCCGCCAACCGCCGTCCCCGCACAAACGTCGATTGTCCCATTCCCGGTCGATCCATCGCCACCAGCCGCACCCCCAGCTCCCTCGCCATCGCGTCCCCCAGCCGCGCCTGCAACCGCGAGCTCGGCCACCCATGATGATACATCACCACCCGCCCCCCCGGATCCCCGAACTCCTCCCAAGCCACCCGCATCCCGTCCCCCCGTTTCCAAAACCGCACCCCAACTCCCGCCCCATCGCCCGCGCTCATTCCCCAATCTCCCCAACTCCCCCACCAACACAAGCCCGGCGCGGTCCACGCATGGTGAAATCCTCCATTCAACCACTCTTCCGAAACTCCCAGCCCTCCAATCACCGCCTTCCGAAATAGTTGCTGCCACACCCCCCGCCGCCTTGTTTCACTTCCCCGCGTGCATCCCGTCGAAGCCTATCTCACCAGCCTCCACTCCTCCCTTTGCGCTGGCACCCCTAAAACCTCCGGCTATCCCGCTCTTTCGAATCTCCTCAATGCCGTCGGCTATTCGCTGAAACCAAAAATCACCGCTTGAGGTGTGCGGGAGATCCGCTAGCACGGTTCGTAGGCGGGAGCGGGGCAAACCAATGCCCCGCTCCGAGATCTATCGCTGGTTTTAATGAAGCAGGAATTGAAGGACCGGATGCGAGATAAGTTACTGCGCCCTTGAAGGCGGAATTCAGTCCAGCTGCCAGAAGTAGATTCGCTCACCTCGGCTAAAGAAGTTCTTTCCGCCGTCTTTCTTTTGATCGGTTACCGCCTTCCCATCCCACAGGGAAATGTGACCGGTCCCTCCCGACCACCCTTCCAACTTGTCGAAGAATACGATCCCTCGCTTGTTTTTGATATCTTGCTGGGTCTTGATGAGTACTCCTTTTTTGATCTTCTTGTTAAGAATAATTGCAAGGTCGTCGGCCCGAACGACTAGGCCCAACCACTCAATTCCGGATTGAGCTTTCACGTCTTTGAAGAAGCTGGCATCAACCTTGAAAAGACCGTGAGAAAGACGAACAGCACATGTGTTGGGGTTTTCGACTCCGTGCTTCTTTGAAAACTCTATAAAGCCATCGGGAGCAGCCTCCCTATCATAGGCCTTATCCAAGCTCTCATACTTTATTTGACCGAAGGCGATGCTTGGCGAGAATATGATCGCTAAAAAGGAAAAGAAGATAATGCGTGTTCGTGTTTTATTCATTTTGTATATTTGGTTTTTATGTGAATGTTTAAGTTTGGGGCTAAGTTCAAGATGTTTTCTGGTGTCGCAGCTTCTGTGATTCAGCTATATAGCAATGGATCGGAGCGAGCAGGAAAGGATTCATGTTAGTCTTCTGGATTCGTTGATTCTTGTCTGGCTCGCCCTTCATGATTTACGTTATGCCCTACATCTGATTCCCGGCGCCCCTTCTTAAACTGTTTTAAACTCTGTCCCGCGGCCCGTGCAAGCTGAGGTATTTTCTTCCCTCCAAAAAGAACGAGGATGATGAGGAGGATGATTCCGAGTTCAGGGATTCCGATCGGCCCCAGAAAAGCTAGAGTTGGTATTAACAGAGTCATATCCCTATTGGTTATAAACTGGGTAAAGCGTGGCTGAAGTTCGGACAACCATGGCCTGAGCGTCGGTCGTGACATCTTTTGAACCACTGTCCGGGAAGAGGAAACCAGAAAATGTCTCCATATTCTCAGGAGGAATATCAAATTTTTCCAGATCTTCCTTTTTCAATGTGCCGGTCCACGCCTTCAAGACATTCACGAAGTTTTTGGCTCCCTTCGCTGGGGGTTGCCCGGAAATGGACAAGCAAGAACTGCCCGCCGGAAATCGCGGCAGGGGGCTTCTGATGCATGAGGGAGATCGACCGAGTGAAGGGAGGATCCTCTCCAGGAAGCCGGGCATCGACGATTTGCACGTCCGTCACCACCCGTGCGGCGGCGGCGCTGGATCCGTCCAAAATGTCCGCCCATGTCACGAAGACCAATGCGGAGGAGAGTTCTCCCTTTTTTAGGCTTTCGTATTTAGGAGCGCGCACCTTAACAGTGGTCCTGACGCTGTCGGCGTTCTCGAACCCGATTCGGGCGGTCTTAATCCCATTTTCTTCCACTTCCCGATAGGTGAACGCCATTTTTTCGAAGCCTGGCATGTCCTTTACCTGCGTCTGGTCGGGGAGGAATCTGGAGAGCGAGCGCACCCACCATGGTCCGGTGTCGGGTCCCTTCAGCACAGCTTGAGGAGTGACCACCGCTACTCCCTCTGCTCGGCGCCACCAGATCGCTCGGTCATCCAGCTCCCAGTGAAAGCGGAGCTTCGCCATCAGGTCGTGACCCAGCACCTTGAGAAAGAGGTCGCGGGTCAGCCCTGCCTGGTCGGCGAATTCCTGCAGGTCGAAAAAGAAGCCCGAGTGAGGGAAGAGCGGCGAATTTGCCTCGCGCTCCCAAGTAAGCCCGAAGGCCTGGCCGGTGATCGCTGCCTTCCATTTCTGCTTCGCGGTAGCCACGAATTCCTCGTTCGCGTCCTGGGCTGCCACCCGTGGATCCCGTACATCGGCGACTGGTAGGAGGCGCGAGTCGCGCAATCCCTTTATGAGGGCACTGCCGAAGCCTTTCCCCGAGGTTACCGGGTCCGGCCCAATTTCGTGGAGCAGATCAACGGACACGAGGTCGCCGCTTAGTGGATCGTAATTACGGCGCTCCGCGAGTTCGAGGGTTGCCACCAGCCGGTGGAAGGGAGAGGGCATGGTTTCGCGCGTGAGCGCCACTACGCCTGGCCGTGCCTTCGGATCGCTGGAATCGCAATCCATGAGTGGTAATATCATCTTGATCCGTGGAGCGATGACCGGCCCCTGCCCAACACCTTTTAGGATGATGCGCTTCCATGGCGTCGCCGTAGCGTCGTCATCCTTCGCGCTGCTAGTGCGGGCCAAGTCCCGACTGAACTCAGCCGCCGACTCCAGGTCCCGGTAGCGGTGGGATATCTCGATCTTCACGCGATAGTAGGTCGGCTCGCTTTCCGCGCTACCCTGTTCGAGATAGACTTCCGTTTCCGGCACTTCCTTGACCGGCAAATCAAGCAGCGGCAGCGCGTAGTTGATCTTGCCTTCCTGAGGGTCCACGTCACTCAGATCGCGGTCGCCGAAGCCGGGTGTTTCCGCGATCTCTGCCTTCTTATAGTCGGTGATCGGCACGGCACCATGGTCTTCCTTCTCTCGCGCTGCCAGATCGAGAAGACCGAGCATACCGACCTGTCCATTCTTCTCCGCAGCCGTCTTCCAATCACCGCAAGCGCCTAGCGGCAGGCCATTCCAGCGCCACTTCTGGACTTCCACGCGGTAGCCGGAAACCCAGCACCACTTATATAGGGCTGCTTCCGTCTCGGCTTTCATAGTCGGCATTTTCAAGATTGCAAGAAGTCTTCCCGCACTGGTTGCCGACCGGGTGGATCGCGCCAGTGTTAGAGCATTCCAAATTTCTACTTGCGTCGGCATCTGCCCGGCAAGTTCGGCGCTACTGAGAGCGGCTTCCACGCGCCAGTTCAGCGCCGCACGATTGATGCGGACCACCTTCCCTCCTTTGCCGGGATCCAGCACTGTCACGCGTTTCGCGGCTGGCTTCGCGCTATCGCGACTGGAGGATCCCATAGTCTTGTCGCCTAGATCCCAAGGATAGATGTCAAATCGCTCGATATCTGCCGATGAAATACAGGGGGCAATCCTCAGCGCCCATACCTGGCCGCGGGGAATGCGAATCTCAATAGTGTTATCCTTTTTCGTCAGGAGCGGAGCATTTCCGCTCACGGGAACTCCCACTGTAACCTTCTCATTCAGATAGCGGCGCTGCCACGGAACCAAGCTGGTCAGATCGTTTTGTTCTGGAGGCTTGTCACCGGCCTCGAAGGAGAGCGGCTGATAATGACCGAACATGGCGCCGTCTTCCCCATTTTCATCGGCGGGCGCGGGAAAGACACGGCACAATGAGAAATGCATACCACACACTGCGGGATCGGATAGCGTCAGACGTGGGGCATCCCTCTCGGCCGGCGGACGGGCCGCCGCATATAGGGTCATCACCGGGAGCTTTAGCTGGTCTTGGATGGTCAAGCCGGTGCCCAGCTTCCAGATCCGCCAGATATCACGATCAAGCGATGGTGCATCGATCTGCAACTTGAGTTCGTCGAAACCATCGTGAAGGAAGATCACTTGAGGACGCGCCGCGGGCGTTCGCGGACCGGAGTGGGTCAGGTCACCGCTGAAGAGATCATCTGCCAGCAAAGAGATGCTAGCCGGTTTTGGCGGGAGCTGTCCTGCCTTCAGGCCTACCACCTCCACTTGGAAGCGCGGCGGCCCCACGGATACCCGCCTACGATAAGGCCTTGCGATCCGATGGTTCTCCGGCACTTTCAGTCCTTTTGGGTACTCCGGCAGAAGGCAGACTTCATTCTCGCTCCTCACCAAACCCGATGGCAACGCCCCGGAGTTATGGATCGCGGCAAAGGCGAATTCGTAGCGCAGATCCTTCGAGAATCGCAGGCCCGGAAGGAGAAACCAAGGGTGATCCTGCAAAAGGTCGACGCTGACAAAGCGGCGGTTTCGGTCCTCCCCTTTCTTCTTCTGTTGGTCCTTTGCTGAGGCCTCACCCTCCGGACGATGCACCGTCTGAAAGGCCTCACCATCTGCGGAGATGCCGATTCGTGACATGCGATAGCTCAGATAGCCCTGCCTAATCCCATTACTCTCGTTGGCGGTGAATGAGGTGACGGAATCCGTGGTGAAATCCACCCGCCGCAGCTTTTCTCCCTTGTTCTCCCAGAAGCATTTCATCCCGCCGATGGTGAGGCATCTCCAGTCTTCGTCACCATGTGTTCCGAGCTGCGCTATGCGGCAGAAAACAGCCAACCCGCGGAATTGGGAGAGATCGAGTGGCGGTGGCATGACCAGCAGAGGATGAATATCAAAGGTGGGAGGGAACTCGTATTCCCCGGGATTGTCTCCTTTCTTATCCCGAGGTTTCCCTCTACCGCCGGTGATGCGTTCCACCATTTCATCCACCCATGGGAATTTCTGTTTCGCGGCCAGTTCGATCAGAACCCATCCACCTGGGGGCAGCGCAACCAGTTCCTTGGCATTCTCACGATAAGTCCGCCACTGCTCGAATCCGTCTTTAATTGCGGCGACCACCGGATCGTATGGCTTTGATCCGTTAGCCATATCCACCTTTGCATTGAAGGCCTGAGTTGCCTTGTCCCAAACCAAGGTTGAAATTTGGTCTCCATAGTGTTCAGCTAGCCGTCTGCCGGTCGCTGAGGCCACCGGTTTCAGAGGCTGCACGTCGAAGCCCTTCTCCAAATCGTAGGTCGGAATCCACTTTTTCTTTTCCTTGTCGTACACTCCTAGCCACTGGCTCGCCCACAGCTCAAGAAGCGCATCGTCATCATCTGCAAGCCGTGCCAAGTCGCGGACCAGCGCTACCGCACCCTCCTTCTTGGAAGAGGCCGTCTCGCCCTCTTTCGGTTGCCGGCGGGCGACCACTCCTTTAACGATATTCGTCCACTTTTCCAAACTGTAGACAGTCGCTGAGGGCATGACCGTTGAGAGGACTTCCTTTAGTGGCTTCAGAGGAAAGACAGGAAGAGTCAGCTCCGGGGCCAGAGCTCCGAGGGCATCTCCCGAATGCGCGTGCGCATGCAACAAAGCGTAGGCGGTGCTCTTCGCAAGATCGTATTGCTCATCGGTTTTGTCCACCAATTCGGTATCCAGCGCGGCTGCGAACCAATCGAGCAAGTTCATCGCCTTACCATAGTGCAAAGGGAATTCCTCCGCCCACGGGCGGCTGGTGTTCGGTTGAAGGTTCAGCACCTCGGCGGGAGAAATGAAGGTGCTCGAGAGCGAACCGGGAACTTTCTTGTGGTGCTCGATCCGGAAGGCAATTGGATCATTCTTCCATTTGACCTCCCAGATGGATCTCTTTCCTTCATCGTCCGTCAAAAGTATCAATTCCGAGATTTCTCCACGATCTGGAATGAGCACGAAGCGTTTATTCTCACCGGGGAATGACTCGATCCCTTCTGGTATCTTTACGAAAATAGACAGCGCTAAACTCTGCGGCACCGGCCAATTATGCTGCGTCAGCGCGGCCAGCCAAGCGCTTCCGGATTGGTCATTCACATTCGGATCACTTGGCTTGCTGTCAATCTCGTCTTCTTCGGTCTTTGTTTCATCGGCGGGCAGCGTAAAGAGATTCTGGAAGAGCTTCGTATCCTTGTCCTGCCATTCCGATGTTAGAATAGCGTCGACTCCCTTTGGGTCGGGAAGCGGGATTGAATCCGCCTGCGGTTTATGTTGCGGGAGCGTGGCCCTTTGACGGAGCGGGAAATTGTTCTCGTCGATTAGTAGAGCTTTGAAAGCGGGTGGTTGCAGTTTTTCGCCCTGCTGCTTCCATAAGCCTGGACTCCAGGGAAGCTTCGTTTCGCTGAAGGGATGCGTGCCGTCCCCGGTGCGCATCACTGTGTGGATGCAGAAGGCCCACAACTGCTCTCCTGTTTTGTAAACCGGAAGCGGGGTCGCCGAGGCGATGTAAGTGAATTCAACTGCAACTGGCATGGGAAAAATGGGAAGAGGGATTTAAATGCAAGAGTTAGGCAAACATGGCGGCGGCGTGGGTTGCCTCGCGAAGCGTGTCCTGATCGAGGGCCCACAAATTTAGCGGGTCGTCCGGAGATCCGTAGTCGCTCGCGAGATAACGCTCCCCAGATTCGCCACGCATTTGGGAGAGCGACTTGCCATCCGGGCCAGAGGTTTCGGTGGAGGAGGTTTTTTCCACCTTGCCGAATTTGTAAGTAAAGCCGCGGTTGACTTTCAACGTGAAGCACCAGCAAATCTTGATCTTGAGCCGCACGTATCCTTCGCCCGAGAGCTGGCCACCCGTTTCATACCGGACCGCGAGGACGATCACAAGACTGGCGCTGGCTATGCAACAAACCGAGACATGCCCGGCGAAGGTGAGCACGACGCCAAAGCGGTACATGTTCGGTAGGCCCGTCCTCACCAGGCACTCGCCTTCCAATGCCAGGCTTACGAAGATCGCGCCTTTCAGGAAGCCTAGGTTCAGCGCGAGTCCGGCGGAAACTCCTATGCCGGCACTGAGGTAGCAGGACATCCGCGGCTTTCCCTTGCCCAGCGGCACCATGTATTCGACATCGAGGATGAACCATCCGCAACCGCCGAGGATGAAAACAGTGATATTGAAGGGTGCTTCGCGAGAGGAGATGTTCAGCCCTGCGGCGATGCGGAAGAAGGCTCCATTCAGAATTCCGGCATCGGACTCTCGCTCGACCGGCTTAGGCCTCATGGAACCTCCGCCCTCGATTGGATTCAGTCGCAGATCCGGATCGACTAGCTCGTTGTTATTGATGTCGTCAATAGTGCGTTTGTCTGCCTCTTTTTTGTCGCCGGGATTCGGCGCGGGTAAGCCTGGAGCGATTTCGTTTTGAGGGACGAAGGGTTCCAACGCGGGCAGGCGGATGGACACCTCGAAGTAAGCACCCAGCGAGATATTTGTCATCGCGAAGGTTCCCGCCGCGAGATCCGGTAGCGTCAGCCGCAGGCGGCAGAAGGCCGTGATGCCTGCGGGCAATTCATTGATGACCCCGACGCTGAAGGGCTTCTCCTCCTCTTCGTCCGCCGCTCCTCCGCCATTCGCGGCTTCGGAGGCTGAGATCATGTCGCTTATCGCGTTCAGAAGCCCGTTCATCTTAAGCTTCGATGGATCCAGGTCCATCGAGAGATTGCCATTGACGCAACGCAGCTTCGCCTCGCGGAAGGTCACCATCGGAGTGCCGCCGAAGCACATGTTCCAGTCCGCGGTGATGACACCCTCTTCGGTCCTGCCGACGACTGAGCCGCGTTCGGAGTTAATCCGCAGGTGGCTTCTCAAGACTGGACGGCTCAAACGCATTGCCATCGGGCCGAAGGCGAACAAGGTCGGCTCACCATCCAGTTCCAGGTCATCAACTTTACAGTCGATGAAACCGCTCATGGTTTGGACATCGAAGCCATGGGTGGTGATGGTCTTCTGCTTTAGCCGCGCCGCGAATTTGTCGCTGACCCCCACCGCGCCTAGCAGTTTTTCCAGCTTCAGGCCACCGAAATCCGGGAGCAAATCCTTGAGTTGGGCCTCCGCCGCCTTCTCAGCATCGGTGACCAGACGGTCGGTGATCTCGTTGACATGGGTCTGGAGCGCCGCCGCCTTGAGGCGCGCCTCGTTTACGATCTCTCCTGCGGTATTCTTGGCATGGTCTACCAGCGATTTTACGCTGGGTTCGATCCGCACAAGCTTTCCTGCATCATTTACGAAGTTCCGGATCGTGGCGGCGGCCTCGCGCGCCAGCTTCGGATCCGCGAGGTTTTCGTAAAGCTTCATCATGTTCTTGCGGGCGGCTTCCCCAGCTTGGATCACAGGACTGAAGCCGTAGGCCACCGACTGGAAGCGCCGCGTCAGGAAAGCTTCAGCTTTGCCAAGTCCGGCCATCTCCTCGAATTCGAGCATGGGGACCGCAGGGACCTTGCCGAAGGCACGGTATACCTCGAGGGCACCTGAAACCACCGCGCCTTCCGGAGGAAGGAGACCTCCCAGATTGGAGATCCTCGATGTGACGCGGTCGCTGATGTTCTGAAATCTCTCCCGGATTTCGGTGAAGTCTGTCTTTGCGGCGTTGAGGAGGTCCCCGATCTTCTTGCCAATACCTGCGATCTCATCCTCCAGGCCATCGATCTTTTCCAACACCGCGAGTTTGCTGTCCTTGATTGCCTCCAGGAGGGTATCCGTTTCGGCACGCAGAACACCTTCGATCTCGCCGATGCGTCCCTGAAGATATTGTGCGCGTTTCGCGGCAGAATTGGCACCTGACTCTGCCATTTCCTGGCAGGTGGTTACTATATCGAACAGCCACGCTTTCAGCTTGTCGGCTTTGTCAGGCAGTTTCGCCTGCAAAGTCTCTGCCGCCGCCTTGAGGATTTCCGCATCTTTCCGGACTGTGTCGCCGGTGATATCGAGGCCATTTTTGGCCTCCTGAGCCGATTGCCGCAGCTTCGCGAAGAGGGTCGCAAGCGCGGGTTCCGCACCGGTCGCGCTATTCCGAATCACTTGTGTGAGCTTTTTCTCCACCGCAGCGTGCAAGGCAACCAGCATCTCCTGCGCTTGCGCGACATTTACCTTCCGGCTTCCAATCGCTTTGGCGATCCCCAGCACCTTTTCCACACCGCTTTCGTTTTCCTTTCCGATCAGGAGGGAAAGCTCGGTCTTCCAACTGGAGATGCTTCCCTGGACCTTCCCCAAGCTCTCATCGATCCATTGGCTGGTCTTGGCGGGTTCCGGCAGTTTCTCCCCTAGGAGATCGAGTTGCTGGCACAGCATTTCCTTTCCCTGCTCCAGCCGCCACTCAAGATCGCGTCGCAGCGATTTCACCCACGTCTCGATGGCTGTTGAGTCCGCCTCAAGCGCACCTTTCATCTCCCCTATGACATCCTTCACGGTTTGGCCGGCGGCGGTCTTGGAAGCGAGGAGCTCATCCCATTGCTTCAACGTCACGGCGGCGAGTTTATCAAGGTCCTCCCCGCCGAGCGGATCACCGGACACGATCTCCTCGCAGGCGTGGACGAAGCTCTCCACATCCGAACGCACATCGTCCCACGCCCCGGCGAAATTTCCCAACTTACCTTCCAGTAGCGGTGGTACCGTGCCACGGCAAAGCGTTACCGTGCGGAGCACCGAGGAAATCTTTGGCGAGGCCTCCTGCGCCACATCTTCATACAGGTGGCCGATAAGATTCGCGCCGCGGGTGAAGCCTTCGAGATGGAAGGTGAACTCTGCCGCGCCGCGCGGCACTGCCGGTGCGCCCATGCCCTTCTGGTGAAAGATCCCCTTCGCTGGATCGACGGGATTGTCCTTCAGAGGCTCGCGAATATCGATGCGAGCAGGATTAAAGGCACCGATGTCCAATCGATATACCATCGGCCACTTGTCGGTATCCGCGCCGAGGCCTGGGGTGACATCGGTCCAGAATTCAAGGTTCTCCAGATTCACCACACGACCGGTCTCTTCGGCATGACCAGTAGCCGGATCGGCATGCACATGGAGCAGCACGTTCGCTTTGCCATAGATGCCTTTGTTCGCACCGGCCACCATCAGCGGCAATCGCCAGCCGTGCGGCGTGCCATCGCGATGATAGACATCCCTGCCCCAGCGGCTGTCCACGGGGATCTTCTCATCGCAGGAGCAACCCGTCACGCAGCCCGTCATCCTTGCGTTCACTGCTCGCGTCTGCGGGTCGGGCAAGGGCCGGTGTTTCTCCAGAAACTCGACGTATTCCTCGAACTTGCGCAACATCGGGCGGCCGAGCTGCGCATCCTGTTGGTCATGGAACTGGGTGGATCCGAGGACCGTGCGGCGGAAGACGGTGACCAGCTTGGCGCGATTGCAGGTGCATTTGATCCGGCCAATCCGCTCTACCCGAAGTTCCGAGACGCGCCCCATCTCGACGGTCACGGCGATGATCGCACGACCATTGTCGAAGGACGCCTGCTGGGTGCCCCAACCGCCTAGGGCGGAAAAGTACAGGCGTGAGATCACGGCTTCAAAGGCATCAACCTGCTTCGCTTCCACGTAGTTATTCCCAAGCGCCTCGTAAAGTAGGCGTGATTCGAAGGCCCAGGCATAGCTGCCTGCCAAGCCGTCTTTCGCATAGGGCAAGGGTACGGCCTCCTTCGCTGCGGAATCCATCCTTTCAAACGACGGCTGCAGGTCGGCATCCTTCCGCAGCCATGCACGGAGATTGCGGTTCGTCGCATCGCCCCTCAGTTCCAAGCCCAAGGGCTCGCCATTTTCATCGAAGTCCTCCTGCCGGTCATCGAAGACCTCATAGACACCCAGCCGCCGGCTGATCGCGCCGAGCCGTTTCTGCCATGCCTCGCGAAAGCCCGACCATACAATCAGGGACGCGGCATCGGAGTGATCCAATGATCTGGGGATCTTAGGCAAGGGCCGCGGTGGCAGGCCGAGTCGGCTGAACAACTCCGCCACCCTCAACCACGGCACTCCCCGGATCTCGAACATGAGGCCGTAGAGCAATTCGAAGCGCGCTGACTTCAAGGGCAGACCAACCAGGCGGTGATCCTTCAGCCCACCTAACAAATCGCGCAAAAAGGTGGGCGAGAGACCGTAGCGCCTGGCCAGTTCGCCGGTCTTCAGCTCCAGTCTGGCCGCCGGTGTGAAACGGATCGACGCGCATTCCTCTTCCCCGATGTCTCCCGGATAGTCCCTCCCCCCGCCAGGCCTGTCCTTCTCCATCGCTTCGCCGAGACCCTGTGGCGGGAGCCACAACGTGATCTGCTCCGAAGTACAGCGCAGTTGCCAGCCGCGGTGTGCTCCCTCCGTGGTCCAGTAGGCGAGTTCCTTGCCGCCATGGTAATCGAAATTGTAGAGGTGGTCGAAGTCCAACAGCGCCACCAAGAAGGGGCTCCGGTCCAGATAGAGCATCTTGTTGGAAGGCAGCTCCTTCTTCCTCACCGGGACCTCAGCGAAATCCAGCCGCAGGGACATGCGCTCTGGCGAGCCGGGAACCCGCCTCTCCGCCATGCGCAGAGACAGTTTATTTGGCATTGCCCCGCCGGCATTGTCGTTCTTCTCCACCGGGATGAGCAGCGGTGGCTGGGTATCCTCCAAGAGGTCGCTCTGCGCACCGGTTAACTCAATCGCTTCTGGCTTGGCGTGGACGACGGGAAGATCCAGCGTGCCGGAATCCTCAAGGAAGCCAGTGGTGCCAGACTCGCCGACCTGGAAGCCGATGCAGCGCGGCAGGCGGATTTTTCCGCCCGTGCCGCGTTTCGAGAGATCTGCCGCATAACTTAGGGGCGTGAGGAAGTAGGTGATTTTTACCACATTGCCCTCCTTATCCTTGCCCGGAAAGTCCTCTTTCCCGCCCATCCACAGCGCTAGTGAGCCTATGAGACACTTTTGCTTTTCAGTCCACTTTCCACTCCAATTCGCTGGATACACACCGCAGTAGTATGCGAGGCCTTCGACCCTTTCAGAAACCGATGCGCCGCGGTCACGTATCGCGAAGGGTGCCTCGAACTCTGGGGTGAATCCGTCCGTGGACCTAAGCCCAGGCATGCTCATTACGGTCTTGACTGCAACCTTCTCAGGATCCGGCAACATCGGCACGAAATGCATATCGTTCGGCGACAACTCCGGGCTTGGTGCGACAAGCTGCACTTCGATCTTGAACTTGCGCCCCAAGTTGTCCGCCGATGGCTTACGGAATAGGGGCATTGATGTCAGGTGCGGCGTGCCTTTCACCGACTCGCCCACCACGGATGCGAGATAGTCCAACTGATCAGGAGCTTCGTTTCCATTCTGAATCGCTAGGGACCACTTGGGGGGTGAGTCGAAAACGCCCGGACTCCATTCCTGGGTAAAGGTTGAGCGTCCTTTCCTGAGAAAAGCTACCCCACTTGCAGGGATCCCTTCGAAGGACCGAGTGCTTCTCAAGGTGATCCACCCGGCGGATTTGACCCATGAGAGAACCATGGGGGACTCATGGGTTGTCGAATTTCCGTCGGGTGTTGGCCTGACAGCGAGGACATTCTCTACTGCGGAAGAAAGAGGAAGACGCACGGTGACCGTCCGGAATTTGAGGTTGATATTCGTGAACGCGTTATGAAAACCGTCAACGCCAGCTCCGGTTTGCAGATCTACCTTTTTGGGCACCTGCCAGTCGAGCTTTTCGATCTTTGAAGTTCCTGCCTGTAACTGTCCCCATGGAAGAAGCGAGACTATATCGAGTTGCGCCCCAATGAACGTGAACTCCAGTGTGGCTACCGAGCGATGGCCTCGCCCTTGGGTATCACTTAGCAGGAAACTTGGGCTGAAGACACGGATGTACCACATCTTTCCCACTTCTACCCAAAAAAGATATTTATCGGCTTTGAAATCGTCTCTCGGATGAAAGCCGTGTTTCGGATCCTTCGCGCCCCCCCGGTCGGCAAATCCTGAACCAACCGAATTGGAGTGCTCATCACCGTTGTACATACGCACTCCGCAACAGCCGAGCCTTAGGACGGCCTTCCCATTTGCCAGAAGCTGGAACTCAACAATCTCACCGGTCTTCGGAGGCGCGTCCAACAGTCGAAAATTGGTGCCTTCCTTGCCCAATCTTTGAACCTTTGGACTTCCGCCATTTGGGTCCTGCCAAATAAATTTCGCTACGATCATAAAATTGGATTGGAATGAGGCGATTAATAGGTTGCCGAAGCGGCCTGCCGTTCATGCTACGAATTCAAGGAGATAGTCTAGCCGTCATGCACGACCCAGATCTGCGGGCCACACTCTGCATCTGTTTCGGTATGAATCCATCGCATGAAATGCGAGCATGGCGGAACGATTTGCGTCCACGATGTCCAGAGATTTGCTGCGACCTACGTTAGTAGAGGCTACAAATTCAGTATAGGTGCGTAGCAGTGGATCTGCAGGTCCGGCATCTTCTCCAACGATCCGTTCTATGGAGGTCTCACGTCTTCCAATCTTCACCAGCCACTGTCCACCTTGCTGATAGGAAAGCGTCCCGAGACGGCCGTTGAACTGGATTCCGCAACAAGTCTGGTAGGACTCCTCGGCAGGTGTATGACGGTGTTTCCAATTTACTCGGAGATTGCTGAAATCGTATTCCGCTACCTGATTGATCGCATTCATCGGCACTGTCGTGCTCCACCTAGATTGCGTGCAACGAACGGCTTCTCCGAAAGAAACCACGCTACGCGGAACTTCGCCTCGCCGCCACCAAGAAATCAGATCAAGCCAGTGGGTTCCCTCCGAGCCCAGAATGCCGTTGCTTCTTGCTGAATCCCACCGCCAGCCTCTTCCGATCCCTTCGGCTACCTGTTGCTCTGCGGGTCCTCCACTGGAATAGCAAAAAATCTGGACATGCTTTACCTCTCCGATCCGTCCGTCCAGAAGAAAGTCAATAGCAGCAATGCATCGCGGGTCGCTGCGAAGACCTAGGCTGGTTTGCACCCTACGCCCTGCCGTGCGAGCCGCGGCTGCCACCTCCACCAACTCCTCTGCTGTGCGGCCAGCAGCCTCTCCCGTAAAGACATGAGATCCTGCAGCTAGTGCGTCAACGGCATGAATGGATCTGACGTAGTCAGGCGAAGCAATTACAGTAATATCTGGTCGAAATGAACGAAGCAATAGTCGGTGGTCGTAAAATACATCGCAGGGAATGCCGCGCGAAATCACAAACGATGCTGCTTCTTTCGCTCGTTCTTTTTCGATATCACAGACGGCAATCCGTTTGACGGTTTGTTCCGCTAACATGTGATTTATCATTAGTCGTCCCCATGCTCCTGCGCCAATAAGAGCTATTCTTCGGCTGCGAGTTCGATATACACCATCGCCATATACCATCGGCCAGGTGGCAGCAGCTATGGTGGATTTGAGAAAGATTCTTCGATGCATAACAGCAGAGCTTATTTTGGTTGAATCAATTCAGCGACCTTGACCGAAAATGTGAAAATTGGCACGCAAAGGACAACGACCGCATTGTATCCCAAGATTATGATTTGGTCTTGGAAGGCAAGAACGGTGTTTGGGTTAATGCAAACAAAATCGTCCGAGTCGAGTGAATTGCAGTTTTAAGAGCCTGGATCTTCAGGCATCTCCGGTTTGATCTCGTCGTTGGGAATCAATTCTCCATTCGCTTGGGAGCAAGCAAAATGCAGGTTGGTCCAACTTCCGTCATCACAACGGTGTATTTCACCGCCCTGACAAACTCGGGATCCGTCAGAATAGGTCTTGCTTTCGTAAGTGCAATTTTTGGACATGGTTTTGATTGTGTTATAGAATTAGTGATTTTATTTTCTGTGATTTTAGTCGGTCAATTGAAGAAATGAATGTCTTAGATTATCATTAGGGCGCTTAAGGCGGAAAGGTCACAGGATGGAGGACTCGTTAGCTCGCTAAAGGTAGTTGGAGTTCGTTAGATATCGGCGTGCGGACTTTCCTTGATTTTTTTCTAATGGATTTGGGGGAATCAAGTGATTTCATGATTGAATCAAATTGAGATTACGCCTTTGATGGCGGGAACAGCTTTGATGCAACCGACGACGCTGCGAACGGGGGGTCGCCGGGGAGAAACGGGTCGGGGAGGGCTTGGAAAACAGAATGGAGCGGGGGCTTCCAAGCGGTTTATCTCTCATCAGCTATCAGGCACTTCTGGAGATGGCAAGCGGTCAGATGGAAAAATTTAATTTTTCTTCAGGGAGGTTGGAATGGAGGGTCCGCCGACCATACTTTACCAATAGTGAATGGGCAAGTTACGTTGCTTCTTGCTGGAGGAGGACATGGCTTCTTGCATGCTGCGGACGAATCTGATTGGAATATTGTGGACACATCCGGGTGGAAATTCTGGTTTTTTGGCTGCGGGAAACTTGCCTCCGGGGAAATGGAACCGGCAGTTGGATTGCGGATGCTGTGCGTTCGTCGGGGCGTCTAGCAACACCGAAAGCGGACCAAATTCGGAGGTGATGTTAGGACATCCTTACTTTTCAGGAGGTGTGGAAGATGGGAGTTTCCAGGTATAACCGCGGTTATCGGGCGTGGGGAAGCGTCGCTGGGGGCTCAGGCGGTGGCAGGTTCCGGAGGTCGGAAGGTTGGGCGCTGTCCTCCGATGGATCAGAGAATGCTGGTGGGAAGAATGTCGCTGCTGGCTGAGGTGGCGGAATCGGGGGGGAGGGCTTGGTAGGGGCTTTCGTGGAGGACGATGGGCTTCCTTTTGGAGAGCAGGAGCCAGCATTCGCGGGCGGTGCCGAGGACGATGAGGGCTACGAAGAGTAGGAAGGTGGCGGTGACGGCTACGTCGAGGCGGGCATTGAAGAGGGAGGTTTTCGCGGCGGTTAGGGCGGGGCCGGTTAGGCCGGTGGCGATGAGGTTTTGCTGCTTTTCGATTTCCGGCAGGAAGCCGAGGGAGGCGGGGTCGAAGAGTTTCAGGTAGCCGGCGGTGAAAGTGACGACGGTGAGGAAGAGGAGGGGGACGGCGGTGACCCAGAGGTAGCGGGTTTTTCCCATCTTGATGAGGAGGACGGTGCCGAGGCAGAAGGCGATGACGGCGAGGAGCTGGTTGGAAATGCCGAAGATGGGCCAGAGGGATTTGGCGATGCCGGCGGGATCGAGCGCGCCTTGATAGAGAAAGAAGCCCCAGGCGGAGACAAGCAGGCCGGTGGCGAGGATGTTGCCTGTCCATGAGCGGGTGCTGGCGAGCTTGGGGGAAATGTTTCCCAGCAGATCCTGGAGGATGAAACGGCCGACGCGGGTGCCGGCGTCGAGGGTGGTTAGGATGAATAGCGCCTCGAACATGATGGCGAAATGATACCAGAGCGAGAGCGCGGTTTTCCCGGAGATGACTTCTGCGAACATCTTGGCCATGCCCACGGCAAAGGTGGGCGCGCCGCCGACCTTCCCGATCATGTGCGGCTCGCCGAGATCGGCGGCGAGTTGATGCATTTGATCGAGAGTGATGGCATATTGCGGACCATAGGAATTGATGGTCGCGATTTGGGCGGTGACGGCGGCGGCATTGTTGGGATCGATGGGCGAATTGATGGCGAAATATTCGCCGGGCGGCAGGGCGCAGGCTGCGATGATTGCCATCAGCGCGACCAGCATTTCCACGACCATGGCACCGTAGCCGATGAGGCGGATGTCCTTCTCCCGGGCCAGCAGCTTGGGCGTAGTGCCGGAGGCGATGAGGGAGTGGAAACCGCTGACGGCACCGCAGGCGATGGTGATGCAGACAAAGGGAAACACCGGTCCCGGCACGACGAAGCCGCCGCCATTTACAAAAGGCGTGATGGCCGGCATGTGCAGCGGGGGATGCAGGATGACGATGAAAATTCCGAGGATGGCCACGGTGCCGAGCTTCATAAACGTTGATAGGTAATCGCGCGGCGCGAGCAGCATCCAGACGGGCAGGACGCTGGCGGCAAATCCATAGATCATGATGGCCCAGGCGAGTTGGGTGGACTTCAGCGTGAGCGCGGCGGTTAGGCCGGGAGATAAGTATTTCCCGCCGACTACGGCGGCGAGCAAACCGATGACGCCGAAGATGGACGCGGCGGTGACACTAAATTTTCCGCTCTTGATCATGATTCCCATTGCGAAGGCGAGAGGAATGGTTGCGGCGATGGTGAACAGGCCCCACGGGCTTTCCGCAAGGGCTTTGACGACGACCAAGCCGAGCACGGCTAACAACACCGTCATGATTGCCAGCAGGCTGATCATGGCGATAAGGCCGATGACGGGGTTAAGTTCTTCCTTGAGCATTTGCCCGAGCGATTTCCCGTCGCGCCGCATGGAGGCGAAAAGGATGATGGCGTCATGCACGCCGCCGCCCAGCGTCGCGCCAACAAGGATCCAGAGCGTGCCGGGCAGGTAGCCGAACTGCGCGGCGAGCACCGGTCCGACCAGCGGCCCCGGCCCGGCGATGGCGGCGAAATGATGGCCGAAGACGACCCATTTCGGCGTGGGAACGAAGTCTTTGCCATCGCTGCGAGTGACGGCGGCGGGCGCGCGGCGGTCGTCGATGGTGAGGACTTTCGCCATCAGCCAGGCGGAGTGGAACCGGTAGGAAACGGCGAAGGTGCAGACGCCGGCGACCACGAGCCAGAGCGCATTGACCGGCTCGCCGCGCTGGAATGCGGCGATGGCGATGGCGGTCGCGGCAAGCAGGGAAATGGCGAGCCAGAGCAGAATGCGGGCGAGGCGGGGCATGAGCGAAGCTAGGAAACCGGACTTCGGGGTGACAAGCCGTCCTTGCGGATTGCGATCGACTGATTCTGTGGGATTGCGCGACGGGGAGAGGCAGGCCAGAGCCCGCAATGCAGTCGAACTTCACAGCGATTACCAAGCAGGACGGCGATTGGTGGGCGGGATGGATTCTGGAAATTCCGGGTGTGAATGCGCAGGAGCGGACGAAGGAGGAACTGATGGCGTCGCTGCGGGAGATTCTGATAGAAGCGCTGGAGTTTTTCGGGGTCCGGAGTTGAAAATGAAGAATTTGACCGCGGATGAAGAGGATGGGGAGAGATGCGGATCTTGGAAATTGGTAGTCCGTCGCTCTGGCACTGTCGGCTTCAACTTCCGGATTTCCCGCTCTGGCGGAATCCGCGCTGGCGGTGGGTGGGGCGGGGGATTTGAGTGGGGGCGTGGGTGCGAAACGAAACGATTTTGAAAATGGTGCGATCCTGATCCGCGGGGCGCGGCAGCACAATTTGAAGAACATCGATGTGGAAATCCCGCGGGGGAAGCTGGTGGTGATCACGGGGCCTAGCGGATCGGGGAAATCGTCGCTGGCGTTTCACACGCTGTATGCGGAGGGGCAGCGGAGATATGTGGAATCGCTTTCCGTGTATGCGCGGCAGTTCTTGGATCAACTGGAGAAGCCGGATGTGGACGGGATCGAGGGGCTGAGCCCGGCGATCGCGATCGAGCAGCGGGCAGGCGGTCTGAATCCGCGCTCGACGGTGGCGACGGCGACGGAGATTTACGATTATCTGCGGGTGCTGTGGGCGGCGGCGGGGATTCCGCACGATCCGGTGACGGGCGAGCGGCTGGAGCGGATGAGCGCGGCGGATATTGTGGAGACGCTGGCGGCGCTGGAGGAGGGGAGCAAGGTGGTGCTGCTGGCGCCGGTGCCACGGGAGGAATTGGGCGAGCCGGAGCGCTTGTTAGGTGACTTGCAGCGGCAGGGATTCATCCGGGTGCGGGTGGCTGGGGATGTTATGGAAATCGAGGAGGCGGCGGCGCGCTGGCCGGAGATTCCGGCGGCGGTGGAGATTGTGGTGGACCGGTTTGTGGTCCGGCCCGGCGTGGAAAGCCGCCTGGCGGATTCGGTGGAAACGGCGCTGCGGCTGTGCGGAGTGGAGGCGCGGGCGGCGGTGCAGGAACCGGGCGGGGATGCCTGGCGGGATTTGTCATTTCAGACGAGCTATAGAAATCCGCGGACGGGGTTTGTGGTGGAAGAGTTGTCACCGAAGAACTTTTCTTTCAACTCGCACATCGGGGCTTGTGAGGCGTGCGAGGGATTAGGAACGGAGTTGTATTGCGACCCGGAGTTGCTGGGGGACGGGGAGGATGCGGAACTGGTTTTGACGCGCTATCTGGAGGCGAAATCAGAGATCACGCGGCGGAAATTGGCGAAGTTTATGGCGCACCGGCCGTGCCGGGTATGTCATGGGAAGCGGTTGAAGGCGGAGTGGTTGGCGGTGAAGATTGAAGGCGGGAATGATTTCAACGCAAACGCGCAAATGTCGCGAAGGGACGCGAAGGGAATAATGGGTTTGAATCGAAACGCGGAGTGCGCGGCGGTGGGGGAGAGGGGC
>JBBSUD010000067.1:0-31935 GCA_038235225.1 Verrucomicrobiales bacterium
TCTCCAAATATTGTGCTTTGCTCGTCTGGCTCATGATTCCGGATAGTGTTTTCATCCGGTGTCATTCTTTCTGACGCAACGACCGCTCAAAGCGGATTTTTCAAACGCTCCCCGGTGTCATTCTATCTGGCGCAATGCGCCGGTTTCCGTCTCGAATGAAGAGACTTGCGCCGGTTGCCGGTGCGGGGCACGGTCCGCAACTCAATTATGAACGAACGACGAGTCGTCATCACCGGAATCGGCTGTATCTCACCACTAGGCAATGACTTGACGAGCACTTGGAGCGGCTTGAAGGAGGGCCGTAGCGGTATTGCAAGGATCGCCAACATCGATCCCGAACCCTTCGATTGCAAAATCGCCGGAGAGGTCCGGAACTTCAGCGCGGACGATTATTTCAAAGTCCCCAAAGACGCCCGCCGCTCCGATCGCTACGTGCAATACGCCATGGCCGCCTCGAAAATGGCGATGGCGGACTGCGGCATGGACCTCGAAAAGATCGATCCCCGCCGCTTCGGCGTAATGGTCGGCAGCGGCATCGGCGGGCTTTCCACGCTGGAGCGCGAGCACTCGACCTTCATCGAAAAGGGACCGAAACGCGTCTCGCCGTTCACGATTCCCATGATGATTTCCAACATCGCCAGCGGGATCATCTCCATGGAATTCGGTCTGCTTGGGCCGAACATGGTCATCGTCACCGCCTGCGCCACCTCGAACCACAACATCGGCGAGGCCTGGCGGATCATCAAATTCGGCGACGCGGACGCCATACTGTGCGGCGGCGCGGAGGCGGCGGTCCTGCCGATGGGCCTGTCCGGCTTCGGCAGCATGAAGGCGCTCAGCACGCGCAATAACGATCCCGAGGGCGCGTCCCGGCCCTTCGACATCGGCCGCGACGGATTTGTCATGGGCGAGGGCGCCGGCGTCGTCGTCATTGAGGAACTCGAGCACGCGAAAAAGCGCGGCGCGCAAATCTACGCCGAGCTCATCGGCTACGGCGTCAGCGCGGACGCCTACCACCTCAGCGCCCCCTCGCCTGATGGCAGCGGCCCGGCATATGCCATCGAAATGGCGCTCAAACATGGCGGGAAAAATCCCGAGGACGTCCAATACCTCAACGCCCACGCCACCTCGACCGGCCTCGGCGACATCGCCGAAACCAAGGCGATCAAGCGCGCTTTCGGCGACTATGCCATGAACGGCCTCATGGTCAGCTCCACCAAATCCATGACGGGCCACATGCTCGGCGCGGCCGGCGGTATCGAACTCATCGCCAGCGTCATGGCCATCCGCGAAGGCGTCATTCCGCCGACCATCAACATTGAAAATCAGGATCCCGAGTGCGATCTGGACGTGGTCCCGAACGTCGCGCGCGAGCTGCCAGTCAAGGTGGCCCTGAGCAACAGCTTCGGCTTCGGCGGGCACAACGCCTCGGTGCTCGTCAGCAAGTTCGAGTGATTCCTGTCATGGAAAATCCGGTCTATCGGCACTCTGGCGAAATCGCGTTTGCCGATACCGATGCCAGCGGCTGGATGCATTTCCCCAGCGTTTTCCACTATGTGGAAGCCGCCGAGCATGCCTTCCTGAAATCCCGCGACATCCTCGTCTTCGCCCGCGGCCAAGGCGGCTGGCCGCGAGTGAAAGTCGGCTGCGAATTCAAGAAACCCTTTGTCTTCGGCGACCGCTTCGAAGTGGTGCTAGGCATATCCCGCATCGGCGGAGCTTCCATTTCCTGGGCTTTCGAAATCCTCAACGCCGCCGGAGAAATCGCAGCCTTCGGGCAAATGACCAACGTCCGCGTGGACCAGGACGGGAAACCACAGCTCATCTCCGAGGAGGAGCGGGAAAGGCTGATGGCAGAATCATAAAGGCTCCGCAAATCATCCGGAAACAAGGAATCCCAGCGATTCGATCCCATCCCTCTTCATCGGTGTTCATCCTGTTCATCTGTGGTTGAAAATCTTCTCTTTTCCCAAAGCCGGAACCCAAATCTGAAAGAGCTGGGACGAACGAGAATCAAGACATGGAAGCTCTCATTTTCATTCCGTGTGATCCGTGATTAAACTCTTCCTCTTCTAACTTATGGATTCCCCCGGCCGCATCGTCCTCGTCCCCACGCCGATTGGCAATCTGGGAGATATCACCTTGCGCGCGTTGGAAATTCTCCGCGCCGCGGACCGGATTGCTTGCGAGGACACGCGGCACTCTGGACAGTTGCTCGCGCACCATGGCATTTCCGGTAAACCGCTGATCTCTCTGCACGAGCACAACGAAACCCGCCGCACCCCGGAAATCGTAGCCGCCGCGCGGGCCGGAGAATTGGTGGCAGTCATCAGCGACGCGGGAATGCCGGGCATTTCCGATCCCGGCTATCGGCTCGTGCAAGCGTGCATCGAGACGGAAACGCCCTTCGAAGTCCTGCCCGGCCCATCCGCCGTCATCACCGCGCTGATTGGTTCCGGCTTTCCCTGCCATGCCTTCCGCTTCGGCGGATTTCTCTCGGTGAAATCCGGCAAACGCCGGAGCGCCTTAACCGCCGCCCTCGAATCCGGCGAAACCGGCATCTTCTTCGAATCCCCCCACCGCATCGTTTCCACACTCGAAATTCTAGCGGATATTAACTCCGCCGCCCGCACCTGCGTCGCCCGCGAGCTCACCAAGAAATTCGAAACCTATCACCGCGGCACCGCCGCCGAAGTCCTCGCCCATTTCCAATCCCACCCCCCGAAAGGGGAAATCGTCCTTCTGGTGCATGCGGTCGTCCCCTAACCCGCCAGCGGAGTCGCAAGTCCCGCCACGACATCCACCGACGAAGAAGCGCACCCCATTTCCGGCATGCGGCTTGTTTGGAAATTAAAACGTTACCCGCGGTGCGTCCACTCCGGCAGGCGGACGATCTCGCCGCCTTTGAGGGCGGATTCGTGGGCGAGGATGCCGGTGCAGGTGATGTTCGCGCTCTCGACGGCGTTCGGATAGGCGTCGTTGCCGGTTTGCAACATCTCGATGAAGCGGTGGGTCAGGTGCGGGTGCGAGCCTCCGTGACCGCCACCCTGGGTGAAGGAAAGGTGGTCTTCCTTGCCATCGCCGCCATAGACGCCGCCGGTGGTGAATCCTTGGATTTCCTCCGGTAGATATTTGGCGAAGTCCGGGCATTTCACTTCTTCGGGGATTTCCGGTTCGGGCTTTTTCGCGGTATGGATGACGAGCGGATTGCCCTCGATGAGCGGCCATTCCACGGACTTTTTCGTGCCATACACTTCAAACGATTCGCGGTATTGCCGCGCCACGTCGAAAAGCGAGCGGTGGAGCTGGGCGGATAGATCGCTGTCCTTGAATTTGATATGGCAACTCTCGATGGCGAAGGTGGAGCCGTAGCATTCGTGCATTTCCTCGGCGATGGTGCCGGAGCCGAAACATGACACATATTCCGCCTCGCCGCCGGTCAGCCCGAGGATGGGGCCGACGCAGTGGGTGGCGTAGAACATCGGCGGCAGGCCGGGCCAGTAGCCCGGCCAGCCTTCCATATCCTGCTGGTGGGAGGCTTTGAGGAACTGTACTTTGCCGAGTTCGCCATTGTCATACATTTCCTTCATGAAGAGGAATTCGCGGGCATAGACCACGGTTTCCATCATCATGTATTTGAGGCCGGTTTCCTTTACCAGTTCCACAATCTCGCGGCATTCCTCGACGGTGGTGGCCATCGGCACGGTGCAGGCGACGTGCTTGCCGGCCTTCAGCGCGGCGATGCACTGGCGGCCATGGTCGGGAATCGGCGAGTTGATATGCACGGCGTGGACGTCAGGGTCGGCGAGCAGATCCTCGAAGGAGGTATATCTCTTTTCGATGCCATATTTGTCGCCCACCTCGTCCAGCTTGGCCTGCGTGCGCTGGCAGATCGCATACATGTTCGCGCCGGGATGGCGCTGATAGATGGGGATGAACTCGGCTCCGAAGCCGAGACCGACGATGGCGACATTGATTTGTGACATGATGGTTTCGAATGATGGGTTGGGAGGCACGGGCGCGGGGGGCAAACGATTTCCCGCAATGGGACCGCATCCGTCAAGCCGCCGGGCTGGTGGCAAGCTGCCGGGATTCACCGCCCACCGCTTGTAGCTTCGCGACGGGCTTGTGTAGGATCGCGCCCCGGGCGGGCGGGAAATTCCGGTCCGTGCGCCGCTCCGGCGGCTGGCGCAGCGGGCGGCGGCTCACCTCACGCCGCCGGCGCTTTCCAGATCAGGCGAACGGCGTCGAGGCGGACGCGGGCGCTCTTGATGGCGGCGGTGAGTTCTTCCTGGAGCTGTTCCAAGGCGGCGATTTCCCCAGTGCCGATGTGGTCGTTGACCTCGGCCAAATCGCGCAGGCGGGCGATGGCGGCATTGGTCTCCTTGCGCATGGCGGCGAGGGCGGATTTCACGACTTTCTTGCCCTGCGCGGCGCCGAGTTCGCGGGCGTTTTCGAGCATGGCGGGCAGCATCGCGCGGCGAAGATTGAGATTTCCCAAGAGATTTCCCGCGTCGCCCTTCCGCAGCGGCGGCTTGGCGAATTGGGGGTTTTTGGTCAAATCCCCGCCCTTGTGATCGACGGCGATGCGCACCGGCGTCTGCGGCAGGAAGCGCTCGACGTGCAGCCGCGCGGGGGCGACGCACTCGACGACGATCCATGCCTCCAGCACGATTTTCTTCTCGCCGGGGATTTCCCAAATGCCGAACGAGGCGTTGCCGGCCTCCGTCCCCAGCATGAAATCCAGCGCGCCTTGGACGAGCGGATGGTCAGCTGTGAGAAACGCTTCCTGCTCGCGCTCCAGCGCCCGCGAGCGGTCGAGCGTGACGGTCATGCCCTCGCGGGGGAGCGACGGGAAGGCGTCGGTTTTCAAAGCTCCCGGTGCCAGGAAATAGCGCCGGCCGCCGAGTTCCTCGATGGTCAGGCCGGCGTATTCGAAGAGACGCAGTAGGAAATCCTCGAAGCCCGCGTCGTCGTCCCAAGCGTGGATGGATTTCGTCAGCCAGGCCGAGCGATCGGCCCGATGCGAGGTGCGTTCCAGCAGCCGGTCCTGCCCGCGGGCGAGGCGTTCGGAAATCTCCTTCCGCGCGGCTTTCGTCTTCTTGATCAAGGCCTTGAGCTGCGACGGCTCGTCCATCGCCTCGTCGAGGTCGAAGCGCAGCTCGCGCTGGATTTCCGCCGCGCCGGGAGGGCTGGCGCGGAAGGCGTCGAGGCCCTCCTCCAGCCAGCGGACGCGGACTTCCTCGCCGCCGCCGGGCGCGTAGGGCACGTGGACTTGGATGGTGCCTTTTTGGCCGATCCGGTCGAGCCGACCGATCCGTTGCTCGAGCAAATCGACATCGCCGGGCAGGTCGAAGAGGACGAGATGGCGGGCGAATTGGAAGTTCCGCCCCTCGCTGCCGATTTCCGAGCAGACGAGGACGCGCGCGCCCTCAGCCTCGGCGAAATAGGCGGCATTCCGGTCGCGCTGGAGCAGCGTGAGATCTTCGTGGAAGAGCGCGGCTTTCACGCCGGCGATGTCTGTCAGTTCGGTGGAAATCTCCTCGGCTTGGTCGCGCGTCTTCACGATTACGAGGACCTTTTCGTCCTCCAGCTCGTCCAGCAATCCAAGCAGCCACTTCATTTTATCGTCCGTGGGAGCGAGGCGCGGCTCGCGTTCGGGAAATCCGCCGAGGCGCTCGCGCGTGTTGCGGAACATCACCCGGCCGACGCCGAAGCCATCGAGCAAATCCCCGATCAGCGCGTCGCGCGCCTCCTCGGAGCCGTCGGCCAGCGCCTTCACCCGCTCGACCAGCCGCGGCCTGCCGGCGACGATGGATTTGAGCCGCTTGTCCGGCTTTTTCCCCGCCCCGAGCGCTTCCACGGCTTCGGCGACATCTTCGTAATGCTGCGTTTCCTCGCGGTATTTCTCCAAATCCGTATAGCGGTCCGGGTCGAGGAGTTGCAGCCGCGCGAAGTGCCCTTCCGGCCCGAGCTGCTGCGGCGTGGCCGTCAGCAACAGCAGCGCCGGCGTCACTTCCGCCAGCTTGCGGACCATTTCGTACGCCGGCCCGGCGCCCTCCGGCGACCACTCCAAATGGTGCGCCTCGTCCACCACCAGCACGTCCCAGCCGGCCTCCCGCGCCTGCTCCGCGCGGACCGGATTTCCCGCGAGAAATTCGACGGACGCCAGCACCCACTGGCTGTCGAGAAAGGGATTTCCCTCCGGATCGCCCGACTGGATCGCCTCGCAGCGACCCTCGTCGAACAGGCTGAAGGACATGTTGAACCGCCGCAAAAGCTCCACAAACCACTGGTGGATCAACGGCTCCGGCACCAGCACCAGTGCCCGCGACGCGCGGCCCGTGAGGATCAGCCGGTGCAGGATGAGGCAGGCCTCGATCGTTTTCCCCAAGCCCACCTGGTCCGCCAGCAGGACACGCGGCGCGGCGCGGTTCGCCACCTCGTCCGCGATGAAAAGCTGGTGGGGAATCAAATCCATGCGCGCGCCGGCCAACCCGCGCACCGGCGAGCGCCGCATTTCCGCCCGCCGCCGCAGCGCCTCGCCGCGCAGGTCGAAATCGCCGGGTTCGTCCAGCTTGCCATTGAAAAGCCGCTCGTCCGGCTTGCTGAAGCTGATGGCATCGGACAAATCCTGCTCCGCCACCTCGCCCGTGTCCGTTTCGTAAATCCGCAGGCCTTTTTCCACGCGCACGCCCTCGACCGTCCGCACCGGACCCTCGCGCACCTCGATTTTATCGCCCGGCAGGAAGCGCACCCGCCGCAGCGGCGCGCTGTCCGTGGCATATACCCGCACCGTGCCAACCGCCATGAACTCGATGCGCACCCGGCCCTCCCCGCCGTCTTCCTCGTCCTCGCGGACGATTCCCAATCCTAGTTCCGGCTCACCATCGCTCACCCAGCGCTGCCCGGGCGTCCACGCATCATCCTTGCTTCCTCGTTCCGACATGTCCCCGGCACTGAATCGCTTCCGGGATTAAAGGGCAAGCGTTCCATGGCGGCTGGCATCCGGAGGAAATCCGGCTCATGCGGCCGGGCCGCGGACTTTCGCGCATTGCGGCCGATCGCATGCCGCGCCAATCCTCCGCCAGCCCGCATGCTTTCCCCGCTCGATCTCAAGCTCCTCCGCGATCTCGCCAAGATGAAGGGCCAGATTGTCGCCGTCAGCCTCGTGATGGCCTGCGGGCTGGCCATGATGATCATGACGCGCAGCCTGATTCTCACGCTGGAATCCACCCGCGCCGATTACTATCAGAAATATGCCTTCGCCGACGTCTTCGCCACGCTCAAGCGCGCCCCGCTCGCCGTGGTCGAACGCGTCGCCGCGCTGCCCGGCGTCGCCACCGTCGAGCCGCGCGTCGCGGTCGATGTCACGCTGGATTTGCCGGGCCTGCCCGAGCCCGCCTCCGGCCACATCGTTTCCCTGCCCGAGGACGGCGGGCCGCAGAAGCTGAACCGTGTCTTCCTCCGATCCGGCCGGTTTCCCCGCTCCGACGAGCGCCGGGAAATCGTGCTGGGCGAGGCGTTCGCCCTCGAGAATCAACTCGGCCCCGGCGACACGCTCGTCGCCATCATCAACGGCCGGCGCGAGACCCTGGAAATCTGCGGCATCGGCCTCTCGCCCGAATTCGTCTTCGAAGCCCGCGCCGGCGAAACGCTGCCAAACCACAAACTCTTCAGCGTGATGTGGATGAACTACCGCGCGCTCGCCGTCGCCTACAATCTGGACGGCGCGTTCAATGACATATCTCTCGATCTCGCGCCCGGCGCCGCGCCGGAAGATGTCATTGCGGAAATGGACCGCTTGTTAGCTCCCTATGGCGCGGGCGGAGCCTACACCCGCGCCGACCAAGCCTCCGCCCAGCGCCTCAATGACGAGTTGAGGGTTTTGCACTCGCTCTCCGTCGCCTACCCGCTCGTCTTTCTGAGTGTGGCGGCGTTCATGGTAAATGCCGTGCTTGCGCGTGTCGTCCGCCTCCAGCGCGAGCAAATCGCGCAGATGAAAGCGCTCGGCTATTCATCGCGCCAGGTGGGGATTCACTATATGAAATTCGTCCTGGTAATCGGCGTGTTAGGCACCATCGCCGGTGGCATCGCCGGCCGCCTGCTGGGTGGCGGGCTGGTGCAATTGTATACCTTGTTCTTTCGCTTCCCGTCGATGCGGTTTCAGTTGGATTATGCAGCGCTCGGGTTGGCGCTCGCCGTCAGCATCGGCGCGTCGGTCGCCGGCGTTCTAACGGTCGTCCGCCAGGCGGTGAAGCTGCCGCCCGCCGAGGCGATGCGCCCCGAGCCGCCCGCCGATTTCAAACCATCCCTCTTCGAGCGCGCCGGCCTGACCCGATTCCTCAGCCCGCAGATGCGCATGGCGATGCGGAACATCGAGCGCCGCCCGTGGCAGGCGATTTTCACCGCCGCCGGACTTTCACTCGCCACCGGTCTGATGGTTTTGCCCGGCGCGATGAGCGATAGCATCGACTACCTGCTCACCTTCCAGTGGAACCAACAACAGCGCCAGGACGTCACCGTATTCCTCACCGAACCCGGCTCCGCCAGCGCCTTCGACGACCTCCGCCACCTCCCCGGAGTTATCCGAGCCGAGCCGATCCGCAGCGTCCGCGCGCGCCTCGCCTTCGGCGCCCGTCACCGCAAGCTATCGGTTACAGGTATATCTCCCGGAGCCGATCTCAACCGCCTGTTGGACGATTCCGGAAATCCCATCGCGATGCCGGAGGACGGATTGCTCATGTCCAAGAAGCTTGCGGAAGTGATCGGCGCGAAAATCGGCGACGAGGTGGAAATCGAGGTATTGGAAGGCCGCCGCCCCGTGCTGCGGGTTCCCATCCGCGGGCTGATCACGGATTACGCCGGCGTCGCCGCTTACATGGATATCTCCGCCCTGCGCCGGCTGTTGCATGAAGGCAATACCGTCAATGGCGCCTATATCTCCCTGGATCATGCCCAATGGGACCGCTTCATGCGCGAACTCAAAGACACGCCCCAAGCCGCCGTGGTCATGGTCAAGCGCGACCAGCTCCGCGCCTTCCGCGAGACAACGGGGAAGAGCATCGGCATCATTAGGAAACTATACTTTGCCTTGGCGACCATCGTCGCCTTCGGCGTCGTTTATAACAGCGCGCGAATCGCCTTGTCCGAGCGCAGCCGCGAGCTGGCAACGCTGCGCGTGGTGGGATTCAGCCTGCGGGAAGTGCGCGGCGTCCTCGTGGGCGAGCTTGCCATTCTCGTCCTCGCCGCCCTGCCCGCCGGCCTGCTTTTCGGCCGCGGCCTTGCCCTCTTCATCATGGCATCCTTCAGCACCGAGACGGTGCGCCTGCCTATCGTGATCGCCACCTCCACCTATTCCATCGCCATCCTCGTCGTCCTGACCGCAGCGGTCACATCTTTCGCCATCGTCAGCCGCGCGATCGGCAAGCTCGACATGGTCGGAGTGTTGAAAGCGAGGGATTGAAACCGCCGTCCGTTAGAAGGAATGAATCCCATCACCGCCACCGCCCTTTCCGGCCACCTTTCGCTCCGCTGCTCGCTCCGCCCGGACGGAGTTTCCCATATCTCGCGGCAGTCGTTCCGGGCGCCGGTGCATTTGAGCAAATCCCATCTCGATGGCGGGCATCTGGTCCAAAGCATCGTCAACCCCACCGCCGGATTCTTCGATGGCGACGAGTTGGAAATCGATGTGGAGGTGGCGGCGGGGGCGAAGCTGGTGCTGAGCACTCCCTCGGCGGCGCGGGTCTATCGGACCCGCTCGGGCGCGGCCGCGCGGTGTCATCAAAAGTTCGCGGTGGGCGACGGGGCGACGCTGGAATGGATTCCCGAACCATTCATTCCGCACGCCGGGGCGAGCTATTTCCAACGTACGGAAATCGATCTGCATCCGTCCGCCGGACTGCTGTATTTCGATTGGATTTCCCCCGGCCGGGTGGCGATGGGCGAGGTGTTCGCCTACGAAAACCTGCGCTGGGAGCTGGATCTGAAATTGGCCGGAAAGCTCGCCGCACGGGAGCGGCACGACCTGCGCCCGGGCGGGCATTCGCTTGCGGCGCTGCGTGAGAAATTCCCCGCGGCGCACTATCTCTCGGTCTATGCGGCGGGCGCGCTCGCGGCGAACTGGCCGGCGGCGGAGCTCGACGCCTTGGAATCCGCCGATGTTTATCCGGGCCACGGACCGCTGGGCGGCGGGATTTTCGTAATCCGCGCGCTGTGCCGTGACAGCCTGGCGGCGCGCCGGACGCTGGAAACGATGCGACGGACGCTCTACGCCGCCGCCGGCGTCCTGCCCCCGGCGCTGGGCCGGATTTTCTGCTAGTAGCAGCCAATCCGGGCGAACCTACGGCATCGCGTATGGGACCGGGATTGACCTGTTCTTGAGCGGGCAACACGCTTGTGCCCGGGCATCCGCCCGCGTCCGGCAGTTCCCAGCGGGGCGTCTTAATGATTTCCCCATGCTTGCGGAACGCCCCCATTCCCCTAACTCCAGCCTCTCGCGCGAGATGGCGCGGACCGCCGCGGCCACGCTGGAAACGGGCGGAAAATGTGCAACCCGCGCCTGAATGCAACCTTTCCAAACTTCCGGGAACGACCGCGACGGGGTGGTGGTGCCCGCGGCGCGGCACGCGGCGTGGGTGGAGCGCTTGCTATGGGTATTCATGTTGTCGTTCGCATTCGACTATCTGGCGGGCGAGGCGCGGCAGGGCGGATCCGGGGCGGGCATCGATCAGTTGCTGTTTCTCGGGTTTTGCGGCGCCTCCACCGCAGGCATCCTCGCGCTGGGCTGGCGGCATCTCGCGGTGCGGCCGGGCGCGTGGCTGCTGCTGCTGTGGGGGGGATTTGTCGGGTATTTGCTGGTGAATTCCCTCGCGCAGCACGTGCTGCCCGGGCGCTCGCTGCGGATCATGCTGCCATTCGTATTCCTGCTCTTTGGAATGTCGAACGCCCACATCGCGGCATGTATGGGAATCCCCGCCTCCCGGATCGTGCTGCCGGTATTCGTGACGGCCTGCATCAACGTGCCGTGGCGGCTTTTCCAAGGATTATACATTCAGGGGCTGGATATCGAAACGGTGCGGTTCGAAATCCAAAGTCCGGCAACCACCTGGCTGGCGACGATCATTCCCTGCGGACTGCTGTTGCGCGGCAAGCAGCACGGGAGCGTGCTGCTGGCGGGTGTGATTCTATTCGCGGGAATCTTCATTTGCGTGACTCGCTCGCTGTTGTTCCCCATCGCCGCGGCCTGGCTGGCAGCGGGGATCTGCCTGCTGCTCTGCCTGAAATGGGGGGTCTGCACATGGCGCGCGGCGGTGCTGCGGCTGGCTCCCGTGGCGGCCGCGGGCTTGTTCATGCTTCTCGTCGTGGGCGTCGCCGCGTTCGCATTGCCGAATGTGGCCGGCCGGTGGACGGACCGGCTATTTCATAATGCGGACGCCCGGAACCTGGCATCGGACGTGTCCTATCTCACCCGGCGCGCGGAAGCGGATTGGATTTTCAAAAACCTCAAGCGCGACCCCGTGCATTTCATCAACGGCCGCGGGATCGGCGCTTCCTACAACTGGGACCTCGCCTACATGCCGGAAGTGAACCTGGTGATCCCGCCCGTGAATGGCGAACCGCTCGGCACGGACATGTGGTTCGCGGGCCACTCGACGTGGACTTATGCTTTATATTCCAGCGGCGGAATCGGATTGATCCTCACGGTCGCGTTCTTCGTGACGGCGATGGTGCGGAGCCTGATCGCCGCCAAACTCAACGCGCCGCACATGGGGCCGGACGGTTGGCTGGCGTTCCTGCCTTTTGTCGTGTTCTTCAGCTTTTTCAGCGAAACCCTGACTTCGAATCCGATTCACGAGCGGCTCTCGGGCATGATTTTCGGGATGATGGCGGGCATGATCCAAGTGTTCTTTGTGAGAGCTTCGTGGATCCATTGGTCCGAGCGGAATCAAACCGGCGAGGGATAGCGCTGGAACGGAGGAAATCGCGCTCCGGCTCAGCGCTGGCGGGCGCCGATGAGCGCGCGGGCGACGATGCCCATAAGCAGGCCCGCGGCGAGGACGAGCCAGAAGTTCGGCGTATGAAAGAAAGTCTCCGGGGGATTCATGCCGAAGACGCCGACGAGCGTGGCGAGGGGCAGGAAAAAGGCGGCGAGGCGGTTGAGGCGGCGGGCTTCCTCGTTTGCCATGTCCGCGGCGGCGGCTTGCTGGCTGGCGGATTCCGCGAGGGTGAAATCCATGCCGGATTTCGCGTCGGCGGCCACCAGCTCGATCGCGCGCTCGGCATCTACGGCCTGGTCGCGAAGGGTGATCAGGCGGGTCTCGCCGGGAAGCGCCTGGCGGAGTGCCTGGACGGCGGTGCTCATGTTCCGGGTGGCGCGCTGGAGCGGGTGGAGGCGGCGCATGGATTCGAAGTAATCGCGGGCGGTTTTGGCGGCCTCCACCGCGGTGTCGAGCTCGTGAATGGCGGTGTTGTAACTGGCGAGGTGGGCCTGGAGTCCGGTCAGCCCGCCGCCGGTGGGGGCGCTTTTCCATTCGCCCGCGGGATTTCGCCAAAACACGGCGGCGGTGCGGATTTCGTCGTCCTCGGCGCGGGGGACCTGGTGGAGGAGGAGCAGCAGGTGGCCGTCCTCATTCATAAGGCGCTGCCGCCCCACCGATTCGCCGAGGCGGATGCGGATCGTCTCGGGAAGTTCCCAAGTCTTCGGAATGTAGGCAGCGCGTTCCATGGGTCGAGGCTGAACGGCGGAAAGGCGTGGGTCAATCTGCGGGAGCGCCCGGCGGATGCCGGTCTCATCCCACAAGCTGCCGGAGTGAGCGGAGCGAAGAATTTCGATCATGGAAAGCACGCCTCCACCCGGCGCGGGCGGTTGTTCGTTTTCAGACATCGTCGAGAATCGCCTCGACCATCCGCAGCGCCTCGACGTTCCGGCGGACGGCATGCACCCGGTGCAGCATCACGCCGGCCTCCCGCGTGCTGGCGGTTAGTGCAACTGTGGGCCACTCCCGCGCCGCCGGTTCCTTGGTTCCCAAAGCGCTGGCAATGAACGATTTTCGCGAAACCCCCAGCAGCAACGGAAACCCCGGCACCCCTACCCTGCCGATGCCGCGCAGCAGTTCCAGATTGTGCGCCGCCGTCTTCCCAAAGCCGATCCCCGGATCGAAACACAGCGTCGCCGGGTCCAGCCCCGCCGCCGTCAGCGCCTCCAGCCGCCGCTCGAAATAGTCCCGGATTTCCGCCACCACGTTACCATAGCGCGGCGCGATCTGCATCGTCCGAGGATTTCCCGGCAGATGCATCGCCACCACCCCGCAGCCCGCCGCCGCGCAGGCTTCCGGCATTTCCGGGTCGGCCAGCAGTCCGCTCACGTCATTGACGATATCCGCCCCGGCCGCCAGCGCCGCGCGCGCCACCGCCGCCTTCGAGGTATCGATGGAAATCAGCCCGTCCCACGCCGCCCGCAGCGCCTCCACCACCGGTGCCGTGCGCCGGATTTCCTCCTTGGCCGGCACCACCAGCGCGCCCGGCCGGGTGGATTCCCCGCCGATGTCGATGATCTCCGCACCCTCCGCCACCATCGCCAGCGCGTGCTCGAGCGCCGATTTCCCGTCCCGGTGCGCGCCGCCGTCCGAGAACGAATCCGGCGTCAGATTGAGGATTCCCATGACCCGCGCGCGGCGGGACAGGTCGAGCACGGCGCGGCGCGTTTTCCAAATCATGCGGGGGAACTGGCGGCTTGCAGAGGCCGCCCGGGCCGCTAGTCTGCCCGCCATGACAACGCTGGCAACTTGGAAAACCCCTCTGCTCGCGCTCGTTCTCGCGCTCGCCGCCACCCCGGCCCGGGCCAACGAATTCGACGGCGTGGACGGCCCGAACGTGCGCTTCATGAAGGGCGAGGACGGCTCGAAATCCCTCTTCATCCGCAGCCCCGACCACCGCATTCTCACCAAGAGCACCAGATCGCCCAACGGCGTGCTCACCATGGTTACCCGCTACACCATGGACGCCAGCCAGAACCCGATCGGCTGCAAAATCCGCGATGGCCAAGGCACCGAAATGTTCAAGGTCAGCTACGGCTACGACCAGAACACCGGCCAACTCATGGCCGAGCTGATGTTCGATTCCCGCGTCAAACGCATCGACCCACGCAGCGGCAAGGAGATGCCCGTCCAACGTGTCGCCTACCTCTACGATGCCAACGGCGAGCGCAGCGCCCCCATCGTTTTCAATCTCCTGCCCGGCAAAACTTTTGAAGAGGTTTTCGGCGTGAAATCCTCCGCGCTCGATCGCAACCCGTTCAAAGAAAAGCCGTGAACGGGCCGTCTGTCGCCAAGCGCGTCATCTTCGAAGGCCGCGTCCAAGGCGTCGGATTCCGCTATACCGTCAAGGACCTCGCCCGCGGCTTCGAAGTGTGCGGGTGGGTGAAAAACCTCCCCGCCGGCACCGTCGAACTCCAAGTCATGGGCGCGGACGCCGAAGTGGAATCCTTCATCAAGGAAATCGCCGAGGAATCCAGCGTCGCCCACCACATCCGTAACCTCACTGCGGAGAAAATCCCGCCGCTCGAGCATTGCAGCGGCTTCCGCATCGAGCGCTGAAATCCGGAGTTTTGAGCTGAATCGAAACGCGGAGTTGCGGAGGTAGTGGAGAGGGGCGCGGAGATTTTGGATTCTGGTCTCTCCTTCCGCCTGTTCCAAATTTCCCTTCCCACGGCTCGATCCCGCGGAGGATGCTCCGGGCGTGCGCGCGAAATCGTCCGGGCTGGGGGTTCCCGCCGCCAGCTCGCTGGTGGTGGCGAGCATGATCGGGACCGGGGTGTTCGTTTCGCTGGGCTATCAGCTTGCGGATTTCGACGCGGCGCCGCCGGTGATGGCGTTGTGGCTGGTGGGCGGGTTGATCTCGCTTTGCGGGGCGCTTTCCTACGCGGCGCTGGCGGGGCTGATGCCGCGGTCAGGCGGGGAATATCGATTTCTGGGGGAAATCTATCATCCGGCGCTGGGATTCATGGCGGGGCTGCTGTCGGCGATTGTGGGGTTCGGCGTGCCGACCGCGATCACGGCGCTGGCGATGGGCGGTTACTTGTCGCGGGCATTTCCGCAAATCCCGCCACAGGCGGCGGCGGTGGTGGTGATTTTGCTGGGGGCGTTCGCGCACGGATTGAGCGCGCGGCAGAGCGGGAAGGTGCAACTCGCGAGCACTTCGCTGAAGCTCGGGTTGATCGGGCTTTTCTTGGCGGCGGCACTGATTTTGCCGGGGAAAGGGGACATCCGGTGGCGGCTGGACCCGGCGGCGGATCTGGCGGAGATGGCGAAACCGGCGTTCGCGACGGCGGTGTTTTTCGTGTTCTACTCCTACAGCGGCTGGAATGCGGCGGTCTATGGACTGGAGGAATGGCGCGAGCCGCGGCGGACGGTGAGCCGCTCGCTGGTGGGCGGGACGCTGTTCGTGATGCTGCTTTATCTCGGGCTGAACGTCGCATTTCTGGCGGCCGCGCCGGTGGCGGAACTACGCGGCGAACGGGAAATCGCGCATGTCGCGGCCAGCGCGCTGTTCGGTCCGCAGGTCGGGCGGTGGGTGGCGGGGCTGTTTGCGGTGGGGTTGTTCGCATCGGTGAGCGCGCTGCTCTGGGCGGGGCCGCGGGTGCTCGGGGCGATGGGCCGGGACATTCCAGCGCTGGGATTTCTGGCCTCGCAGGGGGAAATCCCGCTGCGGGCGCTGGCATTCCAAGCGATTTTCGCAATCGCGCTGGCGCTGGCCGGGGATTTTCAATTTCTCGTCACCTTCACGCAGACGGGGCTGAGCCTGTGCACGTTGCTGGCGGTAGCGGGCTTGTTCGTGCTGAAATGGCGGGGGCGGGAGGTGCCGGCGCGGACGTGGGTTCCCGCCTTGATTTTTGTCGGGTTCATGGCCTTCGTGATCGCGCGCCTGTTCCATGCGGAGCCGCTCCCGGCCATTTCGGGGATGGCTACCGCGCTGGGCTGCGCGCTGCTTTGGTTCCCGCTCCGCCGATTTTCCCCATGAAACTCCCGCTCGCCCTGATTCCACTGTTGCTGCTCGCCGGCTGCGCCCCGAAACCAGCCACCAAGGCGGACGCCACCGACGCGGAAATCTCGCCCGTTTTCGCCCAACAGAGCGGAAATGCAGGTCCGACCGATATCGCGCGCTTCCTCGCAGGCCGCCCGGTGGACAATGGTGCGGCGCTTTCCCAGCTCCAGCTCACCGGCGAATACCGCGCGTTTTCCGGCGACGCTCTGAAGAAATGGAAATTCCGGACGACCCGCAGGATCGCGGCGCAGGACCAGTGGCAGGCCGCCCACATCCGGCCGCTCACCGGCAGGCGGGGGACGGTGCTTTATCCGTTCGGCGGGCCGGATCTGCTCTACGCGATCTCGCTTTTCCCGGACTGCTCGCGCTACATCCTGCTCGGCCTGGAACCGGCGGGAAATGTGCCGGACCTGGAGCGGACGGAGCCAGCCCAGGTGATCGGCGCGCTCGAGCGGCACGCCAACTCGATGGAGACCGAGCTGCTGCACGGCTACTTCATCACCAAGGACATGCGCACGGATTTCTCGAATGGGCCGCTGCAAGGCGTGACACCGATCCTGTTTTCGGAACTCGGCTTCATGCGCGCCCGGATCGACGGCGTCCAACCGGCGAGCGCAGGCGGAAATCCCGCCATCACTATCGACTTCACCCTACCCGGCCGCGGTCGGAAATCGGTGACCTATGTCTCCGGCGATTTGTCCAACGGCCATTTCGGCGGGCAGATGCGGGCGTGGCTGTCCTCGAATGCCGGCAGCTCGATCGCCTACTTCAAGGCCGCTTCTTATTTGATGCAGGACGCCGGATTCACCTCCGTCCGCGATTGGGTGCTCGGGAATGCCGCCGCCGTGGTGCAGGACGACTCGGGAATCCCTTACGCCGCATTCGATCCGCAGCGGTGGGACGTCCGACTCTTCGGAACCTACGACGGGCCGATCGGTTTCTTCGGCAAGCACAACCAGCCCGACCTCCGCGCCGCCTACCAAGCCGCCGGCCCGGTGCCGCCGCTGACCTTCGGCTCCGGCTACGAAATGAAAGCCGCCGCCGCGAACTTAATGGTCGCGATCCGCCGATGAGCGCCACCCGGCGGGATTTCCTGAAGCTCGCCAGCCTCGCGGCCCTCGGCGGCTGCCCGGGATGTGCGACGATTTCCGTCGGTGGGAGGTCGTTTCCGCCGCGGACTTTGGCGACGATCCAAGCGACCGCCGGGCGCAACGGCGGCTGGGGTTGGGCGGCTTGGGATGGCAACGACCGAGTGGCGTCCTGGCGCTTGGAAGCCAGCGGCCCGGCGCTCAGCATCACGAAATCCGTGGCTGCGCTCGCCGTCGCCGGGGCTGCGGGCGAAGGCTGGATTTCCCCAAACGAATTGGCCGCCGCGACCATCCACGAGTGGCGCGGGGATCCGCGGAAATCCCGCATCACCGTGCAAATGCTGCTCCAACAAACGTCCGGCTTGGAAGCGGGCGTGCGGGCGCTCTATCACAATCAGCCACGCGACAAGGGCCGGGCCGCCCTCGCACTCCAGGCCGTGGACGAACCCGGCGCTGTTTTCCGCTACGGCCCCGGCCATTGGGAAACGCTGGCGGAAATCATGCGCCGCAAGCTCGCCGCCCGAAGCGCGACCCTCCCGGATTTCCTGGACCGCGCCGTAATGCGCCCGATCGGCCTGAATCCTGCGAAATGGCGCTCCGACGGCCGCGGCATCCCGTATTTCTCGACCGGTAACGAATTCACCGTGGAGGAACTCTGCCGCCTCGGCCGGACGCTCGGGCAATTGCTCGGCGGCCGGAATTCCGCGGGCATTTCCCACCGCGATTTCGCCAAAGTCGCTCGGCCGTCCGCCGCGAATCCCATGTTCGGCGGCGGCATCTGGCGGAACTCCGCCGCGCCCGACGCCCGTGCCATTTCCGTGGAGCGCGCGATCGGCCATCCGCTTCCCGCAACGTTCTGGCGCGCCGCCTGCCTTTCCACCCGCCAGCCCGCCAGCTTCGCCGCGCTCATCGGCTCCGGCGGGAAACGCGTCTATATCTGGCCCGGCCAAGATCTCGGAATCGGGCGGCTCGGCACGTCGTCGGATTGGAACGATGCGTCCTTCCTCGGGCAGATCGATCTGGCTAAATCCTAGCCGCATTCACCGAGCGTCGCGAAGGGTGGCGACGCCGCCGTTCCGCGTCCGGAAATCCTAGTCGGAAAAGGATTTCCCGGCACCGGGGCTGGCTGCCACGTCCGAGATTCGGCTTGCAACCGAATTTTTCCGGTTCTAAAAGCCGCGCCGCACAGCTTCTGACGAAAGAAAGGAGTGGGTCTCGCACCCACTCTTTTGCGTCTCCGGACATCAGCAGCGCCGATCGAAGACAACGCCCGCCATGACCAACGACATCGTCGCCCTCATCGATTACTACGAGAAAGAAAAAGGCATCGACCGCGAGAAGGTCGTGGCCGCGCTGGAGTTCGCCTTCATTTCCGCCTACCGCAAAATGGTCCCGGGCGCGGACGCCATCGAGACGCTGCGGGCGGATGTGAACACGAAGAAGGGCGAGACGCGGATTTTCGCATCGCTCACGGTGGTCGCGGATGAGGACCACAAGGACAAATTCAATCAAGTGCCCCTGACGACGGCCCGCAAGAAGGCGGCTGGCGCGGAAGCCGGCGACATTCAGGAATTCAACGTCACGCCCAAGGATTTCGGGCGGATCGCAGTGCAGACGGCCAAGCAGACGATGATGCAGCGCCTCCGCCAGGCGGAGAAGGAGATGATTTATGAGGAATTCAAGGACCGCGCGGGCGACGTGGTTTCCGGCACCGTCCGCCGCTTCGAGCGCAACGACGTGATGATCGACCTCGGGAAATTCGAGGGGATCATGCCGAACCGCGAGCGGGTGCAGGGCGAGGATTACAACATCGGCGACCGCATCCGCGCTTACGTGCTGGCTGTGGAGAACGAGGGCCGCGGGCCGGAAATCATCCTTTCCCGCAGCCACCCGAACTTCGTCCGCCGCTTGTTCGAAGCGGAGGTGAACGAGATTTCCGATCACACCGTGGAAATCCGCGGCATCGCCCGCGAGGCGGGATTTCGCACGAAAGTGGCCGTCTGGAGCAGTGATTCGAAGGTCGATCCGGTCGGCGCGTGCGTCGGCATGCGCGGCGCGCGGGTCAAGAACATCGTCCGCGAGCTAAACAACGAGAAGGTGGACATCATCCGCTGGAGCGACGATCCGACCGAATTTGTCCGCGAGGCGCTCAAGCCGGCGGAACTCCGCTCGATCACGATCGACGAGGAGACCCACACCGTGCATGTCACCGTCGATGAGGCGGACCTCAGCAAGGCGATCGGTCGCAAGGGGCAGAACGCGCGGCTTTCCTCCCGGCTCATGGGCTGGGACGTGCAGGTCCGGCGCGACGAGTCGAAGGAGGAACAATTTAAGGAGAAAATCGGTGGCGCGGCCCACACTTTGGGGGAACAACTTGGCATCACCGACGAGCTTGCCAACAAGCTCACCTTGGCGGGTGGCCTGACTCCCGAGCTTGTAATCGACATGCCGGCCGAATACATCGCCGCCGCGCTGGAGGTGACCCCGGAAATCGCCGGAGAAATCCTCGTCCGCGCCCGTGAAAGCGTGGGCGGAGGCACCGACGAAGATGCCGGAGACGCCGCCGCGGAGGACGAACCCGATGACGACGACGATGAAATCGACGACGACGCCGAAACCGACGTCCCGGAAGCCGCCGAAGCTCCCGCCAGCAACGACTAACCGACCTAATTCCCATTTCCACTTCTACCATTTCCCGAAACCCGCAGATCAGCCGGATGCCCGAAAACAGCCACAGCTCGCCCAAGAAAGCCAAGGTTCTCGACCTCCTCGAAGCGCCTCCCAAGCCCTCGCGCCGTGAGCGCCAACGCCAGGAAGCCGAGGTTGTGCCACCCGCGCCCAGCGCGCTGGATGAGAAAAAGGCCAACGCGCTCGATCTGTTCGCGGAAAAGCCGAAGGTCCGCAAGAACAGCCGCACCGGCAGGGAAATTCTGGGTTCCATCTCCAAAATTCTCGAAAAGGAGGATCCGGTCATGGTCCCCGATCCGGTCGAAGCCCCCCCAACGGCCGCTGCGGCAGCGCCGGCGGATTCCTCACCGGAAGATACCGAGCCGGACGATCCCAAGCTCATCGTCATCAAGCCGCCGATCCTGATTCCGGATTTGGCGGCACGCCTCGGGTTGAAGCAGTTCAACATCATGGCGGACCTGATCAAGCTCGGCGTCTTCCAAGCGCCGAACCAGCCGCTGGAGCCGGAAATCGCCGCCAAGGTTTGCGAGGCGCACGGCTTCACTTTCGAGCGCGAAAAGCGCGACAAGGACAAGGGCGTCCACAAGGTCGAGGAGGTCATCCGCGAGCCGGAAGCACCGACCGAGGAACCCGTCGATCTGCTCATGGACCGCCCGCCGATCATCACGATCATGGGCCACGTCGATCACGGCAAAACATCGATCCTCGACTACCTGCGCAAAACCAAGATCACCGCGGGCGAGGCCGGCGGGATCACCCAGCACATTGGCGCTTACCAAGTGATGCACAACGAGCAGGAAATCACTTTTCTGGACACGCCGGGTCACGCGATTTTCTCGGACATGCGGGCGCGCGGTGCGGACATTACGGACATCGTGGTGCTCGTCGTCGCCGCCAATGACGGCATCATGCCGCAGACGATTGAGGCGATCAAACACGCCAAGAAGGCGAAGAAGACGATCATCGTCGCCATCAACAAGGTCGATCTGCCGTCCGCGAACGTGGACCGGGTGAAATCCCAGCTCGCGGAAAACGGCCTGCAAACGACCGATTTCGGCGGCGATACGGAATTTGCCGCGGTCTCCGCGGTGACCGGCCAAGGCATGGACGATTTGCTCGACCTCATGGCCCTGCAGGCCGAGGTGCTGGAGCTCAAGGCCAACCCGAAGGCGACCACCCGCGCCGCCGTCATCGAGGCGCGCGTCGTGCCGGGCCGCGGCACGACTGCTACGGTCATCGTCGAGGCTGGCACCCTCAAGGTCGGCACGCCGTTTATCTGCGGTCCGTTCGCCGGCAAGGTCCGCTCGCTCATCAACGACCGCGGCGTTGCCGTGAAATCCGCGCATCCGGGCATGCCGGTCGAGGTCATTGGCTTCGAGGAGCTGCCGAACGTGGGCGACCACCTCACTGAGATGAAATCCGAGCGTGAGGCGAAATCGCTCGCGACGGAGCGGCAGGAGGTCGAACGGCTCGCCCGGCTCAAGCCGCAGCATCGGAACCGCCTGGAGGATTTCTACTCCACCGTTCGCGATGGCGGTGGCAAGGCGCAGCTCAAGATCATCCTCAAGTGCGACGTGCAAGGATCCGTGGAGGCCATCAAGAAGGCCGTCCTCGCGATCGAATCCGACAAGGTGGAAAGCTCGTTCATCACCGCCGCCGCCGGCCCGATCACCGAGTCGGACATCTCCTACGCATCCTCCACGGACGCCGTGGTGATGGGCTTCAACGTCAAGGTGGAAGCCAAGGCCGTGAAATCCGCCAAGGCCGCGAGCGTGGAAATCAAGCTCTACTCGGTCGTTTACGAACTCATCGACCAAGTCCGCGAGGCCATGCTGGGCCTGCTCGAGCCGCTCACCCGCGAGTCCGTCCTCGGTCACGCCGAGGTCCGCCAGATTTTCAAGCTCAACCGCGGTCGAGTCGCAGGTTGTTTCATCACGGACGGCAAGGTCCACCGCAAGGCCCACGCCCGCGTCATCCGCGGCGGCATCCCGGTCTTCGATGGGAAAATGTCAACGCTCCGCCGCTTCAAGGACGAGGTCGAGGAGGTCCGCACGAACTTCGAGTGCGGCATCCGCCTCGGCGAATTCAACGAGTATCAGGAAGCCGACATCATCGAGTGCTACAAGCTCGAGAAATACGCGCAAACCCTTTGAGAGACGTAAGACGGCAAGACATAAGACTTAAGGTGGGACGGCGCCGCGTCCGGTTCTTCATTCTCTTCTCTTGCGTCTTACCGTCTTCAGTCTTGAGTCTTTCCCATGTCCCGCCGTCTCGATCGCGTAAACGAACTTCTCCGCCGTGAAATCGGCACCGTCATCCAGAAGGATTACGAGTGGCACAACCGCCTCGTGACCGTCAGCGAGGTGGAGGTGACGCAGGATTTGAAAGAGGGCAAAGTGTGGATCGGCGTGCTTGGCGGCGAGGCGAATTCCGTCTTGGAAAAGCTCAACAAGGACCATGGCTCCATTCAGGGCAAAGTCATGAAGCGGGTCGTTTTGAAATCCACGCCGGTGCTCCGCTTCCATCACGACAATTCCGCCGTCCGCGGCGTGGAAATCGTGAACCTGCTGGAGGAGGTGGAGAAGCTGCCCAAGGCGCCCGCCGAGGATCCGGAAGACTGACCTACCTTGCCCCCACTCCCCCGCCGGTTCGGATTTCCTGCGAATCTTTCCCCGGGATGAGGGTTGCATTCCAAAAAAATCCGGCCTACGTGCCCACGGCCTTCCGCCCTACCGATACATGATTTCCTTACGCCAAGCCGCCTACTCCGCCGCTGCCGCCGCCGTCGTACTGCTGGCGAGCTGCGCCACCCAGCCCGCCGGGCCGAAACTCGACAAGGACGGCAAAGCGGTGAATCCCTACCCTGCCGGCACCTACGAGCACTTCACCGCCGAGGCGGATTACCCGAAGACTTTCGACGTCTGGAAGGACCCCGTGCTGCTGCCGGAGACGAATCCTGAGAATTCCTCCCTCGTCGTGAGCCTCGCCAAGCAGCGCGCGTTCCTCATGAATGGCGACAAGGTGGCTATGGATTATCCGGTTTCCTCCGGCATCCCAAGCCGGCCCACGCCTCCCGGCACCTACTACATCCTCGAGAAGACCGTGGACAAACGGTCGAACAAATACGGCCGGATTTATGACGCCGAGGGCGAGGTCGTTGAGAGCGATGCGGACTCCACCAAGGACCCTATTCCCGAGGGCGGGAAATTCGTCGGGGCCTCGATGCCCTACTGGATGCGCCTCACCAACGACGGCGTCGGCCACCACATTGGCAACATTCCCCGCAGCCGTCGGGCCGCTTCCCACGCCTGCATCCGCGGTCCCAGCAAGACTGTGCCGATCGTCTTCTCCAAGGTGAAAAACGGCACCCGCGTCACCGTCGAGTGATCGACCCGGAAGACGTTTCCCTCTCGAAATCAAAAGGCCCGGCAGCATGCGCTGCCGGGCCTTTTGTTTCACGTTATCGGGAAATCCGATCCCGCGGCGGCTGTCACTCCTCTTCCTTCATGAATTTCTCGTGGCCCGCCTTTTTCATTTTCTTCAGCTTGTCCACCAGCGGCGCCACCTCGTCCACCTTGCCGTCGAGGAACGCCTGCTCCACTTCGCACAAGACGACGAACATCAGCCCGACGGATTTCCGATACTCCGCCGACGCTTTCGCCTTGGCAGGTCCGTCCGGCATTTCCTTCACCAGCTCGGGGACTTCCATGGCGGCCTTCAGCGCCGCCTGTTGCGCGGCGCGCGCTTCTTCAGCGCCTTTCACCGGGTCCGTCTCGCGCCGGAAACCCTTGTAGGCGTCGTCCACCATTTCCATTTTCTTCCCCAGCTCGGTTTCCGGCTCATCCGCTGCGATCGCCGGGGCGGCCATCGTCACCATTGCAAAGCCCATTGTCAGAAGTCGTTTTCTCATAGCCCGCCGGATACGGGGCGATTTCCCGGGCCTTTCGGATTTCACCGGCCGCACCGCTCCATCCCGTAAATCCGCACATCCACCGGCTCCGCCACCAGCACCGATTCCGCAGGTTCCGCCGGCTCGGGAAATCCGTCCCACCGCAGCGGCTCCGTGGACCACGCCGCGCACCTGCCCGGCGAAATCCGATACGGTTCATGGTGAACCCGCCCCCGGTACAACCTGCCCCCCGGCCGCGAGGAAAACAGCAGGTACCGCTCCACCAAGAACCATTCCAGCGAATCCGCCGCCGCCGGCGCAGCATCGACCGGCAGCTCATACTCGAACCGGCAGTTCCGCGCGCCTGCGATCCGCCGCCGGCAATCGTATGCCACCGCATTTCCCGCCGTCCGCGCCTTCATCGCCGCGTGCTCGTAGGGCAGGTGGAACAACCGCCGCGCGATTTCCACCGCCACCGGCTGATCGCAATCCAGTGAGAAAAACCAAACTCCCGGATTTCCCGCCTCATCATGCACGTAGGTCCGCACGTTCAGCTCCAAAAACCACGACAGCCACGGCATCGCCGGAAATCCCGCCGGGCGCACCCGTTCCATGAAGAACGGCACCACTCCGATCCATGCCGAGCCATCGAAGGTGTCTGGATAAAGACCCGGCGGCAGCCGCGCCGCCAGCAGCGCCTCATCGATCCGCCAGTGGAGAAACAGCAGCCCGGACCAGCGCTGGCGCATGACCGGCCGGCCTTCGGGAGTCAGCCGCGCCGCCTCCCGCAGCTCCGGGGTTGGTTGGAAATCCATCCCCGATCCTCCGCGGGGTCGCCGGTCGCGCACGGCCGATTTTCCGCAGCATCACCCCTGCCCGCCCGTCGCTTCCGCCTGCGTTTTCTCCGCCAACTGCTTCAGCCGCTCCCGGTGGAACGACGTTGGCAGCTTTTCCAGCGCCTGCTCCAGCGCCAGCCGCGAGTGCAGCCGCGCCGCCGCAGTCAGCCCCGGGTGGCCGAGATCAATCAATGACCGGAATGCTTTTTGCAGCCGCACCCCCACCTCGAACATCCCCGCCCCGTCTCGAGAAATCGCAGTAAATCCGTCTTCCATGAGATCCCCCGCGTGCAGCGGGGAAATTTCCACCAAATCATACTCCGACTCCGGCGTTTCCCGCGTCGCATCCACCCAAATCGAAAGCAGCCGCACCTGCGAGCCGATGGCATCGATGGCCGTGCCCGGATCGTTGATTCCCGGGGAGAGCGCCCGGTCGGCGATTTCCGCCAGCATCAGCAAGCCGCACCGCGGGTCGGATTCCACATGCCGCTGCTCGCCCACCGTGAATGCCTCGTGCAATTTCTTCATCTCCTTGTCCCCCAGCTCCCGCTTGTCTGCCACGATCGCCAGCGGCCGGGTCCGGTCCATGAAGCTGCCGGGCCGCGCCAGCAGCCGCACCCGCGTCCCCGCCGCCTTTGCAAACTCCTGGATTTCCTCCATATCGATGTATTGAAGGTAGCCGATTTCCTTGCTTAAAATCCGCATCCCGTCCGGATCGTCGCCCGTCGCCTCCCGCGCCCCGTAGGTGCCTGCCACCGCCGGATTCTCGATCGCCCTCCGGCATGCGTCCTCCACCCGCCGGATCGTATCGTGAACCCGGCCCAACTTCGAAATCTTGTCCACCCACCGCACGAACGACACCAGCACCCACACCACGATCAGCACGTAGCCGATGAACAGCGTCATCCTCCCGAATTTCCCATACGGAATGGCGCTCACCGCCACCAGCGCCACAATCGCGTAGATGAAAGCTGAGAGGAACGCCGCCAGCGTGTTCTGCGTGCTGCTATCTTGCATCACCAGCCGCGTCGCTCGCGGCGTCGCCGTCGTCGCTACCAATCCGAACGCCGCCACCATCGCGGAAACCGCGAAAATCGCCACCGTCAGCATCGTCGAAGCCAGGATTTTCAGCAGGCTGAGCAGCATGTCTTGCTCCACGTTGAAGAGCGCGTCGTACGGCAGGTAGCGGTTCGCCACCAGCGCCAGTTGCACCCACAGCACCGCCGCGAAGCCGGTCAACGCCGGTTTGATCCAAAGCTTGGTCCGGAGCTGGATGAGAAGGTAACGGATTTTTGACACGCCCCGGACCCTCGCCGACCCATATCCCGCGGCAAGGCCGAATCTGCGAAGCGTGCCAGCCGAATGGCCGTGGGCGTCCGGCCCTCACCGCTTTTGCACGTGGCTGCCGCGTCTGGGAGCGGGCCGTATCTCGCGACCACCCGCCGCAATTCTCGTCTGACCCCTCTCAAATCACTCTCGCACATTCAACGCCGGGCCGTAATTTCCGGGCGCGCAAGATGCATGCATGAACCTGATTGAAATCACCTTGGCCGACCAAACGAAGAACCCATCCCAAAACCCAGGCAATGAAAACGATTACAGCATTACTCTGCGCCGCTTGTGCATGCGCCGCGGTTCTCAACGCCGCCGGGGAACCCAAAGCGGGATCTTTGGACAAGGACGGTGATCTGATCGTCCACGTCTTTCACTCGGTGGACAGCCCGCCGGTGCCTCTGCCGGTAAAGCTCGAAGTCGATTATGCCTTCATGATTTTCAATATCGGATCGTTTGAGGCGCCCGAGATGGAAGTCAAAATTGCATTCCGAAAGGACAAGAAGATAATCACGACCAAGTCATGGAAAGAGATCGGCAAAATTCTCGCGGCGATTCCGGAAGGGTCCGAAATCCGCTATTATGGAAAATGCCTGTGTCCGACATACTATGGCCTACCGGCCGATACTTGGGATCGATTCGCCGCGCTCTTGGAGTAGCGCAAGCTGGTCTTTGACGAGGATAAAAACCGCAGCACCTGCACTTGCTATCAAACCGGCGGTTGATCGAAAGCGGCCGGAGGCGGAACCCCCTTGGCTGTGGTAAGCGTGAAATCCAAAAGGTACGCCAAGCCCCGGTTGATTTCAGCGGAAGGTAACTCCGAGACCTTTGGTCAAGGCTTCGAGAATCTTGCGATGGGCGGCGTCCACTTCGTCGGATTTGAGGGTCCGGGCCGGGTCGCGGTAGTGGAAGCGGTAGGCTACGGATTTCAAATCGGCGGCGATTTTCTCGCCCGCGGGGTCGGTGAAAACGCTGACGCATTCGGCGGAAACGAGGAGCGGCTCGGAGATTTTGGCGATGACGGTTTCGATCTGTGCGTTCGGGGTGGACGCCGGGAGTTCCATGGCGGCGTCGCGGCTGGAGCCGGGGAACTGCGGCAGTGGCTCGACGTGGTCGATGCCGGCAAGGAGTTTGCGGAGTTTTCCGAGGTCGAGTTCGGCGACGAAGACAGGGTTGGTGAAATCGAGATCGCGCTCGCGGGACGGGGCGAGGCGGGCGAAAACACCGATATTCTGGTCGCCGCATTTGATGTCCGCGCCAAGGACGAAGCCGGCGCGGTCCTTGGGCGCGAAACGAATTTCCCGGCCGCCGAGGAGGGCGGTGAGGATGCCTTTGAAATTGTAGAGGTCGGCGGCTCGGTCGGTTTGGGACCAGCCGGCGGGTTGGGCGGAGCCGGAAAGGAGGATGGCGAGGGTTTCACTTTCCTGATCCTTGGCCTCGCCGCCGCCGGAGTTCCGGAAGACGCGGCCCATTTCGAAAAACCGCAGCGATTTCGCCTGTTGGCGGACATTTCTCGCAGCCGACGCAACCAATCCGGGGACGATGCTCGGGCGCATGACGGCGTGGTCCTCGCTAAGCGGGAGCTTCACGCGGATGACATCGCCGTCCTGAAGCGGGCGGAGCGGAACGGCGTCGGCGAGCTGGGAATCGGCGATGAGCTTGATGGTCTGGCACTCGTGGAGACCGAGCGCGGCGAGTCGGCGGCGCAGGACCATGTCGGCGTCATAAGCGGCATCGACCGGGCTGGCGGGGACGAAATTTCCGAGGAAGCGCGACGGGACGTTGGCCAGCCCGTGGACGCGGGCGATTTCCTCCACGAGGTCGATGTGGCGCTGGAGATCGGCGCGGAAGGAAGGGATTTCCCAAGTGCCGTCGGCGAGTTTCGTCAGGCCGAGACGGGTGAGGATCTCCTCCGCTTCCGTCAGGGAAATCGAGCCGCCCATGAGTTGATCGAGTTTGGCGGAATCGAGGGAGACTGGATGGGTGAGAACAGGGAGTTCGCCGGCGGCTTGGATCGCGGGTTCGGCGGTGCCGCCGGCGATTTCCAAGATCAGCTTGATGGCGAGTTCGGCGGCGGGAACGACGCCTTCGGGATCGACGCCGCGCTCGAAGCGATAGGAGGAATCCGACATCAGCGCGGTGCGGCGCGAGGTGCGGCGGATGCCCTGCGGGACGAAATACGCTGATTCCAGTAGAATGTCCGTGGTGGCCGCGGTGACACCGCTTTCGGCGCCGCCCATCACTCCGGCGAGGGCAAGCGCCGCGCCGGATTCGTCGGAGATGACGAGGTCGTCGGGCGTGAGATGGTGGGTGGAATCGTCGAGGGCGGCGAACGTTTCACCCTCGGCGGCGGCGCGGACGACGATGTTCCCGGTGAGCTTGGCGAGATCGAAGGCGTGGAGCGGCTGGCCGAGTTCGTGGAGGACGAAGTTGGTGATATCGACAATGTTGTTGATCGGGCGCGAGCCAATGGATTCGAGGCGCTGCTGGAGCCAAGCGGGGGACGGGGCGACGGTGACGCCGGTGATTTTCGTGGCGGTGTAGAACGGGCAGGCTGTGGAATCGAGGCGGATGGAAGCGCAGGGCGAGACGCCCTCCGGCCTTGAGGTGGGCGAGACGCCCACGCTCCTTGTTTTTAGCAACGCGGCCAGCTCGCGGGCCATGCCGCGGTGGCTGAGAAGGTCGGGGCGGTTCGGGGTGACTTCGAGTTCGAGGAGGGTGTCGGAGTCGAAAAGCTGTTTGACGGGTTTTCCGATTTCAGAGTCCTCGGGAAGGATCAGCAATCCGTCCTCGCCAGGCGGCAGGCCGATCTCGGCGGCGGCGCAAAGCATGCCTCTCGAATCGACCTTGCGCATGACCGCCTCGGAAATGGTGAATCCGCCGGGTAACACCGCGCCGGGCAATGCGCAGGGGACCTTGTCACCGACTTTGTAATTCTGCGCGCCGCAAACGATCTGGCGAAGCGAGCCTTCACCGGCATCGACCTGGGTGACTTTCAGGCGGTCCGCGTTCGGGTGCTGGACGGCTTCCTTGATTTGCGCGACGACGATCTTTTCCGAAGATATGCCTTTGGAAACGATACCTTCCACTTCCACGCCGGCGAAGGTAAGGAGATCGTCGATTTCTTTAATCGATTTGCCGGATAGATCGAGGTGCGTGGAAAGCCAGTTTAAGGAGACGTTCATGGTGGAGAGATGGAAGATTGATTTAACCGCAGATGAACGCGGATTCACGCAGATGAAGAGGGATAAGATGATGAAAATGTTTTTGGAGAAGTGACTGGAAAGCCGGGAAATTCTTAAGCTCCAATTCCAATCCGCATTTCTTCATCTGTGTCCATCCGTGTTCATCTGCGGTTGAAATTTTTTATGCGAATTGCCGGAGGAACCGCGCGTCGTTTTCGATCAGCAGCCGGATGTCGCGGATGCCCCAGCGGATCATGGCGAGGCGGTCCAGACCCATGCCGAAGGCGAAGCCGGTGACTTTTTCGGGACTGTAGGCGCCATCCTTGCGGGTGGCGTCGATGGACTCGAAGACTGCGGGATCGACCATGCCGCAACCGGCGACTTCGATCCAGCGCGGGTCCTGGCCCTTGACGGTTAGTTTCACATCGATTTCGAAACTCGGCTCGGTGAACGGGAAGAAATGCGGACGGAAGCGAACTTCGGTTTTCGCACCGAAGAGTTCATGCAGGAAATACTCAAGCGTGCCTTTCAAATCCGGCAGTGAGATATCGGTTCCGACGCAGAGGCCTTCGAGCTGGTTGAATACCGATAGATGCGTGGCATCGATTTCGTCCCGGCGATAAGCGGAGCCGGGAGCGATGATCCGCAGCGGCGGCGGCTGCGATTCCATGGTCCGGATCTGCACGCTGGAAGTATGGGTCCGCAGCAATTTCCCGGAGTCGAAATAGAACGTGTCCTTCTCGTTGCGCGCCGGATGGTCGGCGGGGGTGTTGAGGGCGTCGAAGCAATGGAACTCGTCCTCGATTTCCGGCCCGTCGGCGAGGGCGAACCCCATCCGCCTCAGGATGCCGATCGCCTCGTCGCGGATCAATGTGAGCGGGTGCAGCGAGCCGACATGCGCGGCGCGCGCCGGTAATGTGACGTCGATCCCAACCAGCGCGGCGCGGTCGGCAACGTCCCGCAGCGTGGCCTGCTTTTCCTCCAGCGCGGCGGAAATCGCGGTGCGGGCGGCGTTCAGCATTTGCCCGACGGCGGCCTTGTCCTCCTTCGGCACGTCCTTGATGCCGGCGGCGGCGAGGGTGAGCGCGCCTTTTTTGCCAAGCGCGGCGACGCGGGCTTCGTCGAGCGAGCGCTCGTCGCCAGCGGCGGAAATTTGCGCAAGCGCCTGAGTCTGGATGGCTTCGATTCGGTCCTTCATGGGAAAGGCGCGGGAAATAGACCGGATCGCGGCGCGGGTCAAAGGTTGGGTGCGGGACTGCCTCGCGGAAGATTTGAAACGCGAAGGTCGGGAAGGGCCGCGGTGGAGAGGTGAGGGATAAATCGAAACGCGGAGGTGCGGAGGCAGCGGAGAGGTGCGCGGAGGGGGTGGACTGCGGGGCGGATCGCGGAGGACAGGTTGGCAGGCAAAAAATCTTTGGGGCGACAAGCGTGCCCAGGTCTTCCTCCAAAAACTTGCCAAGTTTCCGCGGCTCCCCTTCACTCCCGCCGCTTCGACCCATGGCCCTCATTGTCCAAAAATACGGCGGCACGTCCGTCGGCTCCATCGACCGCATCCGCAACGTCGCCGCCCGGATGAAGCGCACCCGCGACGCGGGAAATCAGGTCGTTGCCGTGGTTTCCGCCATGTCCGGCGTGACCGACGGCCTTATCAAGATGGCCCGCGAGATTTCGGAAAATCCCTGCGAGCGCGAGCTGGATGTGCTGTTGGCGACTGGAGAGCAGCAGTCCATCGCACTGGTATCCATGGCCTTGCAGGAAATCGCGGTGGACGCGGCGTCCATCACCGGCCGCCAAGCGGGCATTCGGACGACCGGTTCCCATACCCGCGGGCGCATCCTCAACATGGACCCGACGCTGATGCGCGGATTTCTCGACGAAGGCAAAACCCTCGTCGTCGCCGGTTTCCAAGGCGTCACCCCGGACGGGATGATCCACACGCTCGGCCGCGGCGGGTCCGACCTAACCGCCATTGCCGTGGCCGCCGCGCTCAAGGCCGATGTCTGCCAGATTCTAACCGACGTGGACGGCGTTTATACCTGCGACCCCCGCATCGTAAAAAACGCGCGCAAACTACCGGAGATTTCCTACGACGAGATGTTGGAAATGGCCTCCTCCGGTTCCAAAGTCATGCAATCGCGCTCCGTCGAGTTCGCGAAAAAATTCGGCGTCATTTTCGAAGTCCGCTCCTCACTCAACGACAACCCTGGAACCCTCGTGCTGGAAGAACACCCTAACATGGAAAACGTCGTCATTCGCGGCGTCTCGATCGAGCGCTCGCAAGCGCGCATCACCATCACCGGCATCCCCGACGAGCCCGGCATGTCCGGCCTCATCCTCGGCGCGCTGGCGGATGCTGAAATCAACTTGGACATGATCGTCTCGAACATTGCCCACGACGGCCTCGCGCGGCATTCCTTCACCATGCATTCCAGCGATCTGGGAAAAGCGCAAGCATCCCTCAAAAGCGTTCTAAGCGACCTCGCGCCGGAAGCGAAAATCGAGACCGAAGCAGGCATCGCCAAGCTCTCCGCCGTCGGGATCGGCATGCGCTCCCACTCCGGCGTCGCCGCGACCATGTTCAAGGCGCTGGGCGCGGCGGGTATCAATATCGGCATGATTTCCACTTCGGAAATCAAGATTGCCGTGACCGTGGACGAGCCACGCATCGAGGACGCCGCCCGCGCCGTCCACGACGCCTTCCACCTCGACCGAGTGCCGACCTGATAGACAGTTTAGCTCTACTCTGTCATTTGCCGGAAATTCTTCTCGCGTTCGCAGCTCCGGCGTGAAGAATCGCCGCCATGCACGCGCTAAAATCTTCCTGACCCCCAGGATTCCCACTGCCCGCCCTCGTCTGCCGATGCCTCGCGGCA
>JBBSUD010000068.1:0-31912 GCA_038235225.1 Verrucomicrobiales bacterium
GACACCCGCCGCACCGCCTTGGCTATCGCTCGGATTTCCATCGAACGCGAAATGGGCGAGCAGGCCGGCGGCGCCGTTCACCGCGATTTTCAACGCCGCCTCATCGGCTACTGCGGCAGAATCGGTGACGCGGAGGACGAAGTTGCAAATCCCGGCATCGGCCGCGCCGGGAATGCCGGAAAGGCGGCCATTCGCGCCGACGCTGAGCCAGTCCGGGCCGGAAACCTTGCTGAAGACGAGCGCCGCGGCAGTGGCGCTGCCGGAGACGGTTTGCTCGTAAATTTGGCCAATGACGCCGGCGGGTTTGACGATCGCGGCGGTGTTGAAAGCGGGTGGCGTATCGTTTTTCAACGCGACGATTTCGGCTGGGCCAAGCGCGCGATTGAAGATGAGGAATTCGTCGATGCGGCCGTTAAAAGCGGGATCGGGGTACTGGCTTTTTCCGAGATAGTTCTGCATTGGAGCGATGTCCGCGGGGGTGAGGCCGGTGGCGGCGGAACCGGTCAGAACTCCGCCGATGTAGAGCTTCATCGAGCCGCTGCCGATGGTGGCTGCGACGTGGACCCATTGGTTGGCGGGCAGCATGGCGGCGTCCACCGAGCTTTCCATGCCGTCCTTGCGGATGAGGAAAAGCGCGCGGTTGCTGCCGGAACGTGGGCTGAGGAAGAAATGCTCGCCGGTGCCATTGCCGAAATCGAAGAGGCGCTGCCAAGCCGCGCCGCCATCCCACCAGACCCACGCGGCGAGGGTGATTTCCGCCGAGCGGACGACGGCCGGCGGGACATTTACGAAATCGTCCGCGCCATCCAGATCGATGGCCTGTGCCTGGCGTCCCGCGATGTAGCCGGGTCCGCCGGACGTGGTGGCGTGCGCGCCGCCGACCTTGCTGTTGGCGTTGCCGTCGAAGGCATAGCGGGCGACCAGGCCGGCGCCGGGTGCGACCTGGATTTGCAAGCCAGCGGTATCGGTATTGCCCGCGGCGTCGGTGACGCGGATCAGGAAATCGTTCGGGCCGGCGTCGGCGCTTGCCGGAACGCCGCCGAGCGTGCCGTCCGGTGCGACGCTGAGCCACGATGGCCCGCCGATTTTCTCGAATCGGGAGACGCCGGAACCGCCGGAGAACTCGTTGGCGAGAGTTGCGCGGTAGGGGAGGGATGGCGTGGCGGCGATTCCAACCAGTGGGTGGTCGGCGAATCGCGGACCCGGCGAAGCCGCCAACCCGGCGACTTGGGCGTCGCTAAGCGCGCGGTCGAAAAAGCGCGCTTCCTCAAGCTGGCCGTTGAAAAGCGGATCGGCAAACCGGCTTTTGCCGAGGTAATTCGCCTGCGAATCGACGTCGGACGGATTCGTCGTCATGCCCGTGTTGGAGTTCGCGAGGACGCCGTTCACGAAGAGCTTGCCGGTATTTCCGGATAGGATGACTGCGACGTGGGTCCAGACGCCGGGCGCGAGCGGCGGGGCCTCGAGCCGCTGCTGCGTGTTGTTATTCTGGATCGCGAATCGCAGCGTGCCGTCGCCGGATTTCGGGGTGAGGAAAACGTTCCGGGTCAGGCTGGAGCCGAAATCGAAGACGCGCTGCCAGTTGCCGCCGCCGCTCCATTTCACCCACGCGGCGAAGGAGAAATCCGCGCTGTCGCCGGCGTTCGGCGGGAGCTGGAGCCAGTCGGCGGCGCCATCGAAGGACGCGGCGATGCCACCGCGGGCGGCCACGAATTTCGGCGAGCCGTGGACGATCGCGCCATTGCCGTTTCCCGAACTATCGTGGAAATCGCCCTCGAAAAGGTAGTCCGCCGGGGTGCGGAGGCCCGCATCCGGGATTTCCTGCGAATAGGCCGCGGGCGCGACGTTGTCCCGATACACGACGCCCGCTTCAGTCAGTGATCCGTCGTCCCAGACGACGCGGCGGACGTCCTCCACCCAGTTGAAAAGCGAGTAGCGCTCCACGAAATCCAAGCTGTCGAGCATGTCGCTCATGGCGCGGACCATGGCGGCTTGCTGCTGAAAATTCGGATCGGGCTGGCTGGTCCAGTTCGCGCCGTTGTTCCACTCCGTGACCCAGAGCGGGCGCTGCACGCGGTTGTGCAAGTCGATGAGCGCCTGCTGGATCTGCCAGGCCGCGCCGCCCGGATCGTTCTGATTTCCCCAGCCGCGGTAGAAGTGGACCGGGACGAAATCGACGCGCAGGCCCTGGGCGTTCGCCTTGGTCATGAAATCGTCGATCCAGCGGACGTTGGGATCCGCGACCGCCGGCGCGCCGATTCTCAGCCCGGTGGATTCCAGCTCCGGCCAGCCGGCGATGGCCTCATCGACGGTCATATTCGCCTGGTCAGGGCGGTCTGGTTCGTTGAAGCCGAGGATGTGGGTCGCGCCGCGGTATTTCCAGTCCTCGCCCAACCCCGGCCACCAGCGGGTCTGCTTGATCGGCACATATTCCCAATCCAGCGGCGAGGTCCGGCTGATGCTCCAGTTATACATCCACTTGACGTTCAGCGCTTGCTCGATGTCTCCGCAGATCCCCTTTTTCCCGACCCAGCGCCATGGAAAAATCCGCACGAAGCGGATGCGGTTGTCAAAGGCGGCGGGCAGGACGGCGATTTCCAAATCCCCGTCCTGCGCGATGTAAACCTTGCTCGCGCCGGTGCCGTCCTCGTTCTGTGCGAGCGTGGCCATGTAGCCATGCTTGAGCGTGAACGAGCCAATCGCGGATTTCAGCGCGCCGAGCGCGCGGTCGTCGTATTTAAGATACTGACCGAGCTTTTTCGAGGGTCCGGTGAAATTTCTCCCGTCGAAAACCTCCATCGGTTGAAAGCCGGGAGCATGCGGGATCACGACCGCGCCTTCCTCGAATTGGACCACGCGGATGTTGCCACCGAGCGCGGCGGCCGCGCCGTTCACCCGCACTTTGGCGAGTAGCGAGGCGGCCACTTGGGATGGCTTTACCGCGGGGAAATATAGCCACGAGTCCGGCGAGTTCAGAGAAATCGTGCTGCCGGGAAATGGATCGCCGCCGTTGGTGAGGTGCAGCTCGGACCTGCCGGTCAGGGTCGCGACGGTGTTCGGCAGCGAGGCATAGCTGGCCGTCTGGTCCGCCAGATTCAGCGCAGCACCGAAGGCCGGGGAGCCGCAGACAACGGCGAGAAACACGCCGCCGGCGAGGGATGGAAATGGGTTTTTGAACATTCGGAGGGTAGCCCGCGGGTTTCGCGCCCGGAAGCTCGCCCGGACAAGACGAAATCGCCCCTCCCAGCGGCCGGGTCAACCGATGTTAGCCAGCGGCCGCCTCCGGCAAATCGGATCAACCGAATCGTCTAACTACACGCCGCTACGTTAGGTCGGCTGCTCGCCGCGGGCCATTACGACTTTGCCGGTGCGCACCGTTTCAATGATATCGAACTGCGAGAACATGGTAATCGCAGCATCCACTTTCAGGCTGTCGCCGGTGATCATGACAATCATCGAAGTCGGCGTGAGATCCACCGTTTTGCCGCTGAAATGCTCCGCGATCTGCAGCGCCATCGAGCGCTCGGATGGTGAACATTTGATCTTCACCAAGACCATTTCCTTCGTCACCGAGTTATCGGAAGTGTGCTCCGAGCAATGGATCACATCGATGAGTTTCCCCACCTGCATGATGATTTGCGAAAGCCCGCCAGGGTCGCCGGACACGCCGATCGTCATGCGCGAGAAAGTCGCGTTCCGGCCTTCGGAGACGACCAGCGAATCGATATTGAAGCCGCGCCGCGAGAAGACCTGGCAGATGCGCATCAGCACGCCCGGCTCGTTGCTCACGAGCACGGACAAGGTATGGGTGGGCCCCCGCACGAGCGCGGGTGCCTCGACAGGAGTATCGGTAGTTACGATGGAAGCCATGTTTGGTGATAGGTTCAAGTTATGGTTTATGGGTAGCCGGATCACGTGGAACCGATCGGCTTGGCCATTCTCGTCCGCGGCGCTTCCGTGATCATATCCTCCAGCGCCGCGCCGGCGGGGATCATCGGGAACACATTGTCCGTCTTCACGCACTCGGCGTGGATCAGGATCGGGCCGTCAGTGTATTCCAAAGCCTTTTCCAACTGCTTGGTAACGTCCGCCGGCCGCTTGATATAGACCGAGGGAATGCCATAAGCCGCGGCAAGTTTGCAGAAATCCGGATTTCCGACCAAGTCCACGCCGGAGGTGCGATCCTCATAGAACAGTTCCTGCCACTGCCGCACCATGCCGAGATAATGATTGTTCAGCACCACGATCTTGATGGGCAGCTTATGCAGCGCCGCGGTCGCCAGCTCGAACAAGGTCATCTGGAAGCCGCCATCGCCGGAGATGGAAATCACCAGCTTGTCCGGGCAGGCGAATTGCGCGCCGATCGCCGCGGGAAATCCGAAGCCCATCGTCCCCGCGCCGCCGGAGGAGAGCCAGTGGTAGGACTCGTTGTTCTTATAGAATTGCGCCGCCCACATCTGGTGCTGGCCCACGTCCGTGGAAACGATCGCCTTGCCTTCGGTCAGTTGGTATAACTCGTCGATCACCTGCTGCATCCGCAGGCCGCCCTGCTTCTTATAGCCAAGCGGGAATTTCTTTTTATAGCCATCCAGCTTCGCCAGCCACTCGTCGGTTTCCAGCGGGCCGATCTTCTCATTGATTTCGGATAGCGCTGCCTTGGCATCGCCCACGATCTGGATGTGCGGCTGGATCATCTTGCCCATTTCCGCATGGTCGATATCGATGTGGATGATGCCCGCGGTCTGGCAGAACTTCGAGGCTTGGCCAATGATGCGATCGTCAAATCGCGAGCCGATATTGATGAGCAAATCGCACTCGATCATCGCCTTGTTCGCATAAGCGGTGCCGTGCATGCCGAGCATTCCCAGCGAGAGCGGATGAGTTTCCGGGAACACTCCCTTGCCGAGCAAGGTTGTCGTTACCGGGCATTTCAACGTCTCCGCGAGATAGAGTAATTCCTCCGCCGCGCGGGCGATCATGCAGCCCTGGCCGGCCAGAATCACCGGGCGCTTCGCCTTGGAAATCATTTCCGCCGCGCGCTTCACCTCAGCTTGCGGAATATCGAAAGACTTTTCCGGATGATAGCCTGGCAGATTAAACGGAGGATTCATTTCGCCGGTGAATGGTCCTTGGGAAATGTCTTTCGGCACGTCGATCAACACCGGTCCCGGCCGGCCCGTTGTGGCGATATGGTAGGCCTCCCGCGCGATCCGCGGCAGGTCGTTGGAATTCCGCACCAGATAGTTATGCTTCACCACGGGAATGGTGATCCCGAAAATGTCGGCTTCCTGGAACGCGTCCTTGCCCAGCATCCATGTCACCGTCTGCCCGCTGATCACCAGCATCGGCACGGAATCCATCATTGCCGTCATCAAACCCGTAACCGTGTTTCCGGCACCCGGACCGGATGTCACCAGCACCGCCGCCGGGCGGCCGGTGGCGCGGGCATAGCCATCCGCCATGTGGACGGCGCCCTGCTCGTGGCGGACGAGGATGAACTTCATCTTCGTCTTCACCGTTTCCAAAGCGTCGAAAATCGGGATCGCCGCTCCGCCGGAGTAGCCAAAGATGTATTCGATGCCCAGGTCATCCAGGGTCTTGATGAGCGCTTGCGCGCCGTCCATTTGATCGTTGCTCATGAGTATCGGGGTTGCCGGCGCGAACTTGTGAGCCAAACCCACCCGGCGCAATGCGAAAATCGCCGGATTTCCCCCAAACCCCGATTTCGGCGAGAATCGCAGCTCTGAAAATCTCCGATTACCCCGCAAGCACCCGAGCAGAGTCGCCGTTCCCCCGGCGAAAACCGCCCGATCCGACTCCAACCCGCGGATTTCTCCCCGCCGCTTTCCAAATCCGACCGACCGCCGCCAGAATTCCTCACTCCGCGCCAGCCACCGCGATCAGATGTCGCAGCTCGTCCGCCGCGTCCGCCGGATCGTCCACCGTCGCCGAGATTTCCTGCCGGATGAGTTCCCGGAACCGCACGCGCAGCCGGTGGATCGCCACTTTCACGGCCGTTGCGCTCATCCCGAGCGCTGCGGCGACATCCGCCTGCGAACTCTCCGCCCCGCCATCCAGCCACGGCTTGAGCGCCGCGAAAATTTCCGCTTTCCCCGCATGCTCCGCCTCCAGCGCCGCCAGCGCCCGGGCAATCAGTGCCAGCGACCAATCGCGATCGAACGCCAGCACGTCGTCCGCGGAAATCGCCGCCCCGTCCGTCAGTTCGACATGTTCCGCGCCGCCGCCGCGCTTCCCCGCCCGCGCCGCGTCCCGGCGTTTTGAGAGGAAATGCTTCAGCGCCCCCAGAAGGTAACTTCGGAACCTGCCGCGCCCCGGTTCCGGCGCGCCGACACCGCCCGCCAGCACGCTTTCAAAAAATCCGTGCGCCAATTCCCGCGCCACATCCTCCCCCCGTCCCTCCCGCCGCAAAAACGCGACCACCGGCCCATAATAAGCCCCGCAAAGATCCGACAACGCCGTCTGCGCCGCCCCGCCCTCGCCCCGCGCACGGAGCACCAAGGTCCAGTTGGTGGCTTGGAAGCCGGAGGTCATGTTTTGACAGGGTTCGGGCGGCATGAAAATATGTGCGTATGAAAACGGCCACGCTTGAGGATCTCCGGAACAACCTGGATACGATCGTGGGATGGGTCGAGCAGGGCGACGATGTGGTGGTGAAAGGTCGGAACCCCGCGCCACCGGCACCGCAAGCGCCGGTCGATTGGACCAAGAGCACCGCATTTCGATGCCGCGATGGCGAACCGGTTCTCACGCAGGGTGATCTGGACGAGCTGTTCGAGGAAATACGCGGTCCCTATTGATTTACCTCCGTTTCCATGACTTGCACGGACACCAGTTTCTTGATTTCGCTTTTCGGCACGGACGACAACACCGCGGCGGCACTCTAGCTCTTCCGGAACGGTTCGGACCGCCTCGTCATCCACCCGCTCGTCGGGTTCGAGTTCGCAAACGCCCTGCGCCATCTTGTGTTTCGAGGGAAAATCGCGGTTGCCCAGCGGATCTCGTGGCAGTCGAATTTCGACAACGATGTCCGGTCCGGGTATGTGGTCGTTGTCTCCGCGGATGCCAATGAAGTGCTCCAGATCGCCGCAGCGATGTCCGAAAAATGGACCGAAACCGGCGGTCACCGTGGCTTCGACATTCTCCTCGTGGCTGCGGCGAAACTGCTTCTCGCCACCAGCTTTTGGAGCTTCGACGGGCGCCAGCGCAAACTCGCGGCGGCGGAGGGACTTGAGGTCTCGCCGTGACGCTAGTTTGCCACGGGCAGGGAGGATCCGCGTCCAGCGGGAGGCATGGAAGTATGAGGTCATGTTTTGACAGGGTTCGGGCGGCATGAAAATATGTGCGTATGAAAACGGCCACGCTTGAGGTTCTCCGGAACAACCTTTACCGCCGTTCTTTTGAGCGAGAGAAAATCGCCCTGACGACGGAGGAACTTCAGGTGTTTTACAGAGAAATGTGAAAGGGCGGGTAGGCGCTGATCATTCACTCATGATACTCGAGGCGATACCTCGGACTGATGCGATCATCTTTGGGGCAACTGATCGAGTTTCCATCCGTCGTCTTCTTTTACAATATCCACCAGTCCGTCATTTCGTGCATTGGCGTCGCTTCCATTCCTTATCCACACGTGATCGTCGCCGCTCGAATTGGTGACGAGCCAGCGGTTTCCGAGCAACTTCATAGCTGTTTGAAAATCCGCAGGATCGGACAGTTTTCCAAGGAGTCGTTTCGACATTCCCGCGCGAACGACCGGTTCGTTGCCGAGGTATGCCGCATCGAAAACTGATTGCACCGCGAGTGTGGATTCGGAAAAATCAAAAACGTCGGACTGATCCGGGGCGGGAGGAGCGCCGTGGAGGATTTGCCGTGCGATAGCGTCCGGGATCGGCCATGCGGGTAGGGCAAGCATCAGTGCGGATGCGCCGATACCGGAAATGACTGCGATCCGACCGCACAGATGCCCGCTCCAAGCGGCAGTGATGGCACCAAGTATCGTGGACATTACCATGAGTACCAAAGGCCAGCGCATCGCGGATTTGGCGTCCCACCAGACCATTGTGGCATATTCCCCCGGACCATACTCGTGTCCGGGCGTCGTGGCCTTGAGCCTCAAATAGAATTCATTGCGATATGCTGTAAACAGCCGCTGATTTTGGATTATGAAACGAACCACAGCGGTCCGGTGACCATCGTTTTCGATTTGGACCGGTTCGCCACCGAATGATGCGCTTGTCCGAACGAGTGCGTCCCATAGCGCTGCTTCATCCGTGGGCTTCAGGGAATCGAGTTTCCAAGACAGCTCAAATGGAAAGTTCCTGGCCGTCCAATCATCGGCCAGTTTTTTGGCAACGAACGACCCGACGAACATCAGCAAAACAGAGATCGAGGCCGCCACGATCCGCAATCGTTTGGTTGGAGATCTGGCACCCGCAGGTGGCGAACCAATGAAAAACAGAAGTCCGGCAGTGAAGAGAGTAGCAGCGTAAACGATCCAATGCGCACACCAGATTTCCCATCTATCGAACGTCAATGGATTCATGCCGTCGTTTGCTTTGATGAGGACAGTCACCGGAATCGCCAACACGCAGGGCCAGAGAATGAAGTTACGAAGAAGCCTCCAGCCGGCTGCGGACTGAATGCCCTTTTTGATGCGATAGAGAATTTTCAGTCCGGATACGATGCCACCGACTGTAAGCAAAAGTCCGCTACCAAACCACAGGTTGAGGAATTGCCGGTAAATCAGGGAGTCCAAGTTCAGCGACATGGCGCGGTTGTCGATCGGATCCCATAACTTCCGCCAGTAATACTGAGCAATGTGCGATTCTGTCGAAAGCGTGAAAGCGATCAGCATCAGAACACCCAGGCAGAGCAGGAGCAGTGGGATTAGTGTAGACCACGGCAGGCCAACAGAGATTTTGGAGATTTTGCTTTCTGGAGAACTGGAAATTTTCTTCACCCCTTCCACCTCCGTCTTCACCTCCTCCGCGCTTTGCTGCCTCATCTCGCGTACTTTTTCCAAGGTCCGGAAGACAATCTCGTCGATGCGCGCATTGACGGCGGCGCGCTGGCTGGGGGCGGGGAAGCGGCCTAGCGGGAGTTCGCCGGTTAGCATTTCGTAGATGACGACGCCGAGGCTGTAGATATCGGCGCGGTGATCGACGTTGCGGGGATTTTCGTGTTGCTCGGGGGCCATGTAGGCGGCGCTGCCGAGCGCGCCGCCGGTTATCGTGAGAGTGAAATCGCGGTGCGGATCGCCGACGAGGCGGGCGATGCCGAAATCGGCGATTTTCACGCCGCCGCGGGTGTCGAGCAGGATGTTTTCCGGTTTAATGTCGCGGTGCCAGACGCCTTGGGCGTGGGCGGCTTGGAGGGCGTCGCAGATGGGCGGGACGAGGGCGAGCGCTTGCTCCGGGGTGAAGCGGCCGGCGCGCATCGCTTGGCGCAGGTTCACGCCATCGACGTATTCCATGAGCAGGTAGAAATAGCCGCCGCTCTCGCCGTGCTCGAAGACGGTGACGATGTTCGGGTGGTGGAGTTTGCCGAGGGTGCGGGCCTCGCGGGCGAAGCGCTCGGCGAAGGCGGGATCGCGGCCGAGTTCGGGGGACAAGATTTTCAGGGCAACGGTGCGATCGAGCGAGGGTTGGCGGGCTTGATAGACGAAGCCCATGCCGCCCTGGCCGATGAGGCGGACGATTTCCCACTGGGGGAATGCTGCGGCGATTTCCTCCAACGATGGGGCGGCGCGGGCGGATGAATGAGGGATTTCCTCGGCATCGCGGAGGAGGCAGGCGGGGCAGAAGCCACCGGGGGCGCTTTCCGGGATGGGGGCGTGGCAGGTGGGGCAGGATTTCGGATTCACGCGGGTTCCTGACGGAAAGGGGGCGGGTGGTTACGGGTTTTTTGGGGGGATTCGCTCTGCGGGCAGGATGCCCGCAATCCTTGAGGTAGGCGAGACGCCTACGCTCCTTGGTAGGCAGGACGGCTACGCTCCTCGTTTTTTCCGATAAGCCAGGGGGCTGAGGCCGGCGGCTTGCTTGAACTGCCGGGAAAAGGCGGATTGGTCCGAGTAGCCGCAGGCCAGGGCGATTTGCGAAATCGGCTCGGCGGTGGCGGCGAGGAGGCCGCAGGCGGCATCGATGCGAACTTTCACAAGATACTGGCCGCCGGTGACGTGGAAAAGCGCGCGGATGCGCTGGTCGAATTGATAGACGGAAAGCCCGGCCATTTCCGCGAGCGCGGGCAGCCGCAGCGGCTCGTCGTAGTGCCGGTGGATGTGCTCGATGGCGGCGGAAAGCGGCGCGTAGTCGGCACCTTTTTCGTTCGGCGCGTGGAGGTCCCGGGAAATCCCGCAGATGCCGGCGACGCGGCCGCCGCGCCCCATGACCGGCTCCTTGAAGGTGACGCACCAGCCGCTCCGACCGCCGGGGTAGAGGTGGAGTTCCAGGTGATCCCGCAGGGCGCCGGCGCCGCCGAGGATGCGCTGGTCCTGCGCGGCGAAGGCCTCACCGAGCGGGGGCGGAAACAGGTCCTCCGTGGTTAGCCCGAGCGCGGCGTCCTTGCCGGGCAGGCCGCAGCGCGCGGCGAGCGTGTCATTCACTGCCATGTAGCGGCCGCGGGCGTCCTTCACGAAGAATACGATGTCCGGCACGCCGTCGAACAGCCGGTCCACCGGCAGCAGCCCGGCCACGGATTCGGCGAACGTTTCCCTGAGTTTGGCGACGGATTTCACGGGCGCGGGAGGGTTATACGGATTCGGAAGCCGCCGCTAGCCCTTTCGCCAAGACCGCGGTGGTATCAAAGCGGGCGAACCATGTCCGCATCCATCCGAGTCATCGATTCCCACACCGAGGGCGAACCCACCCGCATCGTCATCTCCGGCGGACCGGATCTGGGCGCCGGCACCGTGGCGGAAAAGGCGCGAATCCTGCGCCGCGACCACGACTGGCTCCGCAGCGCCGTTTGCAACGAGCCGCGCGGGCACGATGCCATGGTCGGCGGATTGATATGCGCACCGCACGCGCCGGACTGCGTGTGCGGCGTCATTTTCTTTAATAACATTTCCAACCTCAACATGTGCATCCACGGCACCATCGGCCTGGCCGTGACGCTGGCTCATCTGGGGAAAATCGGTCCCGGTTCGCACCGCATCGATACAAATGTCGGCGTCGTTACCATCACTCTGAATGATGACAAATCGGTGACGGTGGCGAATGTCCCGAGCTATTGGAAATCCTCCACCACGGTGGATGTCCCCGGCTATGGGGAAATCCACGGGGAAATCGCTTGGGGCGGCAATTGGTTCTTCCTGATTGATAACCAGGGACCGGCCGTTGATTTCGCCAACATCGAGGCGCTCACCGCGTTTACCTGCGCCGTCCGCAGCGAGCTGGCGCGGCAGAACATCACCGGCGATGGAGATATGGAAATCGACCATATCGAGAGCTTCGGCCCGCCGGCCGCTCCCGCCATCGCGGACAGCAAGAACTTCGTGCTATGCCCCGGCAAGGCCTATGACCGCTCGCCCTGCGGCACCGGCACCAGCGCCAAGCTCGCCTGCCTGCACGCCGCTGGAAAGCTTGCGCCAGGCCGGATTTGGCGGCAGGCCGGCATTCTGAACACCGTCTTCAGCGGGACCGTGGAGGAGCTGCCCGACGGGAAAGTCATCCCCCGCGTCACCGGCCGCGCCTGGGTCAACGGCGAATCTTTGTATCATCTCAATCCCACCGATCCGTTCCAATACGGCATCCCAACCCCCGCAAACGCATCATGAGCATCCAATGGAAGGGCGTCATGCCCGCAACCGTCACGCAGTTCAACGAAGACCTCACCATCGACCACGGCCTGATGGCCGCGCATGGCAAATGGCTCATTGAAAATGGCTGCACCGCCATCGTCCCGCACGGCTCGCTCGGCGAGGGCGCGACACTGTCATTTAAGGAAAAAGTCGCGCTACAAAAGACCTATGTGGACGCGCTGCCGGACACGCCCGTCATCCCGGGTGTCGCCGCTCTAACCACCCGCGAGGCCATCGACATTGCCAAAGCCGCCAAGGACAACGGCTGCCGAGGCTTGATGGTATTGCCGCCCTATCTTTATGCATCCGACTGGCGGGAAATGAAAACCCATATGAAGGTAGTCATCGGCGCGACCGACCTGCCCTGCATCATCTATAACAACCCGGTGGCCTATAAGACCGATTTCACCGCGCAACACATCAAGGAGCTGGCCGACGAGTGCCCGAACGCGGAAGCGGTGAAGGAATCCTCCACCGACGTACGCCGCATCGCCGGCATCCGCGAGGTTTGCGGCGACCGGCTGGCGCTCGGCGTGGGCGTGGACGATTGCGCGCTGGAAGGCGCCGCGATGGGGGCGAAATTCTGGATCACCGGCGTTGGCGGCGCGTTCCCGCAGCACAATGTGAAGCTCTGGGACCTCGCCACTTCCGGGAAAATCGAGGAGGCCATGGCGATTTACACCTGGATGCTGCCGATGCTGCGGATGGACACCGTGGTGAAATTCGTGCAGCTCATCAAGCTCCAGCAGACCCTCGCCAGCGGCGGCAAGCTCGGCAACAACCGCGTCCGCCCGCCGCGCTTGGGACTCGCTCCCGACGAACTCGCCGAGGCCACCGCCGTCATCGAAAAAGCCCTCGCGACCGCGCCAAAGCTGTGATCGCCTAATGGCTGGAGCGGCTCGCTCCAGCCTATCGCCGGGGCGTCCCCGCCCCGTCTCATCTGACCTCTCACCAAGCATTCCCATGACCACAGAACTACTAGGCACCTCATTCATCGGCTATTCCCGCGGCACCGGCAGCGAGACCAGCGGCCGGGCCACCGAGCCAGGCACCGGCACCGCGCTGGAACCCGCATTCCGCTCGGCCACCGAGGCTGAGGTGGAGCGCGCCATGGAGCTCGCCGCCGCCGCGTTCCCGATTTACTCAGGTCTTTCCGGCAAGGACCGCGGCGGATTTCTCCGTGCCATCGCTGCAGCCATCGAGGCCACCGTGGACGACATCGTGGAGCGCGGGAAATCCGAAACCGCGCTGCCCGAGCCACGCCTCCGCGGCGAGACCGCCCGCACCACCGGCCAGCTCCGGATGTTCGCCGCGCTCGCCGAGGAAGGCTCGTGGGTGGACGCCCGCATCGAGCGCGCCGATGCCGACCGCAAACCCATCCCCAAGGTCGATCTCCGCTCGATGGAGCGCCCGCTCGGCCCGGTCGCCGTCTTCTGCGCCAGCAATTTCCCGATGGCCTACTCCGTGGCCGGCGGCGACACCGCATCCGCCCTCGCCGCCGGTTGCCCCGTCGTCGTGATCGCCCATGCCGCGCATCCCGGCGTTGCCGAAATCGTGGCAAATGCCGTCGTCAAAGCCGCCCGGGAAACCGGCATGCCGGAGGGCGTTTTCTCGCTCCTCTACGGTGGCGGCCGGAAGGTCGGCCAAGCCGTCGTCAGGCACCCGGTCCTTCAGGCCGTTGGCTTCACCGGCAGCCGCGCCGGCGGCACCGCGCTCATGGGAATCGCCGCCAAGCGCCCGCAGCCCATCCCGGTTTACGCCGAAATGAGCTCTATCAACCCCATGGTCATCCTGCCCGGTGCGCTCGCCCGCGGCGAGGAAGCGCTGGCCGAGGGATTTTTCGGCTCGCTCACCCTCGGCGTCGGCCAGTTTTGCACCAATCCCGGCCTCGTCTTCCTTCCGGCCGATGCCGGTGATGCCTTTCTCGCCAAGCTGAAATCGCTCATCGAGGCCGCGCCCAACGGCATGATGCTTACCGCCGGGATTTGCGAAGCCTATGGCAAAGCCCGCCAAGCCGTGGCCGCCATCCCCGGCGTCGGCACGCTCGCCACAGCCGCCAAGGAGCCGGCCGCTGGCGAAGGCGCGCCCGCCATTTACACCACCACCGCCGCGGATTTCGTGAAAAACCCGGCCTTGCAGGACGAAATGTTCGGCCCCGCCACCCTCATCGTCCGCGGCAGCCCGGAGGAAATCGAAGCCGCCATCCCCCGCCTCGAAGGCCAGCTCACAGCGACCATCCACGGCACCGAGGACGAACTGCGCGCGAAATCCAGCCTCGTCTTCGCCCTCCAGCAGCGCGCCGGCCGCCTGATCTTCAACGGTTTCCCCACCGGCGTCGAAGTCTGCACCAGCATCGTCCACGGCGGGCCCTTCCCCGCCACTTCGGACGGGCGCAGCACCTCGGTTGGCACCATGGCCATCCACCGCTTCTGCCGCCCCATCGCCTGGCAAAGCTTCCCCGACGCCGCCCTGCCCGCGGAACTCCAGGAAGCCAATCCGCTCGGCATCAAGCGCATGGGCTGAGAGAATAGAAAGAGTGATTTAACCGCAGATGGGCAGGCATGAAGTGAGATGAAGCACTTCGGGTGATGATTTCGTTTTCAGAAAATCCGTCCTGAGATCCCAAACGCCGCCGGAGTTCAAACTTTAGTTTGCTCTTCGGGGTCGTCTCACGGAAGAAGCAGGCTGAAGCCCGGACTCCGGACCGCCGGAGTTCAAACTTCAGTTTGCTCTTCTTCATGGGTTCGGAACTTTCACCTGACGCGATTCGGAACCGTTGCGTTCACCCACCTTCCATCTGCCGATTTCATGCAGGATTTGATTCCTCTCAACTGGCGGAATCCCATCAAGCTCGGTCCAATACGTGATGCTTCTCGGCGCCCGGTTCATCTCCCAAGAGTTCAGATATACCCTGCCATCGCGGTAGCCATCGTATCTAAGACTGGACATGGAGGTGGAGCGATCCCGATCATCCGCCTTCTCCAGAAAACGTTCTCCACGCAGCCGGATTCCATAGGTCCGGACGTAAGCGTAACGACTGGCAAAGAACGCCGTTCCGAGAACGAGCGTAACGATGAGTGACTTCTTGATCATTTGTTGAAGATGAGCTATCGTCGCGGACTTGAATAAATTCTGTAGGGCGATCCATATTCAGTTTCCGTCTCCGCATAAAAGCGGTCGCACGCTTCTGAAGCGATCAATACTCCCCCTCCCGAATTGACATAACCCGAGAGATCGACCCAGCGGCATGACTGGAAATCCATACTCGTTCCGGAAATGGCAATGCATGGGTCATCCGGTTGGAATGGAGATTTCCCGCCTAAGAACGAAGGGGGAAAAATCTCTTCGATGGAATGACATATCCGCGTTGCAAGCCGTTGGGGCTTCTTGAGCGCTTCATGCACAAATCGCCCGCGGAAATCCGATACGACAAATGCTCCCGCAAAACGCTCAAGAAAGTTCATTGGGTTTGGGATCGGGATTCCAGATGGTGATCGGACTCGCATTATCTTGCCAACCGCTTTTAGCGCTCGTTCGAGGCACGGGAAGCCTATATTCGGATTGATGGATTTTTGGGTGACTGAAAGCCTACTCTGCGGAAATCTCTACGCGTGATTTACAGTAGATGCCGCTATACTGCCGAGCGTCATTTCTTGGAGAAATGAGCGAGAGGTCCAAGGATCCATGCCGCACTAGCGGCACCCGACCGTAGCCCGGCGATTCATCGCCGGGAAAGTGGGGGAAGAAACCTCGGGTCGCATAGCGAGTCTTGAATCGATAGAATCGCGCTGGCCGGAATCGAATGTTTCTACGCGACACGACGGATTTATTGGGGTGCTGAAAAACCCGCACTGAAGTGTGGGCCTACGGTCGGTTGCCGCTAGCAAGGCAGGCAGACGAAAACCCATTTCTTGATGCCGCGTCGGCATATCGTCCACAAAGAATTTTCCCGCGGAAGAGGCAGGCTGAAGCCCGGACTCCGGGCCGCCCGGAGTTCAAACTTTAGTTTACTCTTCAGCGATTTCCCGTTGGATTTCCCCTGCTACCCGGCCAGCGGAAACGCCCCAGGTGCGGAGGAGGACACGGCGGAAGCCGGAGGAGCCGCGCTCGACGGCAAGGAGGATTCTTTCGCCGGATTTTTCGAGATCCCAGCCGGCGGTGGGACCGGCGGGGTGCCAGCCGCGGGCGAGGAGGATGGCGAGGATTTCCTGGCGCTCGATGTGGGGGGCTTGGAAAGCAGTTTCGTCGGGAGGCGGAGAGGGATTTGCCGGGGTGGGGCGGGGTGGGGAAATCAGGATTTTCCGTGCGCGGGTCCAGGCGCGGAGGCGGGGTTGGAGGTGGCGGACGGCGGCGAGCGCCAGGCGGGATTTCCACGAATCGAACCGGGCGGGCAGGCCGCGCAGGGGGAGCATGCGGTTGACGATGGACTGGTAGCCGGCGGCACCCATCGGGCCGTAATATATCACGGAGCCGGCCATGACGCGGACGGGACCGCCGCCGTAGATGAAGCCCTGCCAGCGGGCATCGCCCTGCGGGGAAAATCGGGCGGGGTGCTTGGCGAGCAGCAGGCGCTCGGCGCGGCCGTAACCGAGCTGCTGGCGGAGAAACGCGGAAATCGAGGGCCGCCGCCAGTGCCAGACGAAGGCGCCGGGCGCGAAACCGAGGCGGAACCCGGCATCGCGCAGACGCCAGCAAAAATCGACATCGTCCCCGGCGGTGCGGAAGCGCTGGTCGAAGCCGCCAATGGCCTCGAAGGCGGCGCGGGTGACGGCGAGATTGCAGCCGGGAAGGTGCTCGGCTTCGGCATCCGAGAGGAGCACGTGGCTGGGCGCGCCGGGTGCGGCGCAGACGACGGCTTCCTCCCAAGTGCGGGCGGCGGGTGGGAGATTCGGCCCGCCGGCGGCGGCGTGGGTGCCGGCTTGGAAGACCGGAAGGAGGCGGGCGATCCACTCGGGGTCTGGTTCGCAATCGTCATCGGTGAAGGCGAGGATTTCGCCGCTGGCGGCGGCTGCGCCGGCATTTCGCGCGGCGCTGAGGCCTTCGGGCTGAAGGCGGAGGAGGCGGGCCCACGGGAATTTCCCGGCGACGAAATCCGCGGTGCCGTCGGTGGAGCCGTCGTCCACGACGAGGGTTTCGTGGGCTTCGCGGGAATGGGCGAGCGCGGCGAGGCACGCGCCGATGCGTTGGCGGCCGTTGCGGGTGCAGACGATGACGGAGACCGACGGGCCGGTGGGCGGGGGCGGATTTGCGAAATCGAGCGCGGCGAGGGCTGGTTTCGGATTTCCGGCACGGTCGGTGAGGCCAAAGTCCCAATCGAGCACTTCGGCGCCGGTGGACCAACGGTCGCTCCAGGCGAAGACGGTTATGCCGGCGGTTTCGAGTTCGGCGGAATCGCGGGTGGCCCACGCAAGGATTTCCGCCTGGCGGTCGCGGCCGTTCCGCTGCGAATCCAGGCCAAACTCGGAGATTACGAGCGGCCGGTCGCCGGCGATGTGGTGCAGTCGCCGAAGGTAGGCGCGGAATTCGGCGCGGCCTTCCAGGTAGACGTTGAAGGCGGTGAAATCGGCGTTTTCCGGCTCCAGGTATTCGGTGCTGGGGAAATTCGCGTAGGCAAACAGGAGGTCCGGCGCGATTTCCCGGCCAAGCGCGATAAGGTCCTCCAAGGCGAGCCGGACGCGCACCGGACCCATCCAGCGGACGAGATCGGCGGGGATTTCATTGGCCACATAGACGCCGGCGAGGGCGGGGTGGGCGGCGGTTTCGCGGAGAGCCGCGGCGAGGGTGGTGCGGGCGGCGGAGAAGAGGGCGGGGCTGCCTAGAAAATCGAAGAAGGACGCCCATTGCAGGCCGGCGAAGACGCTGAGGCCGGATTTCCCCGCGGCATCGAGCAGGCGGCGCGGCGGCATCTCGTAGAGGCGCAGGGAGTTGAATCCAGCGGCGGAGATGCGGGTGAAATCCGGCGCGAAATCCTCCGGCCAGCCACCGGGAAACGGCCCGTACGTGACGGCCAGCATGCGCACGCGTCGGCCGCCGGAGCGGAGGAATTTCCCGTCCGTCCGCCATCGCGATTGCTCCGCCGCTCCAGCCACGCGGGGGACGTTAGGGAGCGCGCCGGGGATTCCCAAACCCAAATTTGGCCTTGCGCGGCGGGCGGCGCTTGGGCTGCTTGGCAGCTCGGAATCCGCCCGCCTTGGCGGAAATCCCCGGCAAATCCAGCCCGCAATCCCACATGAAAAGCCCCCGCCCGCCCGCCGCCGCCTTCCGCCGATTTCTCGGGAAATCCCTGCTCCTGCTTGCGCTCGCCGCGCCCGCGAATGCCCAATGGAAGCCCGTCGATGGCGCCATGATGACCGCATGGGGCCGCGCGCTGAAGCCGGACGCCGTCTGGCAGGAATATCCGCGGCCGCAGATGGAGCGGCAGGATTGGACCAATCTCAACGGCCTCTGGGACTACGCCGTCACGCCGAAATCCGACGAAAAGCCCGCTGGTATCAATCTCGACGGCGTTTGGAACCAAACCATCGCGCCAAAATCCGGGCTGGAATCCGCCGTTTGGGCCGGCAAAATCCTGGTGCCGTTCTGCCCGGAAAGCGCGCTCTCCGGCGTCGGCCGCCTGATCGAGCCGGGCGAGGCGCTGTGGTACCGGCGGGAAATCCCCGGCAAGCAGGACGGCAAGCGCACCATTCTGAACTTCGAGGCCGTCGATTACACCACCACCGTCTGGCTGAACGGCCGCCGCATGGGCGACCACACCGGCGGATTCACCCCGTTCGCCTTCGACATCACCCCGGCGCTCAAGCCCGGCGGGAACGAGTTGGTCATCCGCGTTGAAGACGCGACCGAGGGCTACCAGATGCACGGCAAGCAGCGGCTGAAAGCCGGCGGCATCTGGTACACCCGCGTCACCGGCATCTGGCAGACCGTCTGGCTGGAAAATGTGCCGGAGCGCTTCATCCGGGACTTGGATTTCTCCTGCGACATCAAGGCGGGCACGGTGAAAATCGAGCCGAAGCTTTCCGGCCCGGAAATGTATGGGGAGAAATTCCGCGTGACCGCCAGCATCGGCGGGAAGCAGGTCGCGAGCGTCACCAGTGACGGTTCCGTGACGCTGGAAATCCCCGAGGCGAAACTCTGGTCGCCGATCGAGCCGAATCTTTACGACCTCAAGGTCGAACTGCTCGCCGCCGATACCGTGGTGGACGAGGTGAAATCCTACACCGCGCTCCGCCAGTTCGGCAAAGCGAAGGACCGCAATGGCAACTGGCGCTTCACTCTCAACGGGAAATCCATTTTCCACTGGGGTCCGCTCGACCAAGGCTGGTGGCCGGACGGCCTGCTCACTCCGCCGTCCGAGGCGGCGATGATTTCCGATATCGATTTCCTGAAATCCGCCGGGTTCAACATGATCCGCAAGCACATCAAAATCGAGCCGCGCCGCTATTACGCCCACTGCGACAGGGTCGGCATGCTGATGTGGCAGGACCAGGTCAGCCAAGGCTACGGCAGTCCCGAAACGGAACCGAAGAACTCCAGCCCGCCGTGGACCCGGATGGCGGAAAATCCCAAGGACGGTGAGTGGCCGGACGCCGCCCACGAGCAGTATGTCACTGAATACAAGCGGATGGTGGACGAGCTGCGCGACCACCCGTGCATCGCCGTGTGGTCCCCATTCAACGAGGCATGGGGCCAGCACCGGACTCTGGAGGTCGGGATAATGGCGGTGGATTACGACAAAACCCGCCCCATCAACATCGCCAGCGGCGGGAATTTCTGGGCCGTGGGCGACATCGCCGACGAGCACGCCTACCCCGACCCGGCATTCCCGCTGGGGGACCGGCGCTTTACCGATTTCATCAAAGTCGTCGGCGAATTCGGCGGCCACGGCATGCCGATCGAGGGCCACCTTTGGAACAAGGACAGCCCGAACTGGGGCTACGGCGGCCTACCGAAAGATTTGGCCGAGTGGAAGCAGCGCTACGCCCGCTCGATCCACATCCTCGCCCGCCTCCGCACCCAGGGGATTTCCGCCGGCGTCTATACCCAGACGACCGATGTGGAAGTGGAAATCAACGGGTTGCGCACTTACGACCGCATCAACAAGGTCGATCCCGCGTTCCTACGGCCGCTTTCCGAAATACTCCTCAGCACCCCGGACGCCGCGCAAAATCCGACCGTCTTGCCCACCGCCGACAAGGCTCCCGGCGATTGGCAATACACCACCGAAAGTCCTGCCGACGGCTGGGAAAGCTCCGATTTCGACGCCGCAGCGTGGAAAACCGGCAAAAGCGGCTTCGGCACCGAGGGCACGCCGAATGCGAAGATCGGCACCACTTGGGACAGCGCGGACATCTGGCTGCGGCGCGATTTCGACTACCAAGGCAAGGCCGGCGCCCTCGCCGTCCTCCGCCTTTACCACGACGACGGCGCGCAGGTCTTCCTCAACGGCGTGAAAATCGCCGATTTGGAAAAATACACCACCGGCTACGAGGACCACGTCATCTTCGAGGATTCCGCGTTGAAACAAGGCCGGAACGTCATCGCCATCCACTGCCACCAGGACTACGGCGGGCAATTCATCGACGCCGGTCTGGACGTTTTCGGGCCGGAGTAGTGGGTGCCGCCCCATTGCCGCGGATTTCGCCAATCGGGGGGAATCCGCAGGCAATCCCGGCTGCGGATTGTCCTTCGTTCTTGCCCGGCGGCGGCCGGCGTGGGTTCATCCAACGCATGCAGGCCTACCACGATCTCATCCGCGACGTGTTGGAACACGGCGAAGAGCGCCAAGACCGCACCGGCACCGGCACGCTTTCCGTCTTCGGCCGCCAGGCGCGCTTCGATCTGCGGCGGGGATTTCCCTGCGTCACCACCAAGAAGCTCCACCTCCGCTCGATCGTCCACGAGCTCCTCTGGTTCCTCCGCGGCGAGACCAACGTCGCCTCGCTCCGCGAAAACGGCGTCACCATTTGGGACGAGTGGGCCGATGCCGAAGGCGAACTCGGCCCGGTGTACGGCAAACAATGGCGCGCCTGGCCCACGCCAGACGGCCGCGCCATCGACCAGATCCGCCTGCTCATCGACGGCCTGCTGGGAAATCCCCACTCGCGCCGCCACGTCGTATCCGCCTGGAATGTCGCGCAAATCCACCAGATGGCCCTGCCGCCCTGCCACCTGATGTTCCAATTCCACGTCCACGACGCCGCGCCCGGCGGCAAGCCCGGCCTCTCGTGCCAGCTCTACCAGCGCAGCGCCGATCTCTTCCTCGGCGTCCCCTTCAATATCGCCTCTTACGCCTTGCTCACCGAAATGGTCGCGCAAGTCTGCGGCTTCGAGTCCCGCGAATTCATCCACACCTTCGGGGATTTGCACTTGTACACCAATCACCTCGACCAAGCCCGCCTCCAGCTCCAGCGCGATCCCAAACCGCTCCCCCAGCTCTGGCTGAACCCCGCCGTTCGGGATATCGATGGCTTTTCCTTCGACGACATCCGGCTCGAAAACTACGAGTCCCACCCCGCCATCAAGGCGCCGATCGCCGTCTGAAATGGAGCCGCCCCGCCTCACCGCCATCATGGCCATGACGCCCGACCGCGTCATCGGCCGGGATGGCAAACTCCCGTGGCACCTGCCCGGCGACCTCGCGTTTTTCAAGCGCACCACGCTCGGCCACCCGATCGTCATGGGCCGCAAAACCTTTGAATCCATCGGCCGCCCCCTGCCCAAACGCCGCAACATCGTCCTCACCCGCGATCCCGCCTGGACCGCGCCCGGCGTGGAAATCATCCACCGCCCCGAAGACCTCGCCGCCTTCCCCGATCTCGGCCCGCAAGCCTACATCATCGGCGGCGCCGAAGTCTGCGCCGCCTTCCGGTCCCGCCTCGACGACTGGCTCGTCACCCACGTCTTCGAAAATCACCCCGGCGACACTTATCTAGCGGATTTCGAAAGTGATTTCCCGAAATCCGAGATCTTGGAGACCCACGAGGATTTTGAAATCCGCCGGCACTACCGGTGAAGATTGAAACGCGAAGTTTTGGATCAAAGATTTCGGCTGAATCGAAACGCGAAGTTGCGGAGATAGCGGAGGTTGCGGGGAAGATTGAAACGCAAAGCCGCGAAGATCGGAAGGGGTCGCAAAGGTGGGGATGATGGAATTTTTTTTGGATCAATCGAAACGCGGAGTGGCAGAGAAAGCGGAGAGCGGCGCGGAGGTTGTGGGGAAGATTGAAACGCAAAGGCGCGAAGGCGCGAAGGAGCAAAGGAGCAAAGGAGCAAAGGAGCAAAAGAGCAAAAGAGCAAAAGAGCAAAGGTCGGAAAGGTTCGCAAAGGTGGGGATCTTTGGTTTTTTGCTCAATCGGAACTCGGAGCCGGAGGTCGGGCTGAAAGCTCGATGGAACATAGCCCCGGGCTTCAGCACGGGGTTCCCGCCACCCCGGATATCGCGGCCTGAAAGGTCGCCGGAATTCTTGGGCGTGGGGAACGGGACTGGAGTTTATGGGCTGAATCGAAACGCGGAGTTGCGGAGAAAGCGGAAGGGGGGCGCGGAGGTTGCGGGAAAGATTGAAACGCAAAGCCACGAAGGTCGGAAAGGGGCACAAAGTTGGGGATTCTGGATTCAAACCTCTTCCTCCCCGCCCCTCTCCCCTACCTCCGCCCCTCGGCGTTTCGATTGCCACCAAACTGCAAAACTTCGCGTCCCTCTGCGACCTCCGCGCCTTTGCGTTGAACCCTTATCCCAAAACCTCGCGCGCCTCTCGAATGAAACGCGTGGTTTCTCCGGAGATTCCCTCCAGCTCCTTCCGTGTGCCCAAGCGCCAGGATGCGTCAGCCAGATTTTCCGCATCGGCGGAATCCATGGCGCGGAGGGCGTCGGTGAGGTAGGTGCGCGCCTTCTTCAGGCGGATGATGACATTGCCGGCAATGAGCGCGTCCGGCGGCCACTCGTTTCCGTGGGCGCCCATGCCGAATGCGCCGGCGAGCTTGGCCGCGGCGCTCATCGACGCGCCAATGATTTCATGCAGCGGGTGCTCGTCCGATCCGTCCTCCGGCATCCAGCCGCCGTCGCGCAGCTCGTGATGGATGCGGATTGCCAGGTCGGAAGCGCGCTCGACCAGCGGATGCGATGGTTCCGGTTCGCCATCGTCCTTCCATTTTTCGGCTTCCACATCGGCGCTCGCTTCCCGGGTGATAGCGTTCATTTCCTCGATCCACGCGGCGCGCCGGGCCGCTTCCTCGGGTGTCTGTTCCTTCTCCTTGGTGCCGCGCTCCCGCTTCATCCGAGCGCGTTCCTCCTCGTAAATCCGCTCGAAATCCCCGCCATCCTTTCGCTCGGAGGCATCCAGGCGGGTCGTCATCCGGTCGAGCAGGAGATTCATGCGATCGTCCTCCGCCTGCGCCTTGCGCTCGGCCTCGCTCTGCGGTTCGTCATCGTCGATTTCCTCCGAGAAATCCCCCACGCCGGGGCTGAGTTCTTCGAGGAAGCGCATCATCGCAGCCGAGTTTTCCACCCGCTGGGCGGCCTCCTCGTCCTCGCTCATTTCCCAAGTAGCGGCGGATTCCAGCTCAAGCTGATAGTCCGCGGACTCGATGACGACCCGCCCGTTCATCGCGCCGAACCATTCCAAATAGAGGGAATTCGCCCAATGCCACGGGAACGGCAGCTTCGCCTTTGCCAACCGCAGCATCTCCGGCACCGGGCAATCCGGCACCTTCACCTTGCGCGATGCCGTGATGTCGCCCACCGCGCCGGTCTGTTTCTCCACCAAGCTCGAAGTGTCGCCGGGCACCGGCGCGGGATTGGTAAATCGCAGGAAATGGCCGGCCAAGTCGCGCCACGGGCCGCCCTCCAAGTCCAGCTCCACCGGGTTTTCCCTGCCGTGGAACCAGATGCGCCCGGTCACGCGCCCGCGCGCCCGGCAGTCGATTTCACCCCGGATCACTTGCTCGTCCACGCGCCATGCCATGCGCGCAGCCTGTCGGCCGCAGCGGAAAATGGGAATCACGGAATCGCCGCCCTGGTCCCGAGCGCGGGAGTTGGTCATCGTCACAGAAGATGCCGATTTCTCAGAACGAATTCTGGTGAGCACAGCACCTCCATGGATCGTATGTTTGCGATTCGGGAACATGCGACGCAAACATTACCACAGCTTCTTTGCGGGCGTATGGCCGCAGATTGAAACCCTGCTTCCTGCGTACAAACTCATCTGCGTTTATGCGGATCTCAGCGAGGCGTTTGCTTGAAATCAAACTCCAAAAATCGATCTCTTCAGTTCGGCCTTTTCCTCCTCTCGACCCTCCATTTCAGATATCCAGTATTCAGCGTTTCAGCTTTTACCTCCTAGCTCCCGCCCCAACTCCGTCCGCAAAACCCTCCGCAGTCTCACTGGCGAAAGCCCGATTGCCGCCTCTACCTCTTTCACCTCGGATAATTCCGTCGCAATCCGCTCCTCCGCCACCTTCCACTCCGGCGCAGCCGCATCCGGCAACGCGGAAAGCTCCAGATCCACCGTCTTGCACGCGCCTATCAAAAGTTGTGAGGGCTCGATCACCGGAAACCCGGCAGCCGCGGCTTCGTCCTCGGCGCTGCGCCATTAGATGTCGAAGCTCAAAACGGAGCATCTCCCGTCAGCACCCGCATTTCTTGCTAGAGACTGCCATTGAACTTTCAAAACAACAGCCGCGAGGGAAAACCACTCATCTCCGGCGAACTCCACAATCTTTGCGGTCGTACTTTGTCGGGAAAGATATGGCCGATGTCCGTTATCGGGAACTCTTACCGACGCAGATCCCGACGTATTATCATAGCCTCCGCTGCGGAAACGCGTGTAATGCGCGCAACCCAACGCACCCGTTTCCCCATGAAATCCACCCCGCTCCTCATCGTCGCCTTGTGCGCCGCCGGGCTGTTAGCCAGCGCGGCCTCCCGGCGATTTTCCCCTCCTTCTGCTATGTTTGATGGCCATCTCGCCACCGCGCCATCGCACCGATCCGCCGATTCGGGAAATCTCTCTCCCGCAGACATGCTCCCTTCCGCCCCGCGCTCGTCGGACACCGTGGAATCCATGCTCGAGGCCAATCCCAAGTCCGAATACGCCCGCATTGCCGGGAGGCTGGCGACCGCCGGTGCAGAGGAAATCGCTGCGTATTGGGCGGGCTACAAGGGCGGCGCGCGGGAAGAACCCGTGACCGAACTCATTTTCATCCAGTGGACCCGCCGCGACCCGAACGCGGCGACTGCCGCCGTGACCGGCACCGAAGACGAAGGCACCGCGTGGTGGGCGTGGTCCGCCAGCGATCCCGCCGCGGCGCTCGCCGCTGCCCAGACGCCGCTCCAGAAACAACAAGCCGTCAGAGGCATCGGCGAGTTCCAACCCGACTGGCTGCGCGTGCATTTCCAGGAAATCCCCGAGGAATTACGCGAAAGCGCGCTTGCCGCCATGGTCGAGTGGACCGCGGGACAAGATCCGCGCGATACCCTCGATTTCCTCCGGCAGAATGGCATGAACGGAGCGGGCGATTTGTTCGATCGCTGGGTGGGACAGGACCCGTGGGCGGCGTTGGACTGGCTGAAGGAAAACCCCGCAACGAGCAACGACCCGTTCGCAAACCAACCTGACTTCGACCGCTGGATCACCACCATCGCTCGCGAACGTCCCGAGGACCTCGAATGTCTCGCCGCCCAAACGCCACCCGGTGCCGACAAGCGAGCCATGGACGCCGCGCTGTTCGATCGCCTGCTCAAAGACGATCCCGCCGCGGCGCTGGAAAAAGCCCGCGCGACCGAAGCCCCGCTCGTCGCCGCACAGATGCTAGGCAAAATCGGACTGAAGACGCTCGCCACGGACCCGGACCAAGCTTTTGCCATCGCTGCGGAGATCGTCGCAGCAAATCGGGACGATACTGGGATCGGTCGTCGGCTCGCCTATCCGGATGGAAGCAGTCAACACTACGTGCAGAGCGATTCGGCGAATCTGTTGAATGCGCTATATGACAGGGACCGCGCGCGGACGCTGGATCTGATGGCCATCGCCCCGACCGAGGGGAAATCCATGTCCCAGACCTTTGACAACTTCGCCAAGAAATGGGCGGACGACGATGTGGCCGGTTTCAGCGAGTGGGCGAGGCAGCAATCTGGCATGGTGCTGCAAAACTCAGCCACGCATATAGGATTCCAATTGGCTCAACAAGGTCGCTACCCCGAAGCCGTGGAGTGGGCCGATGCAAGCGGACTCGACCCTGATCGTGCATACTCCGGCGTGCTTTACCTATGGAGCGATGCGGACCCCCAAGCTGCCGCCACATGGCTGGAGAGTTCAAACCTGACTGAGCCGCAGAAAGCCAGCTACAGGAAACGCCTCAACAAATCCCGTCCGTGAAACCCACTTCTTTTCTCCTAAAATCTACGGGTGCCGCAGCTTTCCTAGCCATGGCCGCGCTCGGCTGGACCCTCACCGCTCCGACCCCCGGCACGACCACGCCGACGGAAGCGAATCACTCACGAATGAAGCGCAGCCGTCCGGCCCGCGCACCACGTTCCGCCGCCGCCGAGACTGCGGCCCGGCGGATGGGCGCGTTGCGCGCCGCCGTCACTCCCGAGGCGCGGATGCTGGCCGCGATTGAATTGGCCAACTCGCTCTCGCCTTCGCATTTCGCAGCATGGCGGGACCACGGCTGGTTCGATCTGCGTAGTGGTCCCGAGCTGATGGTTTTCGAGAAAATCCTGATGGACCGCTGGCAACGCGAAGATCCCGAAGGAATGTTGGCGTGGGCATTAGACAAAGACCGCAGTGCCGCCGAAAATCTTTTGAAGGAATGGGCCGCCATGGAACCCCAGCGTTTGCTCGACTATTTCAAAGCGCATCCGGATCTGGAAGCTGAGATGGAAATGCTGGCGGAGATCGCCAAAAATTCGCCGGACCTCGCACTGCGGCGGCTGTGCGAAATGGTCCAAGAAGGGTTCTCCCCCAAGGCCCTTGAATCCGTGGAAGGATTACTGGCCGCACTCGCTGCGAAATCCATGGCGGAGCTGGAAGTCATGCTCGATTCGCTTCAGCCGTCGCTGAAGTTAAGGGCCGAGGTCGCGCTGAGCAAACAACGCCTGGCAGCTTCCTTTTCCGACGGGATCCGCACCCTGTGGGATCGCCCGGACGGTTGGAAAATCTTTTCCGATAGCTTTTCACGCTCACCGGAGTTCACTGCGAAACTCATCGGCGAGTTGGGAAATCTGCCTGCAGACTGGCGTGCCTCGCTGGCGAGAGAAGGTTGGAACTTGATCGGCGGGCCTAGCCCATCCCTGTGGCTCGATGCGGATTTCGCCAAGGCGGATTTCACGTCCGACGAGGCGGCAGGGATTCGCAGATACGCCTTTCAGATTCTTGCGTCGGGCAATCAGACCGAGGCGCTGCAACGGCTCGCTGAAATGGATTTCTCGACGGAATATCGTGGGGAAATGCTCAAGAGCATCGTTTCCGGCGGGGATCCGGAAAAGCTGCGACCGCTGGTGGAGCAGCTTGCCAACGAGGGAGAACGCCAAGCCGCGCTCGCCATTCTCGATCACCGGACCGGTCCAGAGGAGAACACCAAAGTGGCCGGGCCGGACGATCTGCTGGCGAAGATAGGCGGGAGCGATTTCGTGGAGTCGGAAGCTGGCCACTATTTTGCCCAGACGCAGACGTGGAAACCGGAAGACTTGGCATCGCTCTCCGCCAGTTTCCAAATGCTGTCGGATGGCCAGAAAGCCAAAGCAGCCGACGTTATTTCGAACGGTAACCTTGATGCCGTTCCATCCGGTCTGCGAGGCCAAGCCATCCGCTACCTCGTGGAAAATCCGCAGATCCTGGCGGCCGCCAAGAAAGAGGGATGGAATAGCACCATCGCTCGGAGTTCGGACTACGCGGTGACGCTTTCGGAACGCGATCCCGTCGCCGCCGCGGCTTGGGTCGAGTCGCTGCCGCAAGGCGAGGCGAAGCTGTGGACCAGCAAAAACCTCATCGACAACTGGAGCCAATACGACCCGCAAGCCGCCGCCGCGTGGGAGAAAAACCTCCCGCCCAGCGACCGCGCGGAAATCGCCAAACTGCCGAAGACGAGGTAGTTAATCGGGTCATAGTCAGTCAGGTCTCAATCGGATCAGGTGTCTCAATTCAATCTTTGCGAGTTCGTCCGTGCGGCGACTGACTGGCGGGAGACGCACCAGCTACGATGAGCTGACGCAGCGCCACCGGTGCCATGCGGGAAAGATCGCCCTCTGGCAGGGCGACATTCACCTGCCGCACGCCGGGGACATCCGGCGCGGCCAAGATGCGGACCTCGATGCTGGATTGGCGAGGTGAAAAAGGGGAGAGAACTATAATGTCGAGAAAGTGTGCAAACGGCGCCTTACGCTCATTTCTTGCGAACAAGGCGAGTGACTTTCATGGGTTGAATAGATTGGCCTTTCGGGGCATTCCCCACGATTCTTCTCGTGGAATTCAAATGGTCCTGGATAAAGGATTTTCAGTTTGAGGTAGATGGGGTCGTAGCTCGCGGATTGACAGTGAAAGGAAGATGATTGAATTGCACACACTGCCAAATGTCTTCCATACAACTGTCCCAAGCCGGGTGTGGCCGCACCTCACTCAATTTGTTATCTATTTCCATACTTCGAAGTAGCTGATCGTTTTCCTTCACTGGCGCTTGCACCTGTGGAGCATGCATGCCACTTGGGCTCTTCGCGGAAGAATCACCGATTGCGACCAACCAACGTTTCACCATGCAAAAAATAGGCCGCAACGATCCCTGCCTGAGTGGCCCCGGACAAAAATTCAAGAGATGCTGGGCCCCGCATTCGGGATTGGACGCTGGATTCACCCACCCAAGAACAAGCGGAAGCCTTCATCGAGGAACTCCTTGCGCAGCCCTACGAAGCAACGGATTGGATTGAGGCATTCACCGCAGCATTGGAGAGTGGGCATGCCGACACATTTCGAATTTTCCACCACCTTGCCATCGCGCTTTCTCCAAGCCGGAATAGCGATTTCGCCTACGTTTGCTGGGCCGCGGTCGAGCACGTCGGCCGGCTAAAGACACTGGAACGTCTGCGGGAGATCGCTCGAACTCTGTTAGAAAGTTTAGCACAGGAACCAACCAGCACGTGAGCGGCAGGCAGCACCTCGGACTTGAGCAGCAGCTCTGCGACCTTCCTTGTCTCCGCGCTTCGGTAATCCGGAATTTTCGCGCGCCTTTTGCGACCTTTGCGCCTTTGCGGTTCCCTTTTCTCCCGCCACGCTCCCGCCATGCCCGCCCCGCTGAGCCGAGACAATCTTCCCCCGAACCCCACCGCGGACGACATTCTCGCCGTTTTCCTCGACTGGCTCGCAGCCAGCGGCACGGAGCCATATGACCACCAGGAGGAGGCCATCCTCGAAGTCTTCGCGGGCAACAATGTCATTCTCAACACCCCCACCGGCTCGGGAAAATCGCTGGTAGCGCTGGCGATGCAGTTCAAGGCGCTCTGCCAGGGCCGGCGCTGTTATTACACCGTGCCGATCAAAGCATTGGCCAACGAGAAATTCCTTTCGCTCTGCCATGTTCTCGGCCCGGAAAATGTCGGCATGATCACCGGCGACGCAACCGTGAACCACGATGCGCAGGTCATCTGCTGCACCGCGGAAATCCTCGCCAACATGGCGCTGCGCGATGGCGCGGAATGTCCTGTGGACGATGTCATCATGGACGAGTTCCATTATTATTCCGATCGCTCGCGCGGCGCGGCCTGGCAGATTCCTTTGCTTACCCTGCCGCGCGCGCGCTTCCTGCTGATGTCGGCCACCATCGGTGATTCCTCGTCGTTTTCCAAAGGCCTGACGGATCTAACCGGCGCGCCGACTACTCTCGTCCAGTCCGACCAGCGGCCCGTTCCACTCGAATTCGAATACTCCACCACGCAGCTTCAGGAAAAAGTCGCCGAGCTGAATGAAGCCAGCCGCGCGCCGGTATATCTCGTTCATTTCACCCAGAAATCCTGCGCCGATACCGCCCGCGATTTGTTATCCACCAACTTCTGCACCAAGGACGAAAAGCAAGCCATCGCCCGCGCCTTGGAAGACGCGGATTTCCGCTCGCCCTACGGCCGCGAATTGTCGAAAATCATCCGCCACGGTATTGGCATCCACCATGCCGGGTTGTTGCCGAAGTATCGCTTGCTGGTGGAGAAACTCACCGGCGCGGGATTGCTGAAAGTGGTTTGCGGAACCGATACCTTGGGTGTCGGCGTCAATGTGCCGATCCGCACGGTGATGTTCACCAGTTTGTGCAAGTACGATGGCAGTGGCACGAAAATCCTGGCAGTCCGGGATTTCCGCCAGATCGCCGGGCGCGCCGGCCGCCGCGGATTCGATACCACCGGCTATGTGGTCTGCCAAGCCCCGGAGCATATCATCGAGAACCTCAAACTCGCGGAGAAAGCGGCAACCAACAAAAAGAAGAGTTTCCAGAAACGCAAGCCGCCGGAGAAGGGCTTCGTACATTGGGACGAGCAAACATTCACGAAGCTCCAGACCGCGCCGCCCGAGCCGTTGGTATCCAGCTTCCAGGTATATCACCACACGCTGCTGAATGTCCTTTCCCGAAAGCACGAGGACGGCTGCGCCGCGCTGAAAAACATCATTGAGGACAGCCACGAAACCATTCCGAAAAAGAAGGAACTCCGGAAGCACGCCTTCAAACTCTTTCGCGGGCTCGTCGGCGCGAAAATCCTGCATATCGTCCCGCCCGCCAAGCGTACCGGACCGCTGAAAGTGGTGGTGGATGTCGAACTGCCCGAGGATTTCTCCATCAACCACGCGCTCAGCCTCTATATGCTCGATGCGTTGCCCAAGCTGGATCCCGAAGCCGAGGATTATGCGTTAAACGTCATCTCTCTTATTGAATCAATTTTGGAAAATCCCGATATCGTCCTGCGCAAGCAGGTCGATCTCCTTAAAACCGAGCTGATGGCGCGCCTTAAGAACGAAGGCATGGAATTCGACGACCGTATCGCCATGCTCGATGAAGTCGAGTGGCCCAAGCCCGGCGCGGATTTCCTCTACCAAACTTTCAACGATTTCAAACTCCGCCACCCGTATCTCGGCAGCGAGAACGTCCGCCCGAAATCCGTGGCGCGGGAGATGATCGAGAATTATCAATCCTTCGAGGATTATGTGAAGACTTACAAGCTGGAGCGCTCCGAAGCCGTGCTGCTCCGGCATTTGGGCGAAGTCTATAAGGTCCTCGCGCAGACCGTGCCGGAATCGGCCAAGACCGAAAGCGTTCACGAAGCCGAATCCTTCCTAGAACTCATCGTCCGGCATACCGATTCCAGCCTTCTCGACGAATGGCAGGCCATGCAGGGAATAGCCCCGGCCAAATCCGAATCGGACGATCCGCGGGCGAAGATCGCGGATTTCAAATCGAAGATTCCCTACATCAGAGACAAGACCGCTTTCACCCGGCATCTCCGCAATCATATCCTCACCCTCGTCACCGCGCTTGCCCGCTACGACACCGAAGCCGCCCTCAGCCTCCTCGAACCCACCGATTCCGATGGCAAACCATGGTCCAACGAGCGCCTCCAAGCCGTTCTCAACACCTATCATTCCGAGCGCCACCAAATCCGCCTCGATCCCGAAGCCCGCAACGCCCGCCACACCCATATTTCCGCCGACGGACTCACCATCCACCAAACCCTCATCGACCCCGATGACCTCAACGACTGGTCTCTCCATCTCACCCTCGACCCGGAGAAATCCAACACCCGCCGCACCCCGGTTCTTCATCTCGAGTCCCTCGCGCCGGTATAGAGGCCTACGGATACTGATGAAGGGAATTGGACGGAATCTGATTGGGAATCGCGCGAATGTCGGACCAGCGGCTCTCGCGAAGTCGAACACTGGGATGATTCCGCCGCTTGCGGGGGGTAGCGGCGGTATGACGACATAGACATCCCGTGCGGCACTGCTGGGTAATCCCAGATCCGCCAGATGCCGCCTAGCACCGCGCCGTTAGGCCGGGCGGGCCGGACACGGTGGCGCGGACTCCGCAAGCGCCGGGATGCGATTCCCCCATTTTCATCCGTCGCTTGCC
>JBBSUD010000069.1:0-31154 GCA_038235225.1 Verrucomicrobiales bacterium
AGGCGCTCGTGATCGATGCCGAGTGCGTGCAGTATGGTGGCGTGGAAGTCGCGGATGTGGACGGGATCCTTGACGATATTATAACTCATTTCATCGGTCTCGCCGTGGACGTGTCCGCCCTTGATGCCGCCGCCGGCGAGCCAGAGGCTGAAGCAGCGCGGGTGGTGGTCCCGGCCGTAATTGGTCTCGGTGAGCGCGCCTTGGGAATAAACGGTGCGGCCGAACTCGCCGCCGAAAATGACGAGCGTGTCCTCGAGCATGCCGCGCTGTTTGAGATCCTGGATAAGGCCGTAACAACCCTGATCCACGTCCTTGCATTGCGATGCGAGATCGCGGGGAAGATCGCCGTGCTGGTCCCAGCCGCGGTGGAAAATCTGCACAAAGCGGACGCCGCGCTCCAACAGGCGGCGCGCCATAATGGCGGAATTGGCGAAGGTTCCGCGGGTTTTGCTGTCCTCGCCATAGAGGGCGTGGACGTGGTCGCTCTCGTGGGAAAGATCGGCCAGCTCCGGGACGGATGCTTGCATCCGATAGGCCATCTCGTATTGCTGGATGCGGGTTTGGATCTCGGGGTCGCCAACCGTTTGGTATGATTGCTCATTCATTTTTCCGAGACCATCCAGCAGGTTCCGGCGCATTTCCCGCGGCACGCCGGGGGTGTCTTTGAGAAAAAGGACAGGATCGCCAAGCGAGCGGAGGGCGACTCCGGAGTATTTCCCCGGTAGATAACCGGAACCCCAGAGGCGGGAGGAAATGGCCTGGACGTTGGAAAACGGCGAACTGTGCGTGGCGTGCAAAACAACGAACGATGGCAGATCTTCATTCATCGAGCCGAGGCCATAGGACAGCCACGAACCCATGGATGCTTTGCCATTGATCATCGAGCCGGTGCAAATGAGCTGGTTGGCGGGTTCGTGGTTGATGGCATCGGTATGCATCGAGCGGATGACGCAGATGTCGTCTGCCATTTTCCCGGTCCACGGGAGGAAATCGCTGACCCAAGTGCCGGATTTTCCATACTGGGAAAACTTCACGCGGGCCGGAGCCAAGGGAAATGCGGCCTGCCCGGAGGTCATGCCGGTGAGGCGCTGGCCTTCCTTGGCGAGGTAGCCTTTGAGATCTTCTTTGAATCGCTTCTCCAAATCCGGCTTGTAATCGAAAGTCTCAAGCTGCGAGGGCGCGCCGATGAGGGAGATATAGATGGCGCGTTTCGCCTTGGGCGCGAACTGCGGAACGGTCATTTGTCCCATTGCTTGGGTAGCGGCCATACCGCGCTCGCCAAGCAGCGAGGCCATCGCGGCCATGCCGAGGCCGGTGCCGGACCTGCGGAAAAACTGCCGGCGGGTGAGGGCTTGGTTGTATTGGTCGAGCGGGTTCATGGCTGCTAGCGGGTAAGGGTTTCGTCGAGATTGAGGAGCTGACTGGCGACGAGCGACCAAGCTGCCAGATCGGCGGCGGGGATGGTTTCGGGGGCTTTCGTCTCGCCGGTGGAAATGGCGAGTTTGGCGTCCTCGGGGTGGGCGGCGTAGTAGTTGGCGGCGCTGTCGAGAGTGGCGCGGACGTGGGCGCGCTCGGCGGGGGCGAGTTTTCGATCGAGCAGGCGCAGGGAGATGTCATCGAGCCGGGATTCGAAATCCGGCGAGGCGGCGAGCGCTTTTTCGGCGAGGACGCGGCCGGCTTCGACGAATTGCGGGTCATTCATCAGGACGAGCGCCTGGAGCGGCGTGTTCGTGACATCGCGCCGGACGCAGAACACCTCGCGGTTCGGCGCGTTGAGGATTTCCATGGACGGCGGGGCCGCGGTGCGTTTCCAGAATGTGTAAATCGAGCGGCGGTAGAGCGCCGGACCGGTGTCTTCTTTGTAGTTGCCGGTGTTCGATTGTTTCATAGCGACAGCCGCCCAGACGCCAGCGGGTTGATAGGGTTTCACCGGCGGGCCGCCGACGTCGCGGTTGAGGATGCCGGCGCTGGCGAGGGCCATGTCGCGCAGTTGCTCGGCTTCGAGGCGGGTGCGCGGACCGCGGGAAATCAGGCGGTTGGCCGGATCGGCCTCCAACTTCTCCGGCGTGATCGATTCCGCCTGCCGGTAGGCGCGGGAGGTGACGATCGTCTTGACCATGTGCCGGTAGTCCCAGCCGCTGGCGACGAATTCCGAGGCAAGCCAATCCAGCAGTTTCGGGTGGCTCGGGCGGGCGCCCATGATGCCGAAATCCCCGATGGATTCGACGATGCCGGTGCCGAAATAGTAGGACCATAGCCGGTTCATGGTGACGCGGGCGGGGAGCGGATTTGCCGGATCATTCAGCCACATCGCAAGTCCGAGGCGATTGGCCGGCGCGCCATCCGGCATCGGCGGCAGCATGGCCGGGGTGGCGGCGGGAACCTCGTCGCCTTGCGCGCTGTAAACGCCGCGGATCAATACGTGGGCGATCGCTTTGGTGTCCTTTTTCTCCTCGAATACGAGCGTCTGGGTACCCCGGGATTCCATGGTATTTTTCTCCGCTTGGATCGCGGCTTTTTCCTTGAGCAGCAACGCGGTCGGCTGGTCCTCGGTGGTGAGGAAATGGTCAAAGAGCATCGCTTCTTGGTCGGGGGTGCGCCGATCCCGCGGCATGGACATCCAGTGGGAAACCTTCTGCCTGTTAACGATCGCGGAAATTTCCTCCGGCCCCAGAAGCCGCCGGTAGAAGCGGAAATCCTGAAGGGCGACCTTGGTTGAAACCTTGGAATCGCCGCCGTCACGCGAGCCGAAACGGAGCGGCACGTCGGTTTCCAAGTGCTGGCGGACCGCGCGCGCCTCGTAGTTGCCACCTTGATTTTTGCCGTCCACGTAGATGGCCATCGATTTCCCAGACGGCTTCGAGCCGTCGAAGGTGACCATGACGTGATGCCATTTCCCCGGTTCCAGCGGTTTCTGGGAAATGAGTTTGTTCCCGGCATCCGGCCACGTGTCGATGATGTGGCCGCCGATCCGGCCGCCTTGCAGGTAGAGATCCCAGCCGCGGAATCCCTGCGCGGGATCCATTTTCGCGACCACCGCGCCGGTCGGTTCGCCCTCGAACCAGACAAATCCGCCGTAGCTGATTTGATCGCGGCGGCCGAAATTCCCCACATTTCCCAGCTCGATGTCGGCGTTGGAGACCACGACCGCTGGGCCGAGCGGGCCGTCGATCCGCTCCGGCACGACCGGGATTTCCACGGCGGCGCCGTCCACCGTGCCGGCCGGCTTCCCCTCGGCCTCGGAAAGCGGGAAATGGATCGCAAGCGTGGGATCCGCCGCTTGCGGCTGCGGATTGGCGGCGGTGCTGGCGAGCCAGGTTTCGAAATCGCTCTTGGCCGACTCGCGGCGCTGGGCAATTCGCTTATCAACTTCTGCAAAACGGCTGCTGAATCCGGCCCATTTCTCGCGATCTTCCAGCAGCGGCACGAAAATCGATGGTGGGTGGTTCGCGTTGTTGCCATCCAGTGCCGACATCGTGTTGTTCCGGAAAAACGCGGTGAGCTGATAGAACTCCTTGGTCGTGAACGGGTCGAATTTATGGTCATGGCACGACGCGCAGCTCGCGGTGAGGCCCAGCCAGATCGCGCCGGTGGTATCGACGCGGTCGCGGGCATAAATGGCGTCGTATTCCTCGGGAATCGCGCCGCCCTCGCCGGTGGTCGCGAGGCAGCGGTTGAAGCCGGTGGCGATTTGCTGATCGAGCGTCGGCTTTTCCAGCAAATCCCCGGCAAGCTGTGCCGTGGTGAAATCGTCCCAGCGCATGTTGGTCCGGAACGCCTGGACGACCCAGTCACGGTAGGGCCAGATGGAGCGGAAATTATCGATGTGAATGCCGTGGGTGTCCGCATAGCGCGCCGCGTCGAGCCAGTGCCGGGCAAGCTGTTCCGCGCTCGCGACGGTGCCGAGCAGCCGGTCCGCCTCGGCGGAAACCGCGGCGTCCGCGTCCTTTTCATACGCCGCGACGAAAGCAGCCGTCTCCGCCGGCTCGGGCGGCAGGCCGGTCAGGTCGAAGGTCAGTCGCCGGTGGAATCGCCGGGGATTTTCCGGCGGATTTGGCTTCAGCCCGGCTTCCGCGAGCTTCTCGTAAATGAAGCCGTCCACTGGCTGTTCCGACCAATCATTAGCCGGCGGATCCGCGCGCCTCACCGGCTGGTAGGCCCAATGACCCTCATATTCCGCACCTTCGGAAATCCAGCGCTCCAGCAACGCGATCTGCCTCGGCTTCAAAGTCTTGTGGCTCTCCGGCGGCGGCATGATTTCGTCACTGTCCTTGGATGCTACCAAATCCATCAGCTCGGATTTCTCCGGACTGCCCTTCACGATTACCGGCGCGCCCGACTCCCGCGGCTTGAACGCCTCCGCCTCCAGATCCAGCCTCAGCGGCTCCTTTTCCGGCTTCCGCGAGCCGCTGTCTGGGCCGTGGCAGGCGTAGCAATTCTCGGAGAGAATCGGCTGGATGTGCTCGTTGAACGTAATTTCCGCAGGCAGGACCAACTCCTCCACCGGCGGCGGCGCGGGCGCCTTCGTCTCCACCGCGACCGGCCGCACGGAAGACTTCTCGCAGCCCGCCAACAACAAAATGGCGAACCCGGCGAAATAGGGGCGGAATCGGGACATGAGGCGGCACCTTACAGCAAAATCTCTGGAACTCCTTCAAATACCGCACGAACCGCGCGACCCCGCATCGGGAATTGCCACTGCCGGAGCCACCGCTAGAAATCCGCTGTGCCGCATTTCGCCACGTCGTTTTTCCTCCAAATGGCCGTGATTCTCCTCGCCTGTCGCATCGTCGGCCGGCTCGGTCAGAAGCTCGGACAGCCGCAGGTCGTCGGCGAAATGATCGCTGGCGTGGTGCTCGGACCATCGCTGCTGGGACTGATTTTCCCCGATGCCTTCACCGCGATATTCCCAATGGAATCCCGCGGCGTCCTCCAAGCCGGCGCCCAGCTCGGCGTGGGCCTCTACATGTTTTTGGTAGGCATGGAATTCCGCACGGATCATTTCCGCAGCCGCGCGCGCGGAGCCTTCGCCGTTTCCGCGGCCGGCATGGCCGTGCCTTTCATGTTCGGCGCGCTGCTGGCGCCGTGGCTGGTGGGCGTGCCCGGGCTGTTCTCGGCGGAAATCCATGTCTGGCAGGCCGCGCTTTTCCTCGGCGCGGCCATCGCCATCACCGCTTTCCCGATGCTTGCCCGCATCATCCACGAGCACGGCCTCGCCGGCACTCCGCTTGGCACGCTCGCGCTTGCCGCCGGCGCCATTGACGATGCGGCTGCCTGGTGCGTGCTGGCAATCGTGCTGGCCAGCTTCGGCGGCGGGCCGGGCATGGCATTGATCGCGATCGGCGGGGGCGCGGCCTATGGGATTCTCATGTTGACCCTCGGCCGGCGCGCGCTCCGCCGGCTCGACCGCGCCGCCCGGGCCGGAGGCGGCATGTCGCCGTCGCTACTGGCCATCGTGCTGATCGTTTTTTGCCTTGCCGCTTGGTTTACCGACACCATCGGCATCCACGCCGTCTTCGGCGGATTCATCCTCGGAATCGCCATGCCCCGCGGCGTCGGGACGCGGGAAATCACCAGAGTTCTGGAACCCTTCACCGTCGTATTTCTGCTACCAATTTTCTTCACCTGGTCCGGCTTGAATACCCGCCTCAATGTCATGCTCGACCCCACGATCCTGCTCGCAGCCGCCGCCATTCTTATCGCCTCCACCCTCGGGAAAGGCGTCGCCTGCTGGGCCGCCGCGCGTCTCCATGGTGAGGACAATCGCACCGCCCTCGCGATCGGTTCGCTCATGAATTCCCGCGGCCTCATGGAGCTTATCATTATCGATATCGGCCTGCGCAAAGGGATCATTGGCGACGGCCTGTTCGCCGCCCTCGTCCTCATGGCGATCATCACCACATTGATGGCCGGACCGATGTTCCACCGGGTTTACGGCAGACATCGGGAAATCGCCGGGGCCTGACGACCGGAAAAATCCGTTTCCAGGCTTTGCCTTGCCCTTGGGGGGAAATTTTCGGTAAGGTCACCGGCCGATCGCTCCCCCAACCATGCAAACTTCATTCATCTCCCATTTCTGTCCGATCAATCTCCGCTGTGTCGGAATCTTATTGATCGCCAATCCATCCGCCTTCGCCGCCCCCTACGAGAAAGTGCTGCTTTCCGATGACGATTATGCCGGCCAGAAGATATCATACGTGGTGGATCCGCCGGAGTTGAACGAGCAGGGTAAGGTTGCCTTTGTGGCATTCATGTCGCCAAGTTCGGCCAATTTCCTCTTCACCGGCGCGCCCGGGTCCTTGCAAATTCTCGCCCGCCAGAACGATCCCGCCGCAGGTGTCCCCGGCCAGCTCTACAAATCGTTCAAATCCGATGAAAATCGCCTTACCATCAATCCCGCGGGATCCGTGATTTTCACCGGCGATGTGAACAGTACAAATACGAACGACAACTGCCTCTGGTCCGGCACGCCGGGCGATGTAATCCTCATCGGCCGCGAGGACGGCCCCGCGCCGGATCTGGCGGGGGAGTTTTTCGGCAACAGCCCGTTCTTCAGTTCCGACACCCTGCTCAATGGTGTGGGAACCACCTGCTTCCGCAGCACGCGCAAAGGCACCCAGCCGAGCAATGGCGTCTGGTCCGGCCCGCCCGCCGATCCCAAAGTTGTCGCGATCACCGGCTCACCGGCCCCCGAGGTGGCCGTCAACTATCGGGACATCAGCCGCAACGCGCTTACCCAAGCAGGGAATGTCGCCTTCTACGCATCTCTCAACAGCTCCGCGGACAAGGCGCTGTTCGCCGGTCCGCCATCCGCCCTTCAAAAGGTATTCCGCTTTGGCGAGCCATGCCACGGCATCGCCGGCGCAAACTATGGAGGCGGCGCGACCGATGGAATCACCTTCGCCTATTTCAATAACAATTTGCTGGCATACTCCCTCCGGATTTCCGGCGCCGGCGTAAACTCCACCAACGACACCGCGTTCTGGGCTGGAACGCCTTCCGCTCCCCAGCTCGTCGTCCGCGCGGGCGATCTTCTGCCCTCGTCGCTCGGCGGCGGAAATCTCGATGGCGTCAGCGCATTTAATATCAATTCGCAGGGCAATCTATTGATACTTTCCCGCCGCCAGGGCACCACTGAGGATACGCTTTACTGGTCGCCAACCGTCGCCGGTCCCGCCAATTGGACCGAGGTCGCGCGCGAGGGCGCGACGCTGCCCGGACTCGGCATCGAGCTGGCGGAACTCTTCACCACCCTGGCGTTTTCCCTGAGCGACAACGGCGAGGTCGTCTTCTTCGGTAAAGTATCCGGAGCCGGAGTCACCACCGCGAACGACTACATGTTGATGGCATGGAATCCAACCTCGGGGACGGTTCGCAGCGTCGTCCGGGAAGGACAAATCATATCCATAACTACCGGCGACAACCGCACGGTGGCGGACTTCGAATACTCCGGCGGATTAGGCAAATCCGCAGCCATGTCGTGCGGTGTGAACGGCAGCGGCCAAATCGCGTTTTCGGTAAGGTTTTCCGACAACACGAAAGGTGTCATGATCGCCAATCTTCCCGGCGGCTATTCCACTTTCGCCGCCACTCTGCCACCCGGCAAAGCCGGTCCCACGGACGATGCCAACGACGACGGCGTGGCAAATGTCATCGCTTACTATGCCGGGTTTTCCGCCACCGATCGGCTAATGGTTTCGGATTTCCTGCAATGGACCGGGAGCGGCGCAAGCATCGCTGCGGAACTGAAACACAACCCCGCGGTAACCGACGTCACCGCCACCATCCAGCTCTCCACCACGCTCGAAGGAGCGTGGACTCCCGGGCCGCCTCTCGTGCCGGACGGCACCGCGGGAAGCATTGAAATCTTGCGCGCCACCTTACCCGACCAAGGCACGCGAGGCTTCGCACGCATTGCGTTCACATTGGACTAACCACATCTCACCGGGAGACACGCAATCGGGTGAAAAACGGCGCGCCGCCTGCCAGCGGGAAATCCCGCCAGTAATTTCCCATCGAGTCCTTTTGCTCCGCCACTACCGCCGGTGGCCAGTTCACCAAGTCGGCGGACGTCTGCACGACATATGACAAATCCGCTACATTTCTTCTATAGTTGAACCGGAGAAGGCCGCCAACCATCGCGCCATTCGGTCCCAGTTCCGTATCGCCGATGGTGGGATTCATACCTTGGGAATATTCCATGAGATTGGCGAAACCATCGGCATCCGGATCGTCGCCGTCATTGGCGCCGGGGCCGCCGTCAGGGAGTTTGAAATACAAATCGCGCCACGTTTGCGAATCATCGAGATACTCGTGCATTCCCGCATCAATCCTGCCATTGGCGATGCGCGATGAGCCGAAGAAATCCATTTCCCCAGCCGTTTCCACAAATGGCGGCGAAGGCTCGCCCCGGTCGCGCGCCAGCGATCCCGGCGCGATTTTGTAGTCGGCCGGTTCCCCGTCCACGCCCGGCGACGGCACTGCAAAGCCGGGATTTCCAAAAATGGAATGCGCCTCGCCATCCACCGCTGCCTGCCATGCGGCAAGGCCGTTGTAGCTTTTGTTCCCTGCATTGCCACCGCCGCCGGTAGGATTCAATCCAAACTCGATGTCTCCCGCGTTTCCGGAACCGAAGTAAATATTGTAATCGAAGCGGTTGGTCCCCTTGTCGAAGGCTCGCAGGGCGGCGGTGCCCCCTTCCACGTAATGAACAATCGCTTGTTTGGTAACGGAATCCGTCCACACCACGTTATTAAGAAAAACGTTATCCTTTAAATAAAACTGAAGTGCGATCTGGCCGCCATACGTCCGGCGGCTGTCGTTCCGATAGAGCGTGGTGTTCCGAACTTCGCACAACTTGGTCGTCCCGCGGTTGGAATCGTAGCCGCCCATGATGATGCCGGGGCCGAAATTGTGATCCAGCAGGTTGTCGCGCATTACGATCCGGTCCGTGAATCCCGCGGCATTCTCGCTGGCCAGCTCGATGCCGAAGTTGCAGCGCCGCACCCGGTTGCGCTCGATCACAATGTCGCTGCCGCCGTCCACATAAATGCCGGCCGCACTTTCATCGCCGCCGCCAGTCGCGAAGTTTCCGTTATAGCCGGGATTGAAAGCGCTATCGATATCGTGGACCAGGTTTTCCCGGCAGATCCCCTCCCGCGCTCGGTCCACCGCGGCGGGCGCGCTGCCTTCGTAGCCGATGAAATCGATGCCGATGTTGTTGCAGTGATGGACATGATTCCGTAGAACTTGGAAATTCCGCACGTTGCCGTTCAAAACCACGGATTCGCTCTGCCCGGTCCGCAGGTCATGAACCTCGTTGCCATCCAAAACCAGGTTGGAAATCGATGTGGATTTCGTGCCATATACCGCAATGCCAAATCCATTTCCAGCCGTGGAAGTGCTGCTTTGCCAGATACCGCTGACCGTGCAGCTGCTGATTCGCACGCCTTCGCCGCCGCCCTCGATCAGTATGCCGGCGGGCGTCCGGCTGCTGTCCGCGGTTTTGAAGTCGCGAATCGTGATTCCGGAAATGATGACATGATTGCAATCCGTCAGCGCCACCAGCCCGGCCCGGCCACCGGCGGGAACGGTTAGCGCGGCGCCGTCAATCGCCACGGTTTCCTCAAGATAGGGCCGGATGACGATCGGTGCGGCAACGGTGCCCGATTTCCCAATGAGAACCAGTCGTTCACCATAGCTTCCCGCTCGGAGGTTCAGCGTGTCGCCGGCCGCCAGTTGACCGCCGGCATGGGCGAACGTTTTCCAAGGGGATTCGAGCGTTCCAAGCTGCGAATCGCTGCCGCCGGCGCTGAGGAAATATTGAGCGGCACCAGCCGCACCAGCATGGAAAAGCGAACCGGCGAGGATCAGCAGATGGAATGGTTTCATGATGCATGATCATCGTCGGCAGCCCCGCGCGTGCAAGGCCGGGGCCGGTCAATCCATCGATTTCAGGAATTCCTCGGCTGTAGCTCTCAGCTTGTTTTGCTTTTCCCCGGCGAACTTCTGCCAATTCCGTGCCATCATCGAGGACCGCGGATTACGCAGGAACAAATCCTGATGATCGCCAACGAATGTCCAGAACAGCGCGTCCCAGATTTCCGTCCACGGACCTTTCTTCTCGTCCGACATTTTCAAAACATAGTTCGAGCCGGAGATATACGGCTTGGTGGTGAAGGTTCCGCCGTCGGCGAATTGCGACATGCCGTAGACATTGGGCACCATCACCCAATCGTAGGCATCGATGAACAGTTCCATAAACCATCGATAAACCTCCCGCGGATCGAAGCGGCAGAGCAGCATGAAGTTCCCGAGAATCATCAGCCGCTCGATGTGATGGCAATACGCTTCCTCCTGCAACTGCCGGACAATGCGGTCGATCGGCGGGATGCCGGTGGTGCCGTCGTAGAATGATTTCGGAATCGCGCGGGTATGGCCGAAGAAGTTCATGTTCCGGATCTCGGTTCCGCGGTGCCGGTAAATGCCGTGCATGAACTCCCGCCAGCCGATGATCTGGCGGACGAATCCTTCCAGCGAGTTGAGCGGGATCTTTTTTCGGGTGGCCAATACCGCGTCGAGGATTTGCTGCGGAGTGACCAGCCCGATGTTGAGCATCGGCGTGAGCACGGAATGATTGAGAAAGGAATGTTGTGTCGATATGGAATCCTCGTAATCGCCGAAGTCCGCGAAGCGTTCGGAAATGAACGTGCCCAGCCATTCCTTCGCATCCGCGCGGGTGACGGGATAGCGAAACCCGCCGAGCGTGCCGAAATTGTCCGGGAAATGTTGTTCGATATGCGTGCGGGCGGCGGCTATATAATTATTAACAGGCACTTCGGGCGGAGCGGGAGCACGATAGTCCTTCGGCAATTTCTTGCGGTTCTCCTCATCGTAAGACCACTGCCCGCCTTTGGGTCCTCCGTCCTTGTCCATCAGGATTCCCATGCGCTTCCGCTGGGCCTGATAGAACGACGCCATGAACGGCTTCCGCTTCCCGGCAATGTGCTCGCTCAGAAACTCCGGCGGAGAAAGAAAAGCCGGCGTGGGATGCATGTGAAGCTCGATGCCGCGACTCGCGACGAATTTGCGCAGACGTTTTTCCAGAATGAAATCATGCGGCTCCGCGACGTGCAGCTCCGTTAGGCTGTCGGGCAGCGTGTCCTGGTAGCTCGCGGTGTGCGGCACAAGGCTGACTTTGTGCCCGAGTCCGCGCAGCTCGTCGGTATAGGCCTGCATCGAGGCGCGGTGGAGGACGAGTTTCTGTTTGTGAAAACTGACGGAGTAGCGTTTGTCGTTGCCGAAGATCAACGGATCCTCCGCCAGATAGATCGGGCGTCCGCTTGCGATACCCGGATGATTTTCGAAGAGCTGATGGGGAAAAACAAGTGTTGCGCTGGTCATGGCTGGCGCAGACTCGCGGCTTGTTGCGGCTGGCGCAAAGGCCGGGATCAGAAAAATCCAGCCGATCCGATAAATCGCATTCCCATCCCGCCACCCCTTGCGCAGCTTCGCGCCGCATGAAAATCCACACACGCCTCCTCGCCGCCGCACTTCTCGCCACCTCGTCCTTCGCCAGCGCCGGTGAGGACGATGGCTTCGTCCAGCTCTTCAACGGCAAAAACCTCGACGGCTGGAATGTCAAAATCCGCAGCGGCGATGCGGAACTCGCCAAAAAAGTTTTCACTGTGGAAGACGGCGTCATCCATGTGTTCGGGAAAGGATTCCCCGACGAGTATGAACTCAACACCGGGGAGAACAAAACCCACGGGATGATCTACACCGAGAAGTCTTACTCCAAATTCATCTTCCGCTTCGAATACAAGTGGGGCACGAAGCGGGCCAACAATTTCAAGATGTTCCAATACGATGCCGGTTGCTATTTCAACGTCACCAACGACGCGATCTGGCCCGTGGGCATCGAGTTCCAGGTGCGCTACGACCATTTGAAGAAACTCAGCCACACCGGGGATTTCTGGTCGCCACCCAAAACGAAAATCCAGTGGTATTCCGCCGATGGCCAAACGTTCAGCCCTCCTTCCGAGGGCGGCAAACTCCAGCCCCAGAAAAAGGGCGAGCACCTGGCGCTCGCCACCTCGACCACTGAAGGTCCGGGCGGCGGATGGAACCAATGCGAAATCATCTCGATGGGCGCGGAGTATGTCATCTACAAAGTGAATGGGAAGGTGGTGAACATGGCGACCGGCATTGAACCCGGCGCCGGGATCATCGGCCTCCAGTCCGAAACCGGGGAGATTTACTATCGGAATATCGAGATCAAGGAACTCGAGAAGTCCGAACCGATGGAAACCTATCTGAAATAACGATTCGCCCGGCGCACCGATGATTCGGACTCTTGGTTTCGGCGGCGGCTGCCATTGGTGTACGGAGGCGGTTTTCCAAAATCTGCGCGGCGTGAGTTCCGTGGCGCAGGGCTGGATTGCCGCCGATTCGCCGGATGACGCGTTTTCGGAAGCGGTCCTGGTTGAGTTTGATGATTCCGCCATCACGCCGCGCGAGCTTTTGGAAGTACATTTGGATACTCATTCCAGCTCCTCGGACCACAGCATGCGTGGAAAATATCGGAGCGCTGTCTATATCTCCGGCGCTGCCGAGGAGGTGGAACTTACGCGTGCGCTGGCGGACATTTCGGCAAAATCCGGACAGCAATACATCACCCGCATCCTGGCATTCCGGGAGTTCCGCGCCTCGCGGGCGGAAATCGCCAACTATTATGTCCGAGGCCCGGAACGGCCGTTCTCACGCACCTATATCGAGCCGAAACTGGCTGCAGTGCGCGAGCGATTTCCCCACCTCGAGGCCCGCCCGAAATCCTGAATCACACGCGGCCGGAGAGGCCGGGCCATAGCAGAACTGCCATGGCAAAGAGCCTTCCGGGCCAGCCAGCGCGCCTGTTTGAGAAGATCGTCCGGCGCACTCATTCGTCGCCGTCGGCGGTGGGGAGGTCCGAAAGTCTTACGAGTTCTTCGATCACGGGACGGTCGAAACGCTCGGCTCCCGAACCAGGCTCCATGCTTCCGATAGGAACGGATTCATAATTTTCCACGCTGCTGCCGGAGCGGGAACATATTTTGGAAATTCCACCAGCAATTGATAAATCGGGCCGCCGTCGTAGTTCTCATCGGGGATGACCTCGACGTTGGACGGTCTGGGCATCCGGATGCCTTTGCGCCCGATGTTGCGGAAAATCCGGTTCACATCGGCGTCGTTCAGCAGGGATTTGGTGGCAACCATCGCGGCACCGTAGCCGCCGCGTTGCAAGCGGAGTGGCGCACCCGGGTTTTCCCATCTCCCGCGCCTATCGCCACCCCCCGGACACGACGAAGGAGAGCGCGGGGCTCTCCTTCGTGGAAACGGGTCCGGGGCTGCCGGGTTACTCGAGGACGTAAGTGACGGTGTAAGTTTTCACGGTGAATCCGCTTCTCACGAACTTGATGAAGACCAGATCCGCAGCCTGCACCTGGTGTTTGAAATTGATATACACATTCCCGATCTGGGAATCCAGCTTGGAGGCGGTCGGTTCGTTCACATAACTGACGGCCATATCGCTGCCGGTCTGGTATTTGATCTTGAAGCCTTTGCCCGTGAGCTCGCCTTTCTTGCCGATCTTGAAGGTGATCTTATCCCCCTTTTTGAACTTTGGGATGCCTTTCGGGACCGAAGTCTTGCGGGCGCCGCCATCCAGATCGACGATGGCCGCGGTGGCCTCGACGATTTTCAGTTTGAATTTCTTCCCGGGGGAGAACCCGCCAAAGGTCTTCTGTGCGAAGTTGGTGGCGGACTGGCTGGCCGGCGCCGCTTTGGCGGGAACGGTGGCGGCGATCACTCCGAGGGAGACGATGAACGTGACAAGTAATGTTTTCATGGATGAATGCCGTTGCAACGGCAGAGTCCGGTAACTATCGGTCCGCGTTCTGGCTGACAAGCCCGATTTCATAACGCGAACGCGGGTGGTCGGCCGAGCGGCAAACAGCGAGCTTCAAGCGCAGGCCCACGTGCCGGCCGCCTTGGGCTTGCCGCAGATCCGGCAGGGCGGAAAGGTCACGGAAGGCGGAGTATAGAGCACGGGGCCGTGCGGAATCCGCTGTAACTCATAGTCGCGATGGTGCTGCGAGGGACGGCGATTTGACACCATGGTTTTACCGGTGTGATTGGTGATGGAGAAATCTTCCTGCACGATGACATCCATGCCGATGAGAATGTCAATGTGCTTGATATCCGCAACAGTCACCCGCAGAGACGCAAAATCGATTTCCCCCTTGGCGAGAAACAATTCGATATAGAACTCCTGGCGGTAGAAAGTCCCTCCCGCGGTATCGACTTGGATGTATCCGATCGGCTGCAGCTTGCAACTTTCCACAACATTCCTCGAAATCGCGGTCGCGCTGGCTCCGGTATCCCAGATGCCATGAAATTTCACGGGGATTTCGCCATTCCGGCGGCATGGGCAGCAACCCCGCACTCCCTTCGCAGCATGCTCCGCGGACCGGAACCCGATTCCGTAAAGCATTGGGCTAGCCTATTCCGGGGTCAGTCGGCGATCGGCGAGTGGAACGTCTGCATGCACGCTTCCGGCTCCTCACATTTCTGGATGATGAACTCGCCCACCCGGAAGGTGCGGAAAGCATAGTTCACGGCGTCTGTTTCGCTTTGAAACACCTTTTCGAGTTTCCTCCGCCGGATCACCATCCACATTCCTTTATACTTTCTGAGATACTCCGGCAGATGATCGAGGAAGAATTCGAAGTCCTTTCGGACCGCGCTATCAGGAATTACGGCAGTCATGGCGGATGCGGCTAGCTTCGAGAGGATTCGGGGGGATGCAACTTGGGAGCTATTTCAGGTTAACAACTCTCGCGAATGCCGGGGTTTGGCAGAAGTGCCGGGTGGCGTCAAGAGATGAGTCGCGGGAGGCGCCGGTCGGCTGCCGATTGGCTTGACCGGGCGGGGCCGCCGCAGTGCGATCTCGCCGCGATGTCCGACCTTCCACCGATTCACCGGCCGGCGCTGGCGCTCGCGCCGATGCAGGATGTGACGGATCTGCCGTTCATGCGCGCGATCGCCCGGCGGGGCGCGCCGGACTGGTTCGTGACGGAGTATTTCCGGGTGCATCCGCACTCTCATCTGAATCGCTATATCCTGCGGTCGATCACGGAGAACGAAACGGGCAGGCCGGTTTACGCGCAAATGATCGGCCGGGAGCTGCCGGACCTGGTGCGCACGGCGCGGGAGCTGGCGCGGTATCCGATTGCCGGAATCGACCTCAATCTGGGCTGCCCGGCACCGGTCGTGTGCCGGAAGGACGCGGGCGGCGGACTATTGCGGGACCTGGCGGCGGTGGACCGGCTGATCGGCGGGCTGCGCGACGCGGTGCCGGGGAAATTCACGGTAAAAACCCGCGTCGGCTACCACAGCGAGGCCGAATTTCCCGCGCTGCTGGAGATTTTCCGGCGGCATGCGATCGACCTGCTGACGATCCACGGCCGCACGGTGGCGGAGCGCTACCGGACGCCGGTCCACCCGGAGCGGATCCGCGAAGCGGTGGCGGCGATGCCCTGCCCGGTCATCGCAAACGGCAACGTCGTGGACGTGGAAACCGGGATTTCCTATCTGGCGCAGACCGGCGCGGCCGGGCTGATGATCGGCCGGGGCGCGATCCGCAATCCGTGGATTTTCGCCCAACTCGCGGCGGTTTGGGAAAATCGGGAGCCGATCGCGCCGACCTACCGGGATTTGTGGAGCTACGTGCTGGAGCTGTATGAGGAAATCGGGCGGGAGGCGGAGAATTTCGACGCGAACGGTCACGTCCAGCGGATGAAAAAGACCTTGTCCTACATTAGCCACGGGCTGGAGGGCGATTTCGAATACGACATGCGCCGGATGCGGACACCGGAGGATTTCCAAGAAGTCTGCCGCCGGCATCTGGACCGGGACGGGCTGCTGCCGGCGCGGCCGCCGGGCGATTCCAAGCTCTTTTGCGGGTTTGCGGAGCTGCTCGGCGGGTGAAGCGGTTCAGTGGCTGGGGAGCTTTTTGGAAATCCGCGCGATGTCGGTCTGCCATGCCTCTGGAGGTCGTTCGGGCTGGCGGAGGCAGGCGAGCGCGGCGTCGTATTTGCCAGCCATTTCGAGGATGAGCGCCTTGTCGTGGAGGAAATGATTCCATTCCACGGGCTTGGTTTCCGGCGTCATCCGCATGGTCCGCATGTGGGCTTCGAGCTGGGCCATGGCGCGCAGCCCGGCGGCCGGATTTTCCAAATGGGCAAGGGCAAGGGCGTGATTTCCAAAAATCCCGATCATCGCGAAAACGAAATCGCCGCTGGGGATTTCCCGCGCCGGAGCCAGGCGTTCATTGCCCGCGACGAAGCGCCGCTCGACTTCCGGCCAGGCGTCGCGCTGGCGGTCGGCGATGGCCTGCCAATTGCCAAAGTCCGCATCGCGATCGTCCATTTCCCAAATCGCGCGAGCCCGGGCGGGGTAGCGCTGGAGGACATCGCCGGCGAGGCGGTGGACATCGTGCCAGACGAACGAACGGCGGGCCGAAAGCAGGGCGAATCCGCCCAACAAAACCACCGCCGGCACCAGCGGCGGCACCGTCTCGAACAGCCACCGCCAGGCCCCCGCCAGCACGATGGCGGCGCCCAAGCAGAACCACGGCAGGCCGGGGTAGATGCGGTATTCCGGCATGAACTCCGGGACCGGGTAGAGGAAGCGGAAGAGAATGGTCGTCACGAACAGGAGCAGGCAGACGCCGAATTCGCGGGTGGATTTCCGCCACGCCAGCCAGCCGGAAATGGCAGTGAGCGCGAGCAATCCGGCCATCGCGAGCATGGCGATTTTATCCGGCACATTCCAAAAATGCGTGCCCGGCGGAATCAGCGTTTCTGTGACCAGATGGTCCGAGCTGAGGGCGATGGGGAGGACGGCGCGCCAGGCGAATTCCCAGAAAACCCGCGCCAGAGTATAGGCGTGGCCGATAAATCGCGGCTCCGCCCAGGCAGCCGTCGCCCGCGTAAAGCGGTCGAGGAATCCGCCAAGCCACAGCGCCGCGAGGCTGAGCACGACGGCCCCGGCGATCGGCCACGCGCGTTTCCGGAGGAACCGCCATTGCTCTGGCGACAGCGCTGCCAGCCCGATCGCGGCGCAGACCATGCCGGCGTGGAAGATTCCCGGGCCTTTCGAGAGGGCAGCGCCAACGATGCAGCCGATGCACGCGGCCGCCCGCCACCAGCCGCCGGAGCGCAGGAAATTCAGCAGAAACCAGCCTGCCAGCAGCGAAAACAAGGTGACCCACGCCAAATCCTGCGTCCGCGCGTAGTTCGGGATTTCGCTACCCAGCGGGTGGACCGCGAACAGCAGCGCGCCAAACAGGGCCACTCCCACCGGCGATTTCCCCCGCAGGAAATCCCGGCCCAGCACGAATAGCGCGCAGGCCACGCCGGTGTGCAGCAGCCAGTTCACCGCGTGAAATCCCACCGGCGACATGCCGAAAACCCGGAACTGCACCACCCACCAGAAAGTCGTCCAAGCCAGCAACGGCTGCTTCGCGAAATCCCCGCCCAGCACGGCGGCGCTGTCACGGATTTGCGGAATGTCATCCATGTAGAACTGCGAGCCGAGGCACCACAAATGCGCGGCGGCGCTGGCCAGGACGATCCAGAGAAATGGCGTCCATTTCCCGCCGCGTGTCCCGTCCCGAATCATGGGCGCAGCCTAGCAAAACCGCCGCGGCCTCCGGCAATCCCGATTTTACCGGAGCGGCATCTTCACGGATCTTCGAAATGCAGCCTCGCGAAGCCCTTCGCGCCGCTGGCGAATGGGATGGCGACGCGATAGCTCGCGCCGCCGACGTGCTCCGGCAGCGTGTCCGTCCAAGCGCCCGCTAAGCCGTTCTGCGTCTGTCCGGTCACGCGCAACGGCGCGCCTCCGGTGCCATTTCCCAGCGCCAGGAAATCGCCGGCCGTGGTGGCGGTCAGGCCGGGGGCGATGGTGAAATTCAGGTAGAAATTCGTCGCGTCGCGGCTGGTGGAAATGAGGCCCGCCCCGGCGCTGGCGGCATTGGTGGGACTGGAGCCGAGCAACGCTTCGAGGGCGTTGGGCACGCCGTCGTTGTCGGGATCGGCGGCGGGCAGGGCGCTGGCTCCGACCAAGCCGAAGCTGCCGACGTAGTTTGCGAAAACCGACCCCACGACGTTGAATGAGCCGTCGCCGGGATTCGGGTAGGGTTCGGCGTTTTCACCGTAGAAGACGGCGTTGCCGGCCTTGTCCCGCAGGAAAACGCGGACACGCCACCGCCCCGCCGAGCTGCCCTGGGCCAGGGTTTTCGTGATTTGATAGACCCCGGAGCTGTCGTCGCCGGATATGCGGTGTTCCAGCAAGTTGTCGAAGAGGTAGCCTTGGAAGCCGTCGGCGGGATCGTAGAAATAGGCGAAGGCTTGGAGAATTCCGCTGAGTCCGTCCACGATAGTAACCGTCAACTGGATGTCCGCCGGGCCGCCGGTTGTGCCGATATCGGATGGAGAAATGCTGATTGCCGTGACGGCTGGCTTCACCACGTCCGCCGCGCCGGAGTTCGCCACCGTGAACGACTGGTTCGCGCCGGCCGGGAAATCGAGGTCGAAGGGGTATTCCTGACGGTTGGCGCTGGTGTCCTCAATGCTCGCGCCGACCGTCCATGTGCCAGCTTGGCCGTAGATGGGCACGGAGATTTCGACTTGGTAGATCCCGTTGTGCGAGTCCCCGCTGACGAGGTTCGAGCTGTCGAAGAAATAGGCGCCGGTCCAGTTCTCGTCCGGGTTGTACACCGGGACCTCGCCGTAGTTGAAGCCGCGGTTCGGATCGGTGATCCGCAGCGTGACGATGGCGTTCGCCATACCCGCGGTGATGTCCACCGCGCCCGGCGTGACGCTGATTTCCTGGACGAACGGAGGTTCCGCATCGTCCGCCTCCGGATCTCCCGCGTAGAAATATTCGGTTCGCCCGCCTGGGAACGGCTCGTTGCCGGGTCCGTAGCGCCGGGTGAGTCCGGTCGCGGCCTCCGTCAGTTCGATTTCCGCCCGCCACAGTCCGAACCCGGCGTCATTCGGGACTTCCAGGGTCACCACCCATTTCCCGCCGAGCAAATCGCCCGCGTCCGGGGCATAGTCGAATTCCGTGCTTACCTGCTGGCCTCCGGCCGGGTCGTAAAGTTCCAGCCGGCCCTTTTGCAACCCGTTGAAATCATCTGTGATATCGATGGTGAATGTCACCAGTTGCGACCCGGAAGTGAGATCCGTCAGGCGGGGGGAGATTTCCAGCGATTGAAGCACGGGCAGTTCCCCGTCGGAATCGCGGTGGAAGCGGACTTGATCCAAAAAGCCGCGGTCGGCGCCCTGGGCGACGCTGCCGTTCTTGTCATAGGTCCAAGCGACCGTGTGCTCGCCTGGCGGCAGGCTCATGATGACCTTGGTCCATGCGGTTTCGCCGCTGAGGGATTGGACCGGCGCGCCGCCATCGACGGAGACTTTCAGAAAATCGGCATCCTGCTCCGAACTCGCGCGCCACAGGAACGACAGATCGCCGGGGCCGGTCACGATCGTTTGGATGGTGGCCGTGCCGTTGTCCGGGATGGGCAGGCTGCCCGCCGCATCGACGTCGTCGTAGGTGTCCGCCGACTCGATGACCCAGCCGCCGCCGCTGGTGGACCAAGGGAATTGCACGGCATCCACGGCCAAGGCGAGGAAGTTGGAGGCGGCCGGCGGGGGCGTGTTCACAATGGTCAGCGTCCCGTCCGAGACGCTGTCGTAGCTATTTCCCGCCTTGTCCTTGAGCGATACTTTGTAATGCCATTCGCCCGCGGCGGTGCCTCGCGGGATGGTGACGGAGACGTGATATTCGCCGCTGTTGGCATCTCCCGAGACGAGGTGTTCCTGGCCGACCGCCTTGGAAATGTCCGGAAAACCATCGCGAGCCACCGTGACGAAACCGAAATCGAAGCCGGCCGGCGCGTCGGAAATCACCAGCGTGAACTCCACCACCTGCTCCACATTGGTCACATCCACTTCCCCCGGCGTCGCCGAAATGGAGTCCAGCGTGGGCGCGGAGATATCGACAACGCCGTCGTTTTGCACGGTGAGCGCCACGTCCGCCGGAACGGGAAACGGCAGGTCGTGCGGGTTGAAACTGGCTTGATTCCCCGCCTGATCGCGGATGAACGCTTCCAGCCGCCACGTGCCCGGGGCCGAATACCGCGGGACGGGCATCATGATGCTGTAGGTCCCGTCCGCGCTGTTTCCGCCGGTGCGTTCACCCTCGCCGAAGAAGGCGAGATATACGAATTTCCCGCCCTCGTCGTAAAGGTAGGCGTTTCCATAGTGAAAACCGCTTTCCGCATCGGTGACGTGGAACGTGGCGGTAACCATCCGGGTCGCGCTGGTGATATCGACCGCATGCGGGGTGACGGACGCGGAAACCAGCGTGGGAGCTGTGGTATCGGCGGAGAGGCGGCAGGCACAAACGAGCGCGGCCGCGGCGAGCGAAACGATCGGTTTCATGATTTGTGGGGGAAATCCGGCGAAACGCGCCAGGCGTGGCGGATCAAGTCAATCCACCGATCGAGCGAATACGTCTTTCCCACACGCTCCGCCACCTAACTTTTCGCACGCCGCCCCCACGGCTGCGCGGAACCCGGAGAATCGCGGGAAACGCACCCCGGAAAAGGGAGTGCCGCTCCCCTGTAAGCCGGATTTTGTCCACCCCTCGCGGGGCTGGACGGCCATTTCTCTCACCCGGCCGGAGCCAGGCGCCCCGCTTGCGCGGAGTGCGACTAGTACCCGGGATTTCTAACGGGCGGGCCGCCCTTTCCCTGTTATGTCTTGCACCGCGCGGGGTTTGCCGTGCCGTCCGGTTGCCCGGATTCGCGGTGGGCTCTTACTCCACCATTTCACCCTTGCCTGTGCCTTCCTTGCGTCGGGCCATCGGCGGTATCTTTCTGCTGCACTTTCCGTCCGGGTTCCTCGCGGTTCCCGTCCCCCGTTTTCACGAGGCGCGCTGCCCTATGGTGTCCGGACTTTCCTCACTCCCTGCTTGCGCGGGAACTGCGGCCGTCCGGGGAGCGGCGCGGCAAAGCTGCGTCCCGCGCCGTCATTGTCCAATCCAAAACACGTCCGCGAAAAACCAGCCGATCATCGCCACGCCGATCACGATTTTAAATCCCATCCCCGCCACCGTGCCGAAGACCGAGCCCACGCCGGAGGCCACCGCCGGCTTGGCCTTCTTCCGCGCGAACAGGATTTCAAACAGGATCGCCCCGATCAGCGGCCCCAGCAGCAGCCCGAACGGCAGGAAAAACAGCCCCACGATGCTCCCGATGAGCGCGCCCACCGCGCCCCACCGGCTGCCGCCGAACCACCGCGAACCCGCCGCGCCACTCAGGAATTCGAAGGTCTGGGAAATCGCCATCAGCAGCCCCAGCACGCCCACGCCCCACCATTCCAGCCCGCCGCCGGGGAGCATCAGCCGGTAGGCCACCGCGCCGATGAGGATGATCAAATGCCCCGGCAGCACCGGCAGCACGCAGCCGACCAAGCCCGCCAGCAGCAGGCAGACCGTCACCAGCCACGCCCCGCCGGTGCCCACGCTCTGCAAAAATCCTATCGATGCCATCATGCTCCACACGTCGCCGTTCCTACACGGCCCGCGCCCCGCTGGCAACCGGACCGGGTGGCGATTTTCCCGAATCCGCCCCGGCCCTGCAAATGTCTTGCCAACTCCGCACCCGGCGGCTTTCTTCCGCCCTCAACCTCCAACTAGGACGGCCCGGCGCACGCTGGGTCCATCCCCTACGACCATGAGCGATACCAAAGAAATCAACGAAAAGGACTATCAACTCCACGAAGGAGACACCGGCAGCGCGCCCTATCAAGTGGCCCTGCTCACCAAGCGGATCTTCCACCTCACGGACCATCTGAATATCCACAAGAAGGATTTCTCATCCCGCCGCGGCTTGCTGACCCTCGTTTCCCAGCGCCGCAAGTTGCTGGATTACATCAAAAAGGGTTCTGAAGAAAAATATCTGCAGGTCATCGGAGGCCTCGGACTCCGCCGCTAACCGAATTTCGCAAGCAGCCACGGGAAGCATCCCGTGGCTGTTTTGCTAAAGCGGTCCGGGCATCAGAATCTCCAGCCCGGATCGCCGGACACCCCGCTCCGCGCCACGCCTGATTGCGTGCCGCGGATTTTGTCCGATAGAGATGACGCCTCGCCGGCACTCCGCCGGAAAGGCATGTACGCACGAAATAAGAAAATACAGACTATGAATATCCATACCCTAACGGCCGATGTCGGTGCAAACCCGATGACGTTCGAAACCGGCAAAATTGCCAAACTCGCCGATGGCGCGGTCACGGTCCGCTGCGGCGACACGATCATCGTGGTCACCGCCGTTTCCGCCACCAAGGTGAAATCCGGCCAGACCTGGTTCCCGCTCTCCGTGGAATATAAGGAAAAAGCCACCGCGGCCGGCGTCTTCCCCGGCGGCTACTTCAAGCGCGAAGGCCGCCCCACCGAAAAGGAAATCCTCACCTGCCGGATGACCGACCGCCCGCTGCGGCCGCTGTTCCCGAAAGGCTATCTCTACGAAACCCAGATCATCGCCATCCTCCTCAGCGCCGATGGTGAAAATGATTCCGACATCCTCGCGATGAATGGCGCATCCGCCGCCCTTTGCGTTTCCGACATCCCCTTCGCCGGCCCGATCGGCGCGGTGCGTGTCGGCCGCGTGGATGGGAATTTCATTATCAATCCGACCCACGAACAACGTGAGGAAAGCGACCTCGACCTTATCTATGTCGGTAACAAAAACGACGTCATCATGATCGAAGGTCAGGCGGACGAAATGCCGGAAGAAGATTTCATCAAAGCCCTGCATTTCGCTCAGGCAGCCGTCTCCAAGCTTGTGGCAGTTCAAGAGGAACTTGCCAAACTCGCCGGCAAGGAAAAGCGCGATTACGAAACCACCGTCGCCAAGGACAACCTGCTGGAGATCGCTTACGAAATCGCCGGCGACCGCATTGAGTCCGCGATCTACGCACCGTCGAAAACCGAGCGTGCCAAGAAAGTCGGCGCACTTCGTGACGAAGTCGAAAAAGCCATCATGGAGCGCGCTCCGGGAGCCACAGACTTCGATGTCGAACAAGCATTCGAATATCTTCAGAAAAAGGCGTTCCGCATCTCCATCATGGAAAAAGGCGTCCGCGCCGATGGCCGCCAGATCGGCGACCTGCGCGAACTTTACGGAGAAGTCGGCACCCTGCCGCGCGTCCACGGTTCCGCCATTTTCTCCCGCGGAGAAACGCAGGCGCTGGCCATCACCACGCTCGCTCCCGCCGATGAAAAACAACACTTCGACAACTACGCCGGCGGCGAAGACGAGAAGCGATTTATCCTTCATTACAACTTCCCTCCATTCTCCGTCGGCGAATGCGGACGCATGGGTGGCATCAACCGCCGCGAAATCGGCCACGGCTCGCTCGCCGAGCGCTCGATCGAACCGGTCATCCCGGACGAATCCGTCTTCCCATACGCCATCCGCGTTTCCTCGGAAGTTATGGAATCCAACGGCTCCACTTCCATGGCATCGGTTTGCGCCGGCACCATGGCATTGCTCGATGCCGGCGTCCCGCTGCTCCGCCCGGTCGGTGGCATCTCCGTCGGACTCGTTACGGAAAACAACGAGGACGGCTCGATGAAGTCGCACAAGATGTTGCTCGATATCATCGGCTCCGAAGATTTCTACGGAGATATGGATTTCAAACTCTGCGGCACCGACGAAGGCGTCACCGGCTATCAGCTCGACCTCAAGCTCCCGGGTCTCCCGCTCGCCATGCTTGAGGAAGCCATCAAGATCGCCAAGGAAGCCCGCACCACCATCATCGCCAAGATGGCCGAGTCCATCCGCGAGCCGAAGGAACTCAGCCCGCACGCCCCGCGCATCGTCTCCGTGAAGATCCCGGCCGACCGCATCGGCGAGCTCATCGGACCTGGCGGAAAGAACATCAAAGGCATCCAGGCCGAGTCCGGCGCCGAGATCAACATTGAGGACGACGGCACCGTCCATATCTATGCTTCCAAACAGCAAGGTCTCGACCGCGCCAAGGAAATGATCGACCGCATGTTCCAGGAAATCGAAGTGGGCAAAGTCTATACCGGCAAAGTCGTTTCCATCACCGCCTTCGGCGCGTTCATGGAAGTGCTGCCCGGCAAAGACGGTCTAATCCACGTTTCCGAACTCGCCGAAGGTCGCACCGAAAACGTCGGTGACGTCGTCAAGAAGGGCGACACCATCACCGCCAAATGCCTCGGCGTGGACGAAAAAGGCCGCGTTAAAATGTCCCGCCGCGCCTGGCTCCGCGACCAAGCCGCCGAAGCGGCTGAAGCGAATCCACAGCCCGTCGCTGCTGAGTAATTAAGGAGTGGCGACACTCCTGTCGCCAGCCATCCGTTTCCCAAAGCCGGCGTCCGCAAGGACGCCGGCTTTTTTGGTATCAGCACCTCCACTAATTCAAATTTCACAGAAAACTTGAACTAAGTGAATCCTTAGTTCAAAAAATGGCCGAAAATTAAAATAACGATCCCGCTGATTCATATTTCGTAACCCGATGAACACCTTCCACTCCGGCCATTGGCTCAAGCGCGCCGGATACCGCAGTTTCGAACCTGAGAAGATCGACCGCATCTGGCGGATCGACGATCCCGTCGTGCAGGAAGCTCTCAGCCGGGCAGACCGCCACCTCGGGCGACTCGACATGTTCTCGGAATACGTCCCCAATCTGGACCTGTTCATCCAGATGCACGTCACCAAGGAGGCGACGAAATCCAGCCGTATCGAGGACACCCGCACCGAGATCGAGGAAGCTATCCTGCCCGAGGAGGAAATCGCCGTGGAACGCCGTGACGACTGGGTGGAAGTCAACAACTACATCCTCGCCATGCGCCATTGCGCCATTGTATGGAAGCGCTGGATAGGCTTCCATTCTCCAACCGCCTGCTCAAGGAGGCCCATGCGACCCTGATGTCTGGAGTTCGCGGAGCGGAAAAAATGCCCGGTGAATTCCGGACCAGCCAGAACTGGCTTGGCGGCTCCAATCCGGGCAACGCCCGTTTCGTCCCGCCCATCCAGGAAAATGTCCCCGGCCTCATGGGCGATCTCGAGACCTTCGCGCACAATGCCGACCTCTACCTCCCGCCATTGCTCCGCGTCGGCATCATGCATTACCAATTCGAGACCATCCACCCGTTCCTCGATGGCAATGGCCGTATCGGCCGCCTCATGATCCCGCTCTACCTGATTTCCAGCGGCATCCTCAAGCAACCGGTCCTCTATCTATCCGACTATCTCGAACGGAACCGCGAGGAATACTATGATCGTCTCACCCGGGTCCGCGATCAGAACGACCTCTCCGGCTGGCTCCATTTTTTCCTCGATGGAGTCACGGAAACTGCCAAGAACGGCGTGGAAACGTTCGACAAAATCCTCCAGCTAAAGCGCCATTGGGAAACCGAGATCGCCACCTGGAAACCAAGGACGGCCCAAGGCGCGACGCTTTTCACCCACCTGTTCACCCACCCGTGGGTCAATGCCGCCGAAGTCATCCGGGTGTGCTCCATCTCACCGGCCACCGCCTACAGCCTGATCGAACGTTTCGTTGCCTGCGGCTTGCTCCGTGAAATCACCGGTGCCAAACGAGGGAAACTCTATCTCTTTGATCCCCACCTGAAGCTCTTCCGGTGAGGGTCCTTCCATCGATTTACGGGCCGCGTGCAAATGTCACGCCGCGCATGGCTCCGCGACCAAGCCGCCGCTGAGCACGAAGCCCAGCAACCTGTCGCTGCGGAGTAATCCGTGCGACGAGTTCTAACGAACCATCAAATCAAGCCGGTATCCGAAAGGGCGGCGGCTTTTTTCGTCAAAGTGACTGCGGCGTCTCGCCGCAGTCCGTTGCAGGAGGCGTCCCCGCCTCCTGATTTCCCGACCAAAGCGCAGGTTTGACCTGCGTTCCTCCGATTGCTAGCCTCGCGCCCTACTCGCGACAGAGGGACTGGCCTTTGGTCGTGGGCCTTTGGTCGTGCAAATCACCGACGATCACTGAGCCACCGCCATGAATAAGAAACCGAAACTCATCCCGCGGCTCAACTTCTTCGCCGAGACCCTCCGCGAAATCTTGGAGCAATCCGCCCTCTCCCAAGCCGAGATCGCCCGCCGCTGTGGGATTCCCGCGCCCCATCTCACCCAGATGAAACAAGGCAAACGCCGCTGCACCCCCGAAAAAGGGCGAAGGCTTGTAGCCGTTTTGGACAGGAGCGAACGCGACGTGCTCCGTAGGAGCGAGGGCGCGGGAGGCGTGCCCGAGTTAATACGATCTTCGCCTCAGCGCCTTCTTCGGCATCACCCCCGGCATGTGGATGAACCTCCAACTCGACTACGAATTCATGCGCGCCAACCGCGAAAAAGGCGAAGCCATCCGCAAGGAAGTGCAACCCTGCGCGGCGTAAAATGCCGGAAATGTTGAAATGCGTGGCCTGACCCGAAACAACAACGCCCTGCCCGATGCTCCGCCCCCCAATTAATGCCTCGCCTAGCAGATATCACATGATATCCTCCACCCAACTTAGCCAGTTGCGCTGGTCACTTGATTTCGCGTTATGAAACCTTCCTCAGTGATATGCCTTGGAGCTATTTATTTGGCCTTTATCCTCTCAGCGTGTGATTCGAGAAAGGTTGTGACCATCGGATCGGCAAAAGACGGGGAGATATCCCAGGCAACTAAACCCATTCTCTCAGACAAAGATCATTTCGAAAAACTGAGAAAAGTTGCGGAGCAAGGCGATGCTGAGGCCCAATTCAAATTGGGCAAAAGCTATCATGAAGGAACAGGAGTGGCAAAGGATATGACTGAAGCCTTCCAGTGGTATCGAAAGGCAGCTGATCAAGGCAATTTCAAAGCCCAATTCAATATTGGTTTACGCTACTACAAAGGAGACGGTGTGCCGAAGGATGAAACCGAGGCCGTGAAATGGTTTCGCAAGGCGGCTGATCAAGGTGATGCTCAGGGTGAGGTCAGTCTTGGTTCCTGTTATGATCACGGACATGGAGTGTCCGAGGACAAAACGGAGGCTGTGAAGTGGTATCGAAAGGCGGCCAATCAGGGGAACGTCGATGCCCAATATCTTCTTGGTGCGAGCTACGACCTTGGCGAGGGAGTGGATAAAGACGCCGTGGAAGCCGTAAAATGGTATCGGAAAGCAGCTGAGCAGGGGAACGTCGATGCCCAATATCTTCTTGGTGCGAGCTACGACCTTGGCGAAGGAGTGGACAAAGATGCGGTAGAGGCTTTGAAATGGTATCGCAGGGCGGCAGATCAAGGAGATGCCTCGGCCCAGTATAGTCTCGGTTCCTGCTATGATGAAGGAGTAGGTGTGGGCAAGGACATGGTCGAAGCAGTGAGATGGTATCACAAGTCGGCGGATCAAGGCAATGCAGCGGCACAAGGTGAACTCGGAAATTCCTACCAAGAGGGGGTGGGAGTGAAGAAGGACGAGGTAGAGGCAGTGAAGTGGTATCGGAAGGCCGCTGAACAGGGAAATTCGAATGCTCAATTCAATCTTGGCAGATGCTACTTTCAAGGACAGGGAATATCGAAGGACGAAATCAAGGGAGCAAAGTGGTATCGCGAGGCGGCGGATCACGGTAATGCCAACGCTCAAAAATATTTGGGGTTAAAGTATGATATTGGTAAGGGAGTCGCCAAGGACTCGATGGAGGCAATGAAATGGTATCGAAAGGCGGCTGAACAAGGGGATGCTTTTTCGCAGTTGAGGCTAGGTCTTTACTACTATGAAGGAAAAGGAGTTTCCAAGGACGAGGTGGAGGCTGTGACGTGGTTTCGTAAAGCGGCTGAGCAAGGGAATGCCAAAGCCCAGGGTGATCTCGGATCGTGCTACTACAACGGAGTGGGAGTGATAAAGGATGTCGTGGAGGCGGTGAAGTGGTTTCGTAAGGCTGCGGATCAGGGATATCCCGCCGCACAGTGCTACTTGGGTATCTGCTACGGTCGCGGGGAAGGCATGGTCAAAAATGAAATTGAAAGTTATAAATGGACCCTCCTTGCGGTGGCGAAAGGGAATCAGGTTGCAAAGGAAAACGCAGCGAATGATGAATATCGATTTACGCCAGCTCAACGCACCGAGGGTCAGCGTTTGGCGCTGGAATGGGAAGCCAAGCATGCTCAGCGGGTGGCCGCTCAAGAAGAGCAAAATCAGCCAGCAGATGGCTCGACTGGAATGGAACCTAAAATCACGGGAACGGGTTTTATGATTACGCGAAATGGATATCTAGTGACAAACTATCACGTTGTGAAGGATAGTAGCGAAGTGCGAATTCAGACCGGAGCCGGGTCAATAGGCGCTGAGATTGTCCGAGTGGATGCCGCCTCGGATTTGGCTTTGCTCAAAGTGACCGGGAGTTTCGATGCGTTGCCTGTCATAAGCAGCCGTGACATGCGCTTGGGGGCGATGGTCGCGACCATCGGTTTCCCAAATATCGGTCTGCAAGGCTTTGAGCCAAAGCTATCCAAAGGGGACATATCGAGCCTTGCTGGCTTCCAGGACGACGTGAAGCAGTTTCAAATCAGTGTGCCAATTCAACCCGGGAACTCGGGTGGAGCTTTGGTCGATGAACACGGCAATGTTGTCGGCGTCGTCACCGCACAGTTGAATCAAAAAGCCGCACTCGCAACCACCGGCACTTTGGCGCAAAATGTGAACTACGCGGTCAAAAGTAGTTATCTGCTCAGCTTTCTCGAAGCCGTTCCCAAAGTTGGCCCGGAATTGCTGGAAGCAAAAACCAGCGAACAGAAATTCGAAGCGGTCGTGGACGACGTGAAAAAGGCGACGGTTCTAATTATCGGATACTAGAACAAAGCATGTTCCCTCCTAGACTAGCTCATCAAACATGATTAGCCCCATTTTCTAACTGAATACATTTTAACCATGAGACTTTATAAATTCCTTGATAAGGACGGCGGACTCAAGACTCTTGAGTTCGGAAAGCTCAAAGTGAGTCGATTTGCTGCGGTCAACGACCCATTCGAGTTAAAACTTGGGCAAACTGGAATTCCATCGGAAAAGGTTGATCGCGCAAGACGCGAGGCCAGAATTCAAATAGCCAAAAGAAACGCACAATATGGCATGATATGCTTTAGTTCGACCGCGCAGGAACCTGTTCTGTGGTCTCATTACGCCGATTGTCATCGTGGATTGGTTCTTGAAATTTCAGTGACAGATAGTGAGCATAGAGTCAAAATCAATTATTCTGACGAGCGTCCTTGCGTTGATTATGAACATCCCGATTTGGAAGAATCTGATTATTGTTCGCCAATTTTTGAGGCTCTATTGCGGACAAAATCAAAGGGTTGGTCCTACGAAAAAGAATATCGAATATATGAGGAACTAGAAGATTGTGATATTTCGGGAGGACTCTATTTCACGCTCATACCCGCCAAAGCGCTGCATCGTGTGATCCTTGGCTGGAGAAGCGAAATTGAGGAAAGTTACGTGCAGCGGTTGTTAAATAAGTCTGGATTCGCCGATTGCAAAGTCACCAAGGCCCGTGCTCAAGAACAGTCATTTCTGATTGAATATGAAGGAAGCGACGATCTGATCGGAGAAGATCAGGTCAAGCTGGGAGAATGAGATTAACAATATCCTAGATCAGTAAATAGGGTCGTAGCTCACGAATTAACTTCAAGCAGGCACGAAGCGCAGTTCCACCTTCCGACCGAGAGCGGCGGCGGCATTTCCGAGGCTCGCCACGGTGAGCGAGGGGTTTGAGGGATCGAGCATCCGGTCCAGCGAGGCCCGGCTGGTTTTCATGCGCGAAGCCAGTTCAGTCTTGGTGACGTGCTCCTGCTCCAGAATCTGCTGGAGTTGGAGGGAAACCACGCGCTTGAGAGCGAGCACTTCCACCTCGGGTAGGATGCCTTCCCCGGCGAGGAAATCGCGGAAATCACTGCCTCGATGGGGGTTTTGAGATGCTTTTGTTTTCATTGGTTGGATCGAATCAATTTCTGAATCTCATCGTGATTGCCGATGAAGAAGAAAACCAGTTCCGCCGGTGTCGCGATGAACACGAAGGCCAACCTGTCATCCAAGCCGACCCGGCACTCGAAAATGGTTTTGGTGAGGCGGCGGATGCTGATGCCTGAATGCGCGTGTGGACGCCCCCAGCTTTCAAGAACCCGATTGATGGCGTCGCCGATTTCCTGACGCTCCGATTTCGATCTGGAGCGGATTTGATCCAACAAGTCTTCAGTGACCCTTGCCTTCAAGGAGGGCTTCGATGTCTCCGGTGAAGTCGTGGAGATTACCTTCATTGCGGGCTTTTTCGATTTGGCCATGGGTTCGTTGTTCGAAACTATCCGATTCCGCAGCCGTCGCGCCGTATTCTCGGGTCGCGTAGTCCATGAACTCCACCGCGACGGGACGGAGGGCGACGATTTTGCCATCGACCACGATACCGATGTCGTCCCCTTTGAGCGCCCGGCGCAGCAGCTCGGAAAGATTGGCCCGGGCGGCGGTTGGCGTGAGGGTGAGCATACTCATGGCGAAAATCTGACGCATTTCCGTCGCAAATGCGAGCGACAATTTTACCATTACTCCGCGCATCTCTCCCCGGCCTCCGCATCTCGTTTCACCAAAAACTTCGCGCTCCCTTCGCGAACTTTGCGCCTTTGCGGTTACTCTTTCCTCCTCCACGCGCTCGCCACCACCACCCTCGCTCCCGCCGACGAAAAGCAACATTTCGACAACTACGCCGGTGGCGAAGACGAGAAGCGCTTCAACGAAGACGGCTCCATGAAGTCGCACAAGATGTTGCTCGACATCATCGGCTCCGAAGACTTCTACGGAGATATGGATTTCAAACTCTGCGGCACCGACGAAGGCGTCACCGGCTATCAGCTCGACCTCAAGCTCCCGGGCCTTCCGCTCGCCATGCTTGAGGAAGCCATCAAGATCGCCAAGGAAGCCCGCACCACCATCATCGCCAAGATGGCCGAGTCCATCCGCGAGCCGAAGGAACTCAGCCCGCACGCCCCGCGCAT
>JBBSUD010000070.1:0-30585 GCA_038235225.1 Verrucomicrobiales bacterium
AAGCGACTGCGTCGGCTTCGGTCTGCTCGACAAAGGCAGCGCTCGGCTCGCCGCCTCGGCATCGAGATCTAGTCATGGAGTCCTAGTCGTGGCACTTCCCTCCTCGGTCACCCTCGGAAGCCTGGTTTTCGTTGTGGCGGCTGGTGTCGGCTTCGTTGCCGTGACCTCCAATGCCGCCGAAGACAGCGCGCCGCCCGCCGCTTCCAGTCGGATTACCAGCTCGCCGCCGACGACCAGCAAGCCAACGGTCATCGCGCCGAAGCCGAGCGTGGTCTGGCGCTTGATGGTGGAGGCGCCCACGTTGGAAGTCATGATAATGATCGTGTTACGGAAATCGATTTTCCGTCCCAGCGAATCCGTGATGGTGCCTTCCTCAAGGATCTGGAGGAGCAGATTCATCACGTCCGGATGGGCCTTTTCCACTTCGTCAAAGAGCACCACCGAATACGGCCGGCGGCGAACCGCTTCGGAAAGCTGGCCGCCTTCCTCGTAGCCGACATAGCCGGGAGGAGAGCCGATCAGGCGGCTGGCCGTGAATTTCTCCATGTATTCCGACATGTCGATCTGGATGAGAGATTCGGCGTCGCCGAACATGAACTCAGCCAGATTCCTCGCGAGATAGGTCTTCCCGACGCCGGTGGGGCCGAGGAAGAGGAAGGATCCGATCGGGCGGCGCGGGTCTTTGAGATCGGCGCGCGAGCGGCGCAGGGATTTGGAAATCGCGATGACCGCTTCGTCCTGGCCGATCACACGGCTCTTGAGTTCTTCCTCCATTTTCAGGAGTTTCTCGGCTTCCTTTTCTTCCATCCGGCGGAGTGGGACTCCCGTCCATTTGGCCACCACGGCCATGATGTCGTCGTCGGTGACGGTGACGACCTTCTCCTCGGAAGAGGCGCGCCAGCTCCGAAGGGTTTCCTCCAGATTCTTCTTCGCTTGCTTCTCATCGTCACGCAGCGCGGCGGCCTTTTCGAAATTCTGCTCGGAAATCGCGGCCACCTTCTCGCGGTTGATCCGCTCGATGACGGCTTCCAGCTCCTTGATGGAAGGCGGCCGGGTCATCGTGCCGATGCGGGCGCGGGCGCCGGCCTCGTCGAGCACATCGATCGCCTTGTCCGGGAGAAATCTCGCCGTCAGGTAGCGCGACGTCAGCTTCACGGACGCCTGAATGGCTTCCGGCGTGTATTTCGCCTTGTGGTGCGCTTCGTATTTATCCTGAAGGCCTTCGAGGATCTTCACTGCGTCTTCCACGGACGGTTCCTCGACTTTCACCTGTTGGAACCGACGCTCGAGCGCGGAATCCTTTTCGATGTATTTCCGATACTCGTTGAGCGTCGTGGCCCCGACGCACTGGAGTTCGGCCCGGCTGAGCGCCGGCTTGATGATGTTCGAGGCATCCATCGCACCTTCCGCGGAACCGGCCCCCACGATCGTGTGGAGCTCGTCGATGAAGAGGATGACGTTCTTCACCTTCCGGATTTCGTCCATGACGGCCTTAATGCGCTCTTCGAACTGGCCGCGGTATTTCGTGCCGGCAACCATCAGCGCCAAATCGAGCGTGATGACGCGGCGGTCGCGCAGGATTTCCGGGACGTTTCCGGTCGCGATCTCCTGCGCCAGTCCTTCGACAATGGCGGTCTTTCCGACGCCGGCCTCGCCGATGAGCACCGGATTGTTCTTCGTCCGGCGGCAGAGAATCTGGATGACCCGCTCAATCTCGCTCTCGCGGCCGATGACCGGGTCAAGATTGCCCTCGCGAGCCACTTTCGTGAGATCCCGGCCAAACGCCTTGAGCGCCGGCGTCTTGATTTTCCCTTCGGAATCGCCACCGCCACCCGCTGTCTGGGTCTGGCCATCCTCGTCGAATGGGCCGTCCTCCAGGTCGTCATCGTCGTCGTCCTGGTCGTCAGGCGAGAAATTCGGGTCGATTTCCGCGAGGATCTCATTGCGGGTGCGCTGGATATCCACTTCAAGGCGCTTGAGCACGCGGGCCGCGACGCCCTCGCCTTCACGCAGCAGGCCGAGCAGAAGGTGCTCGGTGCCGACGTAGGAATGGTTCAGATTTTTCGCCTCCTTGTTCGCAAGCGCGAGCACTTTCTTGACGCGCGGCGTGTAGGGAATGCTGCCTGCCGCCTTCTGCGGCGGGCCGGAGCCGACCTCCTTTTCGACCTCCATGCGGACGGCCTCCAGCTCGAGGCCCATGCGCTCGAGCACGTTCACAGCCACGCCTTGGCCGAGTTTGATGAGGCCCAGCAACAGATGCTCGGTGCCTACATAGGAATGGTTGAAGCGGTCTGCCTCCTTGCGGGCCAATGCGAGGACTTGTTGGGCTCGTGGGGTGAAATTATTCATGGTTCGCCGGATTTGGTGTCGGGTGATTGCTTGGAATCGTCTTTGGAAAGATGGTTATCAGGGGAACCCAAAGATTGCAAACGGGAGCGGACGATTTCCGCCCGAATGGAATCCCGCTCCTCCGGCGTGAGCTTGCCGCCGGAATGGAGCTGGAGGTGCGCGGGCTGGATGTCCATCAGCAGGCTGTCGCAATCCGCGACGGTTTCCCGCGGGAAAAACCCGAGCGTGCCGCCCAGCCGCAGCAGGGAAAGATGGTTGAGCGCCTCCTTCGAATCGATGATGTGGGCGTGCCGTAGCACCCCGTAAGCGCGGCCGATTTTATCCGCGACCATCTCCGGATCGTCCTCGAGCAGCTTCTCGCGGGCGTTCCGCTCGTGGTTGGCAACTTGGGAAATAACCCGCTCCAGTCGCCGGATGATCGTCTCCTCGCTCTCGCCGAGCGTGGACTGGTTGGAGATCTGGTAGAGATTTCCGAGCGATTCAGTGCCCTCGCCGTAGAGGCCGCGGACGGCCAGGCCGATCTTGTTCACCGCTTGGAGCACTTGGCCGATTTGGTCGCTCAGGACGAGGCCGGGCAGGTGCAGCATGGCGGATGCGCGCAAGCCGGTGCCGAGATTCGTCGGGCAGGTCGTGAGGTAGCCGAGGGTCGGATCGAACGCGAAATCCAAGGATTTCTCCAACTCCGTATCCAGCGCGGAAAGCGCCTCGAACGCAGCCGTGAGCTGCAAGCCAGGACGAATTGCCTGCATCCGCAAGTGGTCTTCCTCATTGAGCATCAACGAGAAGGTTTGCCGCCGCTCGATCACCGCCGCGGAGCCTTCGCTGCGTGCCGCGTGCTCGCGGGAAATCAAATGCCGCTCCACCAGCACCTGCTTCTGCACCGGCGTGAGGTCGCCGAGTTCGTGGGAAAACGCGCCCTTCATTACCGGCAGCGCCTCGATCGCAGGGCGCATCAGATCAAGCGCGGCGGCGCGCTGGTCGAGCTTCGCCCAGCCGGGAAACGCGAGTTCGCGCAGATTTCTCGCGAGGCGGATGCGCGACGTGAGCACCGCCTCGTGGTCGCCTTGGCCGCCGGTCATCCAGTCGGCGGGGTGCTTGAGCAAGGTGGAAAAGCGCATCATGGTGTGGGGTGGCGGTTCAGCTTTTCGCCAAGTCGAGAGTGCGGATTTCGTCGCGGATGCCGGCGGCCTCCTCGTAGCTTTCCGAAGCGATCGCCTGGTCCAGCCGCGAACGCAGCTCTTCGATGCGCTGGTGCCGGTATTGCGTGGCCATCAGGCCTTCCGGCACCTTGCCGACGTGGGTCGTGCCCTTGTGCATGCCGCGGACCATCTGGGTGACCTCGTCGGAAAATGTCGTGAAGCAATCCGCGCAACCGAACCGCCGCACGCGTTTCAGATCCTCCAAGCTGAATCCGCAGGTAGGGCATTTCCGCGCCGTCCCGCCGCCCGCACCCACCGTCGTCACGGTGCCGGGTCCTCCGGGGAGGCCGCCAAGCAGCATGTCCGCGAGGGAAAATCCGGTCGGATCCGTCACGCCCCGCTCCTTCGCGCAATGGTCGCAGAGGCACACCTTTTTCATCTGCCCCTCCACGAGCTGGGTCAGAAAAACGGTGGCCTTGTTTTCGCAAAAATCGCACTTCATCTTGAAAGTCCGGACTTACCGGAAACTGGTCCCCGTGGTGGTGGTTAGATCATGATAGGCGGCTAGGAATTTCGCGGTCACCGGACCGGGCTTGCCCGTCCCGATCGTCCGCCGGTCCAGCGAAACCACCGGGATGACTTCCGCCGCCGTGCCCGTTAGGAAGCACTCGTCCGCCGTGAAAATGTCGTAACGGGTCAGCGAGCGCTCCTTGCATGTCACGCCCAATTTCTCTGCCAGCTCGACGATCACCGCCCGCGTGATGCCGTCCAGCGCCCCGTCGGAAATCAGCGGGGTCACCAGCTCGCCATTCTTCATGATGAACAAGTTATCACCGGTGCATTCGGCCACGTAGCCTTGCTCGTTGAGCATTACGGCCTCCAGCGCGTTCGCCTGGATGGCCTCTACCTTGGCCATGATGTTGTTCAGATAATTGAGCGATTTCACCTGTGGCATCAATGCTCCGGGCGCCGGGCGGCGGGTCGCGCAAGTGATGATGGAAAGGCCGTTCTGATAGGTCTCGTCCGGGTAGAGCTTGATCGTCGAGGCGATGATGAACATTGACGGCTTCGGGCAAAGATAAGGATTCAGCCCCAGCTCGCCGGCGCCGCGCGTGACCACCAGCCGGATGTAGCCGTCCTCGAGGTTGTTAGCCGCGACGGTTTCGCAGGTGAACTTGCAGATTTCCTCCGCCGTCCAAGGCATATCGATGACGATCGCCCGCGCCGAATCGAACAGCCGGCGGATGTGCTCCTCCAGCCGGAAAATCCTTCCATAGTAAAAGCGGATTCCCTCGAAAACGCCGTCCCCGTAGAGAAGTCCATGGTCGAAAACCGAGATTTTCGCTTCGGATTCGTCCACCAATTTGCCATCCAACCAGATTTTCATGTGCGATTCTCGGGCAAGGGTACGCCCCCCGGCGCGGGTGGCAAGCGGGAGATTCGGGGAATCCACTACCTAACGGAAATCTGCCGGACCATGCCGCTTGCCCGCCCGTCGCGGCGTGCGCTAGCGTCCGGCATGAAACTCGTGGACTCCCCCGCGCGGCTCCGCGAGGCGCTGGCCGAACGCCCCGGCACCCGCGCCCTCGTGCCCACCATGGGTGCGCTCCACCGCGGGCATCTCGAGTTGGTCCGCGAGGCGAAATCCCGCGGGAAAATCGTCATCGTCTCGATTTTCGTAAATCCCATTCAGTTCGACCGCGCCGAGGATCTGGAGCGCTACCCCCGCCCGCTGGAGGATGATTTGGCAGCGTGCCGCGAGGCCGGCGCGGACCTCGTTTTCGTCCCGACGCCGGGTGACATGTATCACGCGGACCGCTCCGTCACCGTTACCGAGAGCCGCCTGTCCCGCGGCCTCTGCGGCGCCGCGCGGCCGGGGCATTTCGATGGCGTTTGCACCGTCGTGCTCAAGCTCTTCCTGCTTACCGGTTGCGATGTCGCGATTTTCGGCGAGAAGGATTTCCAACAGCTCGCCATCATCCGGCGCATGGTCCGCGACCTCGATGTGCCCGTGGAAATCGTCGCCTGTCCGACTGTCCGCGAGCCGGACGGCCTCGCCTTGTCATCCCGCAACGTCCGCCTAACGCCCGAGCAACGGGCGGATGCTCCGCGCATCCGGAAATCCCTTTTGGCCGCCGCGGAACTCGATTCGCCCGAGGAAATCCTCGCCGCCGGCCGCGCGGGAATCGAAGCCTCGCCGCTTTGCCGCATCGATTATCTATCGCTCGTCGATGCGGAAACTTTGGAGCCCGCCGCCGATCTCGCCCGCCCCGCCATTCTCGCCACCGCCGTTTTCTACGATTCGGTGCGCCTGATCGACCACGTCAGTCTCTAACTCCCCCACCCACGGGTTCCCATGGACACCTTATTTATCATCATCCTCGCGTGCTATGTCCTCGTCGCGCCCGTCGTGGCAATGGTTTTGGCCATCAATGCCCGCCGCGAAACCGCGCTCCTCCGCGACGAACTTTATGTGCTTCGGGGAAAGCTTGAGGAAATCGCCACCTCCGCGCCACGCCCGGCGCAGCTCCCCGCGCTTATCGCAGCGAAAATCGTGTCGGTCCCGACGCCCCTTCCGGCAACGACCACCTTGCCGCCCGCATGGCAGGACGTGCCGGAATCCGAACCAGCGACCGCCGAAACCCACACGTCCCGCCCGCCTCCGATCCCTGCCGCACCGAAAAAACCCTTTTCCCTGGAGCAATTCATGGGTGCCAAGCTGTTCGCCTGGCTTGGCGGGCTGGCGATGTTCTTCGGCGTCGTCCTGTTCGTAAAATATGCCTTCGAGAACAACCTGATTTCGCCCGCCGCCCGCATCGGTCTCGGCTACGCGATTGGCGCGGCATTGCTGGGCGCCGGGCTGTTCGTCCACCGACTGCCACGCTATCGGGTTCTCGCGCAATCGTTCTGCGCGACCGGCGTGGTGATTCTCTACGGCGTCACCTTTGCGGCCCACGCCGTCTATCATTTCGCCGCGTTCGGCACCGGCACCACCTTCGCGATCATGGCTGCCATTACCGTCGGCGCGTTCTTTTTGGCGGTGCGGCTTGACGCGCTCGTGGTCGCCGTGCTCGGCATGCTCGGCGGATTTCTCACGCCGATCCTGCTGTCCACCGGCCTCGATCAGACACTCGCCCTCTTCGGCTACATCGCGCTGCTCGACATCGGCCTGCTGGCCATCTGCCGCGTCCGGCCGTGGCGATTTCTGGTGCCCTGCGCCGCCGCCGGCACCGTCATCATCCAGGTCGGCTGGTTCGCGAAATTCTTCCAATCCGGCGGCTACGACACCGGCGCGAAAACCCTCGTTCCGATGGGAATCCTCCTCGGCTTCTCCGCGCTTTTCCTTGCCGCTGGCTGGCTCGGCGGCAAGCGCCCGGACAAATCCACAGCCGCCGCCGTCCTCGCGTTCGCCGCCGTCAGTTTCGCCTTCGCCTTCCTGATGCTCGGCTTCGGACACGTCACCGACCGCCCCGCGCTGCTCTACGGATTCCTTTTCCTCGCCCAGCTCCCCGTCCTCGCCAGTGCCTGCCCGCCGCCGATCCGCGCCGCCGCCTCGCTCGCCTGCTCCGTCCACCTCGCGGCGTGGACCGCCAGCCACATTTCTCCGGAAAATCTTACCGACACGCTCACGATCGACCTGGCGTTCGGCGCGCTTTTCGCCATCGCGGGTCGGTGGAAATCCTTCATGTCGACGCTGGCCGGCCTCTCGACATTCGCGCTCATGGCCGTGGCCACTGCCAACCTGTCCGACGCCGGCACCACCCCGATTTTCCCCGCCGCCCTCGCCATGGCCGCGCTGCTCACCGGCCTCTGGCTCGCCGGCCGCAGCGAGGCATTGCCGCTCGTCGCGCTGATCGGGACGCTGCTCGTCGAGGCGCAATGGCACGCGCTTCATTTCCATCCCTTCCAACCGGCCGCCGCCCTTGCTTGGTATATCGGCATTTATCTCCTATTCCTCGCGCTGCCATTCGCCTTCCGGCGCGCCGCCGGGTCGCAAACCATGCCATGGACCGCCGCCGCGCTCTCCGGCGTCGGCCATTTCCTGCTGGTGAAGGACGCCGTCGAACGCGCCTTTCCCAACGATTTCATGGGCCTCGTCCCCGCGGCATTCGCCATCCCCTCGCTCGCCGCGCTGTTCGGCGTGTTGCGGATCTTCCCGGAGATGGACGGCCCGCAGCGCAGCCGCGTCGCGTGGTTCGGCGGCGTCTCGCTGTTGTTCATCACGTTGATTTTCCCCATCCAGTTCGAGCGCGAATGGATCACCGTGAGTTGGGCGATCGAGGGCTCGCTGCTCATCTGGCTGTTCCGCCGCGTCCCCCACCCCGGCCTGCGGCTGACCGGATTGGCCCTCCTCACGATCGCCTTCGTCCGTCTCGCGCTCAATCCCGCCGTGCTCAATGCCTACCCGCGCGGCGCCCGGCCGATTCTCAACTGGCATCTCTATAGTTACGGCCTGTCCGCCGCCGCCTGCATCGCCGGCGCCATCTGGGTGGGAAATCCGCAAGGCCGGCTCGCGAAAATCCAGCCCCGCGGCATGTTGTATTCCTTCGGCGGCATCCTCCTGTTCCTGCTGTTGAACATTGAAATCGCCGACTATTTCACGCCCGCGGGCAGCCGGTTCATTACCCTGAGCTTCAGCGGGAATTTCGCACGCGATATGAGTTATGGCATCGCCTGGGGACTGTTCGCGCTGGCATTGCTGGGCATCGGTTTCATCACCGGCGCGAGGCAGGCCCGCTACGCAGCCGTCGGGTTGCTGGCAATCACCTTGGCCAAGCTTTTCCTCCACGACCTCGCCGCCATTGAAAGCGTCTGGCGCATCGCGGCATTTGTAGTGGTCGCGGCGATCGCATTCGCAGCCTCGTTCCTCTATCAACGGTTCTATGACAAGCCGGACAAACCGGATATTGCAGACGTTCCCCAGTAGCGAATCAGGCAATCTGCCAAGTTATAGGAAGTCGCGATTCATCCTTCGACCGCGCTACCAGCGGCAAACGGAAACAGCTCCGCGATTCAGCGGAAGCCTCACCAAAAGCAGCCTCGCATCGCCGGCTCACGCCGCCTGCCGCAGCAACGCCACAAACACTCCCTGAATGATCAGCTCCCGCGCCGGGATCAGGTCGGGGAAATCCGGATTTTCCGCGCGAAGGAATGCTTTTCCGTTTTTCAGAAGATATCGTTTCAGAGTGGTTTCCCCGTCGATGAGCGCGGCAACGATGTCGCCTTTCCGCGGCTCTCGGAATTCAAGAATGACGGTATCTCCGTGGCAAATGTGCGCGCCGATCATGGAATCGCCGCGGACTTTCAAAGCAAAGGTGCGGGCGTGGCGGGGAATGCCGAGCGATGCGATATCGATGGAAACGCAGCCCTGTTTATCCTGTTCCACATCCTGCGCCATGCCGGCGGCGATGCTGCCGTAGAGCGGAATGTCATGGATTTCCTCCCGATCCATATCGTCTTGGAAAATGATGGCGCGGGCCTTGTTCGCGAGGCGCTGGATGACACCTTTGCGCTCGAGCGCGCGCAGGTGGCTCATGGCGGCGGTCTGGCTGGCGAAGCCAAAGCGTTTCTGAATCTCGCGGGTGGTCGGGATGATTCCGTCGTGCCGATGGGCGTCGCGAAGGTATTCGAGGATTTCCGCCTGGCGCTGGGTAAGTTCGTTATTCATGGCTCGCTGAACACTGTTCTTCGGAACAAATGCGAAAGCCATGGATGCGGCAAGGGAAAATTTCCCGTGGTCAACGGAACAGCAGGACCGGCACCAGGCAGGTGCGGACGAGCGAGGTGGTCGTGCTGCCCAGAATGAACTGCCGCACGCGCGAATGCCCGTAAGCGCCCATCACCAACAGCCCGATTTCCCGCTGCCGCACTTCCGCTGCGATGACCTCGTCAGCATGGCCTTGGAACAGCGCGGAAGTGACCTGAAATCCGGCCGATTCCAGCTCCGCGGCGGCAGTGGCGAGGGCCTTCGCGATTTCGCTGTCCGGCTTGCCAATCGCGATGATGTGACACTCCAGCCCGCGCAAACGCGGCCCGGCGGCGACGTGCCGGACGGCTTTCAGCGAGCTGGGTCCGCCATCGAAGGCGATGAGAAATCGCTCCACCGGCTGGAATTTCCGCGCGGCGACGAGCACCGGAACGCGCGCGCTGCGGACGACGCGCTCCAAGTTGCTGCCGAGATGGCCTTTGGCGAAATCCGCGTGTTCGCCGCGCTTGCCGATGACGACGAGCGAGGCGTTTTTCTCGAATTCGTCCAGCGTTTCGACCAGCGAGCCGTGGCGCTGGGTGGTTAGAACGGGCGTGCCGGAAAGCTGCTTTGCCGCGTCTTCGAGAATGGCTTGGCCGCGCAGGCGGGCGAGGCGGGCGTGGGATTCATCGGCTTTGGCGAGTTCGGCAAGCAGCTCGGCATTGGCGTCGAAGCCGATGCTGCCGCTCAGATCGACGGACGCGGGAACGTCGTGGCGCTCAATGAGATGGAGGACGTGAACGCTTTCCCCACAGCGCCCGGCGGCCCAGGCGGCGTGTTGATAAACGCTGGGCGCGTAGGGCGAGCCGTCGGTGCAGGCGATGATGGATGGCATGGGAGCGGATTTTCAATGTTCGAGCATGCGTTCGAGCGCGCCGTGTTTGTCGTGGAGGGCGAGCTTGTCAACGAGTGTGGCGCTGGCCTCGTTCATGCCAAGGATTTCCACCTCCGCGCCTTCCCGGCGGAATTTCAGCACGACCTTGTCCAGCGCGCCGACGGAGGTGAGGTCCCAAAAATGGGCGTGGGAGACGTCGATGACGACCTTGGCGACGGCTTCCTTGAAATCGAAGCCAGCCGCGAACTGATCCGCCGATGCAAAGAAAACCTGCCCGCGGACCGTGTAAATCCGCGCGCCATCCTCCGCGACCGACGTGATTTGAATGATTTGCGAAACCTTCCTCGCGAAGGACAGCGCGCTGAGCAGCACGCCGACGCCAACGCCGATCGCCAGATTATGCGTCCAGACGACGGTCGCGACGGTGGCCAGCATCACCAGGCTGGTCGCCTTCGGATGGACCGCGAGGTTCTTGAACGAGGCCCAGGAAAACGTGCCGATCGATACCATGATCATCACAGCCACCAGCGCGGCCATCGGGATTTGCTTCACCCAAGCGTTCAGGAGTAGCAGCAAAATCAGCAGCACGACGCCGGCGGTGAGCGTGGAAAGCCGGGTGCGCCCGCCGGATTTCACGTTGATGACGGATTGGCCGATCATCGCGCAGCCGGCCATGCCGCCGAAGCAGCCGCTCACGAAATTGGCGATGCCTTGGCCGCGCGCCTCGCGGTTTTTATCGCTCGATGTGTCGGTGAGTTCATCGACGATTTGCGAGGTCATCAGGGATTCCAGCAGGCCGACGACGGCCAACGCGACCGAGTAGGGCAGGATGATTTTCAATGTCGCCAGCGAGAACGGCACGTGCGGCAGGGCGAAATCCGGAAATTTGTCCGGCAGCGCGCCCAGGTCGCCGACGCGCCGCACGTCGAGCTTCAGCACGATCGCCAGCACCGTCATCACGACGATGCAGACCAGCGGCGAGGGCACGGATTTCGTGATCCGCGGGAACAAATAGATGATCGCCAGCCCACCGCCGACCATCGCGAATGTCATCCAGTTCACCCCCGCCACGGCCGGATTCAGCTCGGGGAGCTGGGCCATGAAAATCAGGATGGCGAGCGCGTTTACGAAGCCCGTCATCACGGATTTCGAAACGAATCGCATCACCTCCCCCACGCGCAACATGCCTAGTATGAATTGGATAACTCCCGCCAGCAGCGTGGCGGCCAGCAGATAGTCCAGCCCGTGCTCCTTCACCAGCCGGACCATCACCAGCGCCGTCGCCGCCGTCGCCGCGGAAATCATGGCGGGTCGGCCGCCGGCGAACGCGATGACGACGGCGATGCAGAACGACGCGTAAAGCCCCACCTTCGGGTCCACTCCGGCGATTAGCGAGAATGCGATCGCCTCGGGAATCAGCGCGAGCGCGACGACGATGCCGGCCAGCAAATCAGCGCGGACATTCGAGAACCAGGTAGTGCGGAGATCTTGGGAAAACATGACGAAAGGGCGCGCAGGCTTCGGGCCGGGCCGCGTGCTGGCAAGGGATTTCTCCCCGGCTTGCCCCAGCCGGATTTCGCCCGCAATGTCCGCGCGATGCGGAAAACTTTGGTGAAATTGGCGGCGCTCATTGCCGTGGCGGCGGCGGGCGTCTGGCTGTGGGAAATCGGCGGAATCACCCCGGAAGCTGCCGATGGCGCGCTCGAAATGCCGGCGGACGGCCCGGTGGATTTCCGCTTCGATTCCCCCACGGACCGGGAAATCAGAACCATCCCGACCGCCCTCCGCTTCGATCCGCCGCTCGGCCACCTGATCTATAACGCGCAGAAGTTCTGGGACATGAACAAGAATCGAGGCGGCCACCACACCGGCGACGATTTGAATGGCATCGGCGGCATGAACACCGATTTGGGCGACCCGGTTTTCGCGACAGCGGACGGCTTGGTCACCTTCGCCGCCGAGAGTTCGCCGGGCTGGGGGAAAATCGTCATCGTCGCCCACCGCCTGCCGGACGGGCGGATCGTGGAATCCATGTATGCGCACCTCAGCCGGATCGCGACGGCGCGCGGGAAATTGGTCGCCCGCGGTGAGCGAATCGGCGCTGTGGGCACGGCGAACGGCCACTATCCTGCGCACCTGCACTTCGAAATGCGCGCCGCCGGCAATGCGGTTATCGGCGGCGGTTACGCGCTGGATCCGCTCAACCACCTCGACCCGGCCGCCACAGTTGCCAGCTTGCGCCACACCGCCCCGGACGATTTCTCACCGTCCCCGCTGGGCGTCGCGCTGGCCGCGGAATGAACTCTATTTCCGCTGGGATTTCTCCCCGCCGAGGGCTGGCTGGTTGGGCATTTCCTTCTCGCCCAACATCGCGATCGGCTTCTGTTGCTGCTTCCGGCGCAGGCCGAACTGCCGCACCGCGTGACGCTGCAAGTGCGCCCGCGCCTCCTCCACATCGTCGGTGAAAAAGATCAGTTCCGGGTCGTCCGGGCTGATCGTGCCGGCCTCCGCCATGCGATAGACGAAATCCATCAGCGGCTGCCAGTAGTCCTTGCCCATCAGCACGATGGGAAATCCGCGGAGCTTGCCGGTTTGGATCAGCGTCATCGTCTCGAACATCTCGTCCAGCGTACCCGCGCCGCCCGGCATCACGACGAAGGCGTAGGAATACTTCACCAGCACGACCTTGCGGGTGAAGAAATAGCGCATCGTCACGGAACCCTGCACGAAGTCATTGAGCTCCTGCTCGAAGGGCAGCTCGATATTGACGCCGATCGAGCGCCCGCCGGCCTCGAACGCACCTTGATTTCCCGCCCGCATAATCCCCGGGCCGCCGCCGGTCACGACGGTAAATCCCAGTCGCGCGCAAACCGCGCCCATTTCCCGCGCCAGCTCATAGTAGCGGCTCCCAGGCTCTGTCCGCGCCGACCCGAAAATCGTCACGCAAGGCCCGGCGAAATGCAGCGCCCGAAACCCGCGGAACAAGTCCAATGAGACTTTGAACATCGTAGCGAGATTGTGCAGCCGCCCGCGCGGGCCGGAGAGCAGCGTGCGATCCGGCAGCTCCAACTCGAAGATTTCCTGCTCTGCTACATCTTTCGCGCTGACGTGCTCGTCGCGGACTTCGGGTTCTTTCGGGCAATCTGGTGTGGGCATGGGTCAGCTATTCTGTCCTGTAGTTCCAATAACCAGGTCGTCTAGCAGTATGCATGATCGCCTGAATTGTCACCAATTCCATTTCTTGTTCCCACGTGTAATAAATTACAAAAGGGAACTCCTTCAGAACAAATCGCCGCATATCCGGCGCGCCCGCAATGCGCAATCTTTCGGGTTCCTCAACAATCGCTGAGATCGCCGCCTCCACCTCTTCCACGAAGCGCAATGCAACCTCGGTGGACACCCCCTTCAAGTAATACTCCGCAGCCTCCTCGTGCTCGAAGAGCGCGTCGGGGTGGAAAACGAACCGCTCGGGCATTATCAGGATTTCCGCATGAATTCGACCTTTTGCCTCACTCGCGCAAGACCTTCCGGCCCGTTGATCGGAACCGTCTCGCCCAGTTTGGTCCGTTCGATCCGCCGCCTGACCTCGGCCAATCGGGCGGATTCGGTTCCGCTGTCAACTTGGCCGCCAAGAGTATTTATCAGTTTGTCCGCAAGTTCCGCGCGATCTTTTGCAGGAAGGACTGCTGCCTCGTGGAAGATGCGGGCGACTGCTTGGCTCATACGGGTATCCATAGCCGTTTCGACGCCTCTGGCAAGGTCGGAGAAAATCAAAACGCGGCCGGTCCTCACGAGAGAGCCGGACGCGCCTCAAAGTTTTCCTTGGAAATCAGCCCGCGTAATTCTTCGCGACCTGATCCCAATTCACCACATTCCAGAATGCGGACATATAGTCAGGCCTGCGATTCTGATAATTCAAATAGTAGGCATGCTCCCACACATCGAGTCCGAGAACCGGCGCGCAACCGTCGCAGCCACCGGCTTCCGTGCCCATGATCGGGTTGTCCTGATTGGCGGTGGAGCAAACCTTCAGCGTGCCGTCGGATTTCTTGCAAAGCCACGCCCAGCCGGAGCCGAACCGCGTCGCCCCGGCCTTCTCGAACTCCTTTTTGAAATCGTCCAGAGAACCAAACTTCTTGTCGATGGCGGCGGCCAAATCGCCGGACGGCTGCTTCGCTCCGCCGGGAGTGAGGATTTTCCAGAAAAAACTGTGGTTGACGTGACCGCCGCCGTTGTTCCGCACCGCCGTGCGGATGTCCTCCGGCACCGCCGAAAGATCGGAAATGAGAGCTTCGGGCGATTTGGACTCGAGATCGGATTTGCCCGAGACCGCTTCGTTGAGCTTGGTGACGTATGCGTTGTGATGCTTGTCGTGGTGGATTTCCATCGTCTTCGCGTCGATGTGCGGTTCCAAAGCGTTGGTGGGGAATCCGAGTTCGGGGAGTGTGTAGGACATGTTCGTTGGAGTTGGTTTTGACCGCCGGCGCGCCATCTCGAGGATTGGGACGGCAGCGGCGGCCCCCCTAGCAAGACGAGCCAGCCCTCACCCGCAAGCGGAAATCCATTTCCCCGACGGCCCCCGCGCCGTTCCGCCGGTCTGACAGACCGCCGGCCGTCTCGCCAGACTGCGCCATGAAGGTCAAACTGGATTTGCCGGAGGAAGTTCTCCAGGAGGCGAACCTCCGCGTCAAATGCCGCGGAACGACGGCCGAGCGGGTGCTGGAGGAGGCGATAACGACAAATTGGGCACCCATCTATCCACAAGCGGACGCCGACTTCCATTCGGACCCGGTGTAGTTGATTCACCAAAATCCGGAGGGTTTTCCCTATTCCCGGATGCCACATGGCAAACAGCCGATATCGTCAGCGGATTTGCAACTCTCGCTGGGACAATCCCAATTAAGGGAATATCTGCAACGTGCCGGCATTGTTCTTTGACCCAAATATCTGGGTCGCGCTCACGTTCGAAGGACGTCAGTTTCATCAAGTCGTCCAAAAAAGAATGTCGAAATGCGACCAGGAAAACCCGGCACGCATTTGCCGGGCCGTCGAACAAACATGGCTGCGTCTCATTACAACTTCAGCCATTCAAAAAGACAGTCAATTCCACGTTATTCGGAAACGTGACAGCTACGGAAATTGTGAACCTCTGGCTATCCCAGCCGCGAGTAAACGTTATAGAAGATGAACCTTCAGGAACCAGGATGCTCTGGCATTGGCTGGCGTCCACACCCAAGCCCTCTCCCAAGCTCTGGATGAATGCCTATCTCGCCGCTTTCGCCGGATCGGCGGGACTTCGATTTGTCACCACCGACAGGGATCTCAGGCTATTCATTCCCCCGGGACCCGACTTGGAATTGATCGGCGCTTCCTGAAATCGAAGAGACCCGCAAGTCCGCATTGACGCGCCCGCTCCGATTTCGCAACGTCCGCCCATCATGAGAAAGGCAAGTCTTTTCATTGTAGCGGCGCTCCTTCCATTCGCCTCCGCCCCCGCCGATACCATTGTCACACTCGGCGACTCGCTGACCTTCGCCTACGAGGCGGAGTTCGGTTTCCAGTCCACCTATTTCGGAACCACCTACGGCGACGGTTTCGGGCCGAACATGCGGAACTGGGTGGAAATCCTGAGCAACCCGGCCTACCGAGGCGCGAATTTTGAACTGGGCGCGCGCAGATCCGTGCAAGTAAGCTTTGCCAATCCTCCCGATTTCTATTTCCGGCAGGAAAACAACTGGGCCATCCCGGGCCTCAGGGTGGACGCCATGCGGCGCTTCGTTCTGGGCGAAGCGGGCTTTAAAGCGCTCGTCGGCGAAACCCCCGCGTTCGCGACCTTCGCCTTCGCAATCAACAATTCCGATTTCACCGAAGCCGCGGATTTCAACTACGCTGACTTCGAGAACCAGGTGACAAACACTGCCGACCGAATGACCATTTTCGTCGGCGGCAACGATATCCGCGAGAAATACGGAGATATATACACCGACGACAATCCCGGCACCTTCAACGCTGATTTCATCGCCGACATCACCGCCGTTCTCGACCATGTGCAAACTCTCAATCCAAGCCTGCCGATCGTCCTCGTCGCCGTGCCGCATGTGGGCATCACGCCCTCCGTGCGCGCGGATTTTCCTTACGATCCGGTTAAAACCGCCCGCGTCACGGCCGTCTTGCACGATCTGAACGGCCAGCTCGCCACCCTTGCTGAAGCACGGAAGATCGGCTTCGCGGATATCTTCACCCCGACGCTCGGCCTCATCGATCCTGTGGTGAACCTCTGCATCAAAGGCGTCACTTTCAAGAACCTCAGTTCAGCGCCGGTGAACCTCAACCGGGTCTGGGTAAACGGTCCGATCAGCGCCAATTTCCACCCTGTCACCAACGCGCAGGCAGTCATCGCCAACGAAATCATCCGCGCCTTCAACCGCCGCTACCACACCGGCCTCGCGCCACTTACGGCCACGGAAATGCTGGTAAATCTATCCGGCAAATCCGCAGCCGAGGCGGATATGACCTTCGCCGCCTGGCTTACCTGTTACGGCCTCGGGGCGGCCACAGCCGCCAATGACGAAGATGACGATGGGATCTCCGCCGGCGTGGAATTCGCGACGGGACTCAATCCGACCTTTCGCGACGCCGACTTGATGCATAGCGGGATTACCGCGGGAAATCTGGAACTGGCCTACCCGACACGACTTCCATCCTCTCCGAATTATGCTTTAACGGCGGAATCCTCCGCCATGCTCGGTGCCGATTTCACACCCGTTTCCCCCGCTCCGGCCCTTGAAGCGGACGGCTTGTCGCACGCGCGGATTCCAACTGGCGGGCCGATAAATTTCCTTCGGCTCAAGGCCGTCGTGAAGCCTTGATCACATTTTGAGAAAATTTTCGAGCATCAGCTTTCCGCCCTGTGTGAGGATCGACTCCGGGTGGAACTGCACCCCGTGGACGGGATGTTCCTTATGGCGCAAACCCATGATTTCTCCCTCGTCCGTCCACGCGGTGATCTCCAAACAATCCGGCAGAGTATCCCGCTTCACGATCAGAGAATGATATCTCGTAGCCTCGAACGGCTCCGGCATGCCCGCGAAAACGCTATTCCCCAAATGATGGATCGGCGAGGTCTTGCCATGCATCAACCGGTCCGCCCGCACCACATCCCCCCCGTATACCTGGCCGATCGACTGGTGCCCCAGACAGACGCCGAGTATGGGAACGGTCGCACCCAGCTCCTTGATAAGTTCGCAGGAAATTCCCGCCTCGTTCGGAGTGCATGGGCCGGGCGAAATGCATATCCGCTCAGGCGCAAGCGCCTTCACCTCGTCCACCGTCAGCGCGTCGTTCCTATAGATCTTCATCTCCGCGCCCAGTTCGCCGAAATATTGGACGAGGTTGTAGGTGAAGGAATCGTAGTTATCGAGAATGAGCAGCATCGTGATCGTAGTGGTTCATTTACCCAGAGTTTTCGCCAGGGATATCGCCCGCAGCATCCCCTTCGCTTTGTTCAGCGTTTCTTCGTATTCGTAGGTGGGATCCGAATCGGCCACCACCCCCGCGCCAGCCTGTACGTAAGCTTTGCCATCCTTCAGCAGACAAGTCCGCAGCGTGATGCACGAGTCGTGCGACCCATCGAAACCGAAATAACCGACCGCACCCGCGTAGGCGCAGCGCTTGTTTTTCTCGAGCGAGTCGATGATCTGCATGGCCCGGATTTTCGGCGCGCCGCTGACGGTTCCGGCGGGGAATGTGGCGCGTAGGACATCGTAAGCACTGTGCTCCGGATCGAGTTCGCCATGCACGTTCGAGACGATGTGCATGACGTGGCTATATCGTTCCACAATCATGAAATCGTCCACGATCACCTTCCCATGTTTGGCAATCCGTCCCACATCGTTACGCGCGAGATCGACCAACATCAGATGCTCGGCACGTTCCTTCGGATCGGCCAGCAAGTCCGCGGCCAGCGCATCGTCTTCTTCCTGCGTTTTCCCCCTCCAGCGCGTCCCGGCGATCGGGCGGATGTCGATACGCCCGCCGATCGACCTCACATGCACTTCCGGCGAGCTTCCCACCAAGGCAAAGTCGCCCATTTCTAAAATAAACATGTAAGGTGATGGATTCACCAATCTGAGCGCCCGGTAGAGATCCACCGGAGGCCTGTCGAAATCTGTCTCCAGACGCTGGCTCGGCACGAATTGAAAGATATCTCCCGCCGCGATCAGTTCCTTGCCCTCGCGGACCATGCACTCGTATTCCTCCTGCGTCGTATTGCTCCGCGCCTCCGGCACGTCCACCTCGGCCAGGCCGTTGAGCGCGGCCACATGCAGCGGGCGGTTGAGTATTTCCACCATCGCTTGAATCCTGCCCCGCGCCGCCGCGTGAGCCTCCTCCGGGGTTTTGAAATCCGCTAGAAACGCGTTGGCGATCACCAGCAACCTGCGCAATCGATGGTCGAAAACCAACAACGTATCCGCCAGCACGAACATCGCGTCGGGTATGCCAAGCACGTCCGGCGGAGCCTCGCCGAGCGTCGGCTCGAACTGCCTAACGGCATCATAAGAAAGATACCCAACCATGCCACCGGAGAACGGCGGCAACGCGCCGTGGGTGACCGGACGATATCCCGCCATTTCCCGCTCAAGCGCTGCCAGCACGTCGTCCCCGGCCGTGAATGTCCGCGCTTTCGAGCCATCCCTCACCGTGATTTCCCTGCCGCGCGCCTCGAAAACCTGCCGCGGACCGCTGCCGACAATCGACCACCTACCCGCCTTCTCGGTGCTTTCCGCACTCTCCAAAAGAAACGAATGGCGGCTGTCCCGCAGCTTCAGATATGCGGAAAGCGGAGTCTCGAAATCCGCGGCAAGCTGCGTGTAAACAGGCACGACATTCCCCCGCTCCGCCAGCTTGGCGAAGGCTTCCAACGATGGCTCAACCGGTATGGGACTCACGACGCGGCGAAGGATGGCGGGGAAAATCCCGACGGCAAGCTCGGACCGAATCAGGGCGTCGCCACCCGCACCCGATAGAACCGCCGCCCGTCACCGGCACCGCCGGGGTGGATGAATCCGGTCGTCGCACCCGTCGCTGTGAAATTTTCGCCGATTGCCTGCCAATCGGTTGCATCGAGTCCCATGCCGGATTCAAGCCGATAGATCCTGCCTGCCACCGTGTCCACCGTCAGTTCGACATCAGACCCGACAATCATGATCGAGCGGATCCGCAGCACGGAAGCGCTATCCCGAGGGTTGGTCCCGGCGGCGAATTCCGCGCTGTTTGACTGGCCGTCGCCGTCGCCATCCGCAGCGGGATCGAGCACGAGCACCGGAGCGGATGCGCCGCTTGAAGCGCCCGTCGTTCCGGACGCGCTGATTTGGCGGACGGTCGCATAAAGCGTGGTACCGGGTGCCGCCGGGACGGTGATGCTGCTCGCTTGCGATACGCCATCGAAGACATCGCTGCCGCCGGGCGTGGTTCCCACAGTCACATGGTAGCCGGAAATCCCGCCATCCGGATCGACTGCGGCCGTCCAAGCGAAAGTAACGGTATTTCCCAAAACGGTTCCGAATGACGTCATCAACGCCTCCGGAGCTGAGGGCGCCGGCGGCGGAGTAACATCGTACACTTTGAGAAATTGCGCTTCATAAGGAGCCGACGTCCATTCCGCGTCGGACTGCGGCACGCGGTTCATTGCCACATACAATCCCTGCGACAGCAAATCCGCTCCCGGGATACCGCCCGGGATGAGATATTGGTCCCTGCGCCCGGCATCCACGCCGAGATAGGCGGAGATGTTCCTCACATTGTAAGTGCGGCCCGCTCGGATGCCGAAATCGTTGTTGCCATCGGCATCCGCGTCGATCGCGACATTGAAGCGATTGCCGGTGGCGGTGGCCGGGCTGGCGTCACGGTCGAGATTCACAAACGCCAGCACGACATCTGACGTATTTGGCGAGGCATTGCGATTCTCGAACTTGGCCACCGAGAAAATCCGGCTGTCCGGCGTGTTATTCATCAGGTTAAGGAAATAGCGGTTCGAGCTCCGCAGCGCCGGAGAGAATTTCCGCGCCTGCCCCACGCCTTCATAAACTTTCGCAAGCTGTGCGTTGCCATAGTTGAAACTGGCGTCGCCCGGCGTGGTCCCGAGCCAGAGCGGCATCAGCGAGTTATACTTTTTGAAATGCGGAATGGGTTTGCCGAAGTTGACTTCGTAACGATCATAGCCGGAAACCGGCATTCCTGGCTGCGTATCGCCCGGCGGCACCACCGTCCCGCTCAGACCGAGTTCCTGCCCGGGGAAAATCAACGGCACCCCATCCCCCGAGCTGTTGGCGGCATAGCGGATCGCCGCCTGCCACGGGTCCTTGTAATGATCCTCGTCATGCGAACTTGTATTGAGCAGGACGAGCGCCTGTCCGTAGGCATTCCGCCGGCTTTCATAAATCCCGCGGAATTCAGAAGTCGTCCGCGCGGCATGCAGCGGGAAAACGATGTTCTCATTGAGAATATCGAAATGCCGGGACGAGCGATAAGTCACCGCGCCGCCGTCCAGACTTTCCGCCATGAAGATGAAGTTCCATTTCCGCGTGCGGGTCTTGTTGATGATGTATTCCCAACATTGCGGCGGAAGTCCCTGGCCGAAATCCGCGCGGAGACTGTCGATCCCAGCACTGGAATCCAGCGACGCTCCCGTCGGATTCGCCGGATATCCGGTCCGGTCGAGCCAATACAAAGTGTAACTCGCGAAATATTTCCAAACGTTCCTCGTGATCGCATCGAAATGCCCGTTGCCACCGCCGGCCGAATTTTCCTTTCCCACCGATGAATCGAACCAATCGCCCTCGTCGTTGAAGCCGCCGGTCGATCCGGATACCAGCGCGGCGTAGCGGCCGAAATAGACATCGTAGGTATCGGCGAACTTACCGAAATCCGTCCGATCCGGCGCCAGCGCGATGTTTCCCGAGCTTGAGGCGCGCATGTCATAGGCATTGGTCCGCGAGAAGAATCTCGCCTCCACGTTGCGGATCTCGCTGGCAGCGGAGGAACCCGCGTTGCCGAACAAGTTCTGCCCGACGGCCGCGAGTTCGGCATCGTAGCTGGTATGATTGAAAGGCGCGTCCAGCATCACATCCACGCCAGCCGCATCGGCCGATGTGCAGAAGCCTTGGAATTCAGACATCGCCGCCGCCCGGCCGGCGGGTGTGTCATTCGATGCGGGAGTTCCGCCCGGAGTGAAGGATTTCGCCATCAACGGCATCACTTCGAAAAAGTTCTTAACCGCATAGGGACTGCCAACCTCGTAAGGTTGGCCGGTCGCCGGATCGATCTGGCGGCCATCGATGCCATTCGGGTGAATCGGCTGGAACCATAGCGTATTCACGCCCAGCGATTTCACATAGTTCAGACTAAACCGTGGCGCATGCCCCACACCCAGCCCGCCGGCTAGATCTGCGAAGGTTCCGCGCTGGGAAGACAGCGTGCCCTCGGCGATGATCGTCAGCGGGTTCACTTCATACAGCACGATGTCCCGCGCCTTCTTCGGGGAGATGACGATGGCGTGGTCGCGCTTCCTAACACCGTTCTCGGAATCGTCGTTGTAATAGTGCCAGGTTCCCTCCGGCTCGCCGGAAAAGCGATACCTTGCGGTGAGCCGGTATGCGCCGGTTTTCGCGGCGTCCAGTGTGATCTGATAACCCCCGCTGACCAAAGCCATGGTGTAGGCCTTGTAATAATGCCCATCCTCTCCGGCGGCGATGAGATTGCCGTTTTCCGCGACAATGCCGTCCTCGATACCATCGCCGTTCGCATCGATTTGCGCGCGGTCGCGGCGATTGAGATTCGTAAAGATTTCGCATGTCTCGATTCCAAGCGCCTGCGGATCGAAAAAAACCGTGATGGGAATGGATTCCGCAGCCACCTCGTCGACATAGAGGTGGGTCGTGGAATAATTACCCTCAACCTCCGTCGCCGTCCGGCGGGTCGTGGAATTAGGGCTTATTTTCAAGAGGGCGGCGTCCGCCGCGCAACTCAACGAGAGCGAAAGTAATAGAAAAGAGAAGGAACGGATTTTCATGGAAAAGAAATGTTCAGGGAGCGAGCGACACGGCGATCCGGTAGAACCTGCGGGGCAATGCCTGCGTGTCGTCGCGCTGGATTACGGAGGGCGACGCAGCACCGGCGGTGCTAACCGGACTGCCGAGATTCTGCCAACCATTCGCCAGGTCGTCCGAGCTTTGCCAGCGATAGTAACGATTGGGAATTCCGGGGAATCCAAGCCTCCACGCCCCCGCGACCGAGGGATGAGGAACGATTTCCAGCTTCGGAAGTGATGCGGAATCGGGAAGCGCCGGGTTCATTCCGAACAAGTATTCCTGAATGTTGGTGACTCCATCGAGATCGAAATCTCCCGCCCCGCCGTGGCGACCGGCGGGATTGTTCGCCTCGATGCCATATTGTAATTCCCACCAGTCGGGCAAGCCGTCTTGATCGGAGTCAACCTGGTCGTCCACGCGCATTTTCACCAGTTCGCTATCTCCCAGAGTGAGCGAACCCCGCGTGTATTCGGCGCGGACGGTGTGGAAGAAGCTGGGCATTCCATTATACAAATTGGGAAACGTGAACTCCACCGAATGCTCTGTCGCGGACACGTTGCGGACAAGAGCATAGCCGGACCTCGGCTGGAGGACCGGATTGTCCGGCCTGCCGCTGGTGGTGCTGCTGATGTAGATCGAGAATCCGGAGAGGAAATCCGCATCGCTCATGCCGGCGGGAACCAGTTCCTTCGCGAAATAGACCTTCATGACATAATTCGAACCCACGGTCTGACCGGCGATGGATGGATAAGCGATGTTGAAGGCGATCGGGCTGCCGGTGCTGACATGCCTGGTAACCGTTGTATAGTGGCCGGCCGCGTCCGACAACGTCATGTCCTCCGAAGACGACGCCTCTTTCATTCGCACCACGATGTTCGCGATTCCGCTGGCCGGAATGCTTTGATACGTGAACCGCCATTCTTTCGCGAAGCCCGATTTGCCGAGATTCGACGGAACGTCCACCAGCGCAGCCTGCCGCCAGTTGCCGACGCCGTTTCCCGTGGCGGCGCTATCGTTTCCGCTATCCAAATCATCAATGTAATACCAAACCGAATTGACCGAACGGTCCGACAGAACCACCGCTCCGTAGCTGGATCCTCCAAGCTGGTCGCTCTCGCCGGGGTAGGCGACTACGCCGCTTGGAGGCTGTGTATCGTAGTAAAATACCTGCGTGTTCGTCTTGTAAATCGAAGCTCCATCCGTCCGTCCCACGAAGGCCCGGCTGCGCAGGACGTGGAAGCCCTCGTCCAGCCCGGTCGCCATTTCCGAGTAATCGTTATGCACCCGATATGGTGCGGAGATCGCATTGAAGTGATCAACTTCGAAAACCGTTTCCATCCGCTCAGCCTGGTCGACGTTTGCGGAAGAATAAGGAAACACGGAGGGAGAAACGTCGGTGCGGATGACACCGATTTTATATCTCAGGACCGTGCCTGCGGCCATCGCGGGCAATGTGGCTTTCCACCAATCCGGCACAGCCGTCCCGTCGTTCGTTCCGTTGAATGCAAACCGCGCTTCCACAACCTGCGTCGCGCCTTTCCCCATGCCGCGGCTCCCTTCCGGATCGCTGGATCCATCGATGGTATAGTAAATCCAAACGTTCGAAACCTGAAACTGATAGCCGGTCCTCACCCAGAGATCGAGCGGCACGCCGGCGGCGCTTTGCGGCGCGGGATTCATCTGGGGAACCGGAGTGGCTGGATCGCCATTGGGCAGGGACGGGTTGTGCTCCACCCAGCTCGCGACATTTCCACCGCCCATATTGAATCCGGCACCGTCGCTACCTACGATCCCAGTTGTCCCGATTTCCACCTGCCACGTCTCCGCACCGGGCGATCCAATGACATTCCGCGCCCGGTCCGCTGCGGCGAATTTCTCAGCCGTCCGCCTAACGAACCGCATCTGCTCATACCCGAGATACGTGTCGGTGGACGATTGCAGCACGCTATCCGCAGGATCCGCTTCGTCGCTGTTGATACCCGGCGCGAAATCACGCAACTCGCCGGACTGAGGACCGATCGCCATCTGCGAATTGATATCCATTCCGCCGTCCAGCTTCATCCGCAAATTCTCCGCGGATCCGTCAGCCCGCGCTTCGAACCGAAGGTCCGAACCGTCGGTTACCCGCGGGATTTTCACCCGATAGGAGCGCGCCGCCGTGTCTGCGGCAGGCACTCCATAGGGATTGAAATTGGGATCGCCATCGCGGCCATCGGTGCGCCAGTGATCCATCGTCCCGGCAAGCGCGCCGCTTTGGAAAATACGGATCGGCTTCATGAATTCCTTATGCTCCGGGGCTTGCCAAACCAATGGCATGATCGGGTTATGCCATGTGAATGCGAACCACCCGCTTGGTGGCACGATGGGCGCGTTGCCTGCGCCATCGACGACCTGTCCCGCGCCATTGACATAAGCCCGGAAGCCGCCGCCGAATGGCGATTGATTTACCAAAGTAGCGCCAGCCGGAAATCCGGTCTGCACCAATCTTCCCTGGCCGTTCGGCTGATAGTTCCGCGCCATCATATAGAGCATCGTGGTGCCGTTCCAAGCGCCGCCGTTCTTGTTCTCGCGTTCATCGACGCGCTCGTACGCGGCGAAGTTCTGGTCGCTCCAGCGGGCGGTCTGATAGCCGCGGGCGAAATCCCGATGCACCGCCACGGCGGAGATCACGCTGCTGTCGCCGAACTGTCCGAGGAAATTCACGCCGGCAGGTTTCGGAAAATAATCAGGTGCGCCGGCCTGGTTGTAGCCGTCTGTATAAATGATTGGCAGGCCCTCGCGGGTGAGCAGATAGGCGTGAGCCAGCGGGCGGTCGCCGCTGAAGAGATAGTTGTTATCGTGGCTCATGACATATCCGACGGTCTGGCTCGCCGTGCCGAAACTGCCATAGTTGGGTGCATCGTAGCCAGCCAGGCTGCTGCCCATGCCGTTTTTCACATTATTAAGCAAGTTGTCGTTGGCGATGCGCATGCCGGCCGCCAGATACCCGCCCTCCGCGGGTGGCGCGCCGAGATGCTCGCCGAAAAGCATGGCATCGTCGCGGGACTGATAGGCCGAATTGTAAACCGTATCCCGGTGGTTGTTCCAATCCGAAAAGCCGCGGCTGATGTTGAATTGTTCCTGGATCTGGCCGTTGTAACCCCAGCTCGACGAGTCCTTGTCCGTGCCGCTCTGCTTGCCGAAGAAATACGAGGGGACGTGCTTCACAGCATCGAGCCGGAAGCCGTCGGGTTTGGTTTCGGAAATGAACCAGCGAACCGCGCGAAACAACATTTCATTCACATCCTCCGCACGGGGATTCCCCATATTGTAAATCCCGTCCTTATACCCCCAGGCGGCGGTCTGGCGGGACGGTGCGGTCGGGTCCACGCCGGTATCGGTGAATGGTTCCGAAGGTTCGCCGGCATCGTGCTGGCCGTTCGAGTTGAGGTCCTTGAAATCGAATTTCCCGTTTCCCCCGCCGATTGTGGCGGAGCCGTCCGCATACCCTATATCCTGCCACGGTTCCTTGTTAGCAAAGGGATGCACCGGCTGGCCCTCGCCATTCGTGCCGACCGTCAAGTCGCTGTCGGCATACCATTCCGGGTGCCCCGGGTGACGCACGCCGGACCATTTCGGAAACGTCTGCCCCTCGGCTATACCGGTGGGATTGAAGCTCACGTTGTTAGGAACTTCCTGGGCGATATCCCATGCGAATGGATTTCGATTCAGCACCTCCCATTCGTTTTGATAGTCGGGATAGTCCGCCGGTTTCCGCCACGTCGCGCCATCGCGGACGATATGGAAATCCTCTGGAACGAATCCCGGGATTTGCGGGAACAACTGGCCCGGCTGGGTTGACGAAGTCAGCGGGCCGGCGTTGTGCGCCATGACATTGTCGAAGTATACTTTCAGCCCGAAACGGTGGGCCACCCGCATCATACTGATAAGATCCGCCTTGGTGCCATATTTCGTGCGCACCGAGCCGCTTTGGTCGCGATCGCCGAGGTCGAACCGATCAAGCGTGTCGTAGCCCACCGAGTAGGTGCCCGCGCCCCCTTTGAATGGCGGCGGCAGCCAGAGCGAGTCGTAGCCGCGCTCCGCCAGCTCGGGAATCCGGCGCTCGATCTCGCTCCACGTCGTGCCGAAATATTGAAGAATCGCCTCCGCGCGGACGGCGTGGCTGAGCAGGAAAATCGCGACAAGGACGCGCGGCAGGATGGATTTCATAGGCGGAATGCATGCGGCGGCTTGCGGGACATGCCGGCGCTGGGTTGTGCCGGAGGATGTCGGCTCGGATGGGCGGGTTTACAAATTTTGACGTGCCTCAGATGAGCGAAAAGGTGTTGGTCGGCCGGGAATGCGGCGCTATATCGACCGCGATGAGCGAAGCGGCAGCAACGAAAAACCGGCCCCGGGTCAATGTCCGGAGGCCGGATGTGATGGAGCGCGTCTCCGCGGAAGTGGCGATCCATTTCCACTCCTCCATCGTGGAGAAACTGCGCGACCGTGGCGGGAAAATTACCGTGGGAAACACCACCGTGCTGCTCGCCGAGCAGTTCGGATTCTGCTACGGCGTCGAGCGGGCGATCGATCTCGCCTATGCCTCGCGCAAGGTATTTCCGGACAACCGCATCTTTCTCATCGGGGAAATCATTCACAATCCCGACGTCAACCGTCACCTGCGGGAAATGGGCATCGTCTCGCTGCCCTGGCAGGAAATGAACGAGTCCTACGACGATTTGACAGAAGACGACGTCGTCATCGTCCCCGCGTTCGGCGCGCCGACGGCGTTCATGAAGAAGGTGGAGGAACGCGGCTGCTATGTGGTCGATACCACGTGCGGAGATGTCATGAAGGTTTGGCGGCGCGTGCGCGGCTATGCCAAGGACGGCGTCACCTCCATCATCCACGGCAAATCGAACCACGAGGAAACGCGCGCCACATCGTCCCGCGCCATGGGGGAAAGCGGTGAGGGCAACTACCTCGTGGTGCTAACCTTGGCGGATGTCGATTATGTCTGCGATTACATGAAAAACGGCGGCGACAAGCAGGAGTTCCTGCGGCGCTTCGAAGATGGCTATTCCTCAGGCTTCAATCCTGAAATCCATCTTCAACACATCGGCGTGGCGAACCAGACCACCATGTTGAAAAGCGAGACCGAAGAAATCCAGCGCCGCTTCCGGCGAACCGTGATCGAGCGCGATGGCAGCGATGCCTCCTTCCAAATGTTCGATACCATTTGCGGTGCGACTCAAGAACGGCAGGACGCGCTTTTCGAAATGCTGCGCAAGCCGATGGGCTTGTTGCTCGTGGTAGGCGGATACAATAGCTCCAATACCGCGCATCTGGTTGAAATCGCCGAGCCGGAGCTGCCCACGTTTTTCATCCGGGACGCCTCGTGCATCCGCTCGCTGGAGGAAATCGTTCACTATGACCTGCACCACAAGGAGGAGAAAGCCTCCGACTACTCGCGCCTGTTTTCCGATGACCGCGAGGTCACGGTAGGCATCACCGCCGGCGCATCATGTCCGAATAACCTGATCGAGGAAACCCTCTACAAGATCTTCGAGCTGCGGGGAATCGGTCGGGATCGGTTGGCTGAAAGCTGAGACTCCGGCCCCCGTCAGACGTATTTGATGAATGCCGTGTAAACCTCGCCAGGAATATCCAGCAGGCTGTAATCCTTGGACGAAACGAACAGCAGACTTTGTTTACCTTTTCCGAGTAATACGTTGTCGGCACCGAAGATCTGATGCTCCAGCGTGCAGAACTTGCGGTTGAAATCGGAGACGCGGATTTTCACGGTAATGGTGTCGAATTCCCGCGCCTCGCGAACGAACTTGTGCTCGAACGAGCGTGTGAGAATGTAGAACTTCGTCGTCTTCAAATCAAAATCCGGCATGGCGGAATTGAAGTACAACTCGCGGGTTTTGCCGACGAACATGGCATACATGCCGAAATAGACATTTCCCACGGAGTTCGTGTCCGAATAGCTGGCGATGGTTGAATAGACGAACCACTTGTCCTCGAAATGCCCGGCGAGCGCGTGCCCGTCCTGCGGGGCCGTCACACCCGCGCCGGTCGCGACCGCCGCCGTTTTCGTCATCGCCTTGATTGCGGGAATGGTCGATGCGGCTTCCATCACCTCGCCGGCCCGCTCGGTGACGACACGGAGCAAATCCGCATTCACGACAAGCCACATGACATAGGCGAGCGGCAGAAGGGAGCCGAGGATGAGCAGCGTTGTCTGGCCGTTCAGATAGCCCAATGCGAAGATCACCAGCGAGACGCTGGACATCATGAACATCTTGATTTGCGGCAGCGGCTGCTGGGAGTTCGGCACGAAGCAGCGGGCGATCGCCAGCGCCGCGTAGCCGACGAAAAAGGATGCGTAGAATACCATGAAGTATTCCAGTTGCAGCCTCACCAGGACCGCGCCGATGGCGACGATGCCGATGACAAGGAAGGTCGGCACGGGCGAGCCGAGGATCTGTTTCGGGACGAGGGAAATGAGCATGTTGTCGCTCTTCTCCACGTTTTTCTCGAGAAACCATTTCAGCGCGATGTAGCCGCTATCGAGAGTGGTTACGATGCAGATGCAGAGGAATCCGAAGTATGCGACCGGCATGAGATTGCCGGGCGAGGCATAAGTGCGGTTGAAATATTGCGTGATTAAATCATGGGCGTAATTGAATCCGTCGAGCGCCATGCTCGCGCCGAGCGGCCGGCCTTCCTTCTCCATGACCCACAGCGCGAGGCAGCCGTGGAAAAGCAACATCAGGAAGAAGATTGATCCGCCGAAGACATAGCTGGTGCGGATCGAGGTTTTCTCCCGATGGATCTGGATCGCGCGCTGCCAATGCTGGAGATCCAGCCATGGTCCCACGAGAAATCCGATCACCATCGGAATGACAAATGCCAGAAACGGCGGCCCCTGCCATTGTTTGGGAAATGGCGAGTTCCACTGGAACGGCCTCGGCGCGATGGGGTGCAGGCCGAACAGGATCACTCCCACGCAGATGACGATGAGGCCGCCGAACATGGCGTGACCGTATTTGATTTTCTGAATCCCGAATTCCTCGCCGAACAGGCAGCCCGCCGCGAGGATTACGAATACAATCAGGCCCAGGTAAATGCCCAGCAGCGGTCCGGTGGCCAGCTCGAGCGGGACAAACAAATAATTCACCAGGGCGAACACCGTCAGCGAAAGCGCGACGATTTGGTAGAGATAGAGAATCAAGCGGAACGGCTTGGAAAACTTGTCGAAAAACAACGCTAGGGACTCCTGCCCGCCGCCATTCCGACGCGCGACGATTTGGGTGACAAAGCCGAAGCCCATCAGGCCGATGGCGTTGGGAATCGCGAACATCAGCAGGCCTTGCAGGCCGAACATGAACGTCATTTGCACGCTGAAGAACAATCCCAGCCCCCACATCCACGAGAGCGCCACGGAGTTCCCCCAAAGCAGCGCGTTCAACCATCGGAAATTCATAAAGGCCGGAAGCAAGACCGGTTTTGCGGGTGGGGCAAGGCGGATTCTCCTCCTCCTTGCCAAATGGCGCGCGCGGCGGCGGTCATTCGCGCGGCCGGGCCTGATAGACCGTCACGCCCGCGGGCGGGGCGGGCAGGCGGAGACCGGCGGCGGCGTCCGGCACGGGGAAATCCGGAAGACTGCCGCCACCCGTCGTGAGAATGGGCACGAGCGTCATGCCGGCTGTGGCGAGGTCGCTTGGGAGATGGATTTCATGGCTGCCATCCGTGGTGAAGCGCGGCTTTTCGGAGGCATTGGCGACCACGACGACATAGGATTTCCCATCGTCCGAGGCCCGGCAGAAAGCGAACACGCCATCGTCCAAATCGCTACCGGGGCTGTCCACCCAGAGCGGCATGAACCGGCCGGTGCGCAGTTCGGGCAGCTTGGCCCGGAGCGCGGTTAGCTCGGAGATTTCTTGGAAGGAATCGGATTTTTCGACCTCGCCGAGGGTCGGGCCGCCCTGGTGGCGGAAGAACATCATGCGGCCGGTTTCCGTGTCTCCGCCGATGCCGTCTTTGGCATCCTGCAGGTCGAATTCGGTTCCATAGTAGAGGCAGGGAATTCCCGGGAGCGTGAGCAGCAGCGCCTGCGCAAGGCGGTTGCGCTCCGCAGTTACGCCGGCGACACGGAAGCGGTTCAGGCCGTCGTGGTTCTCAATGAACGTGACCATTTTTTGCCTCGAGTTCAGTCCGTCGGCGCCGGGATTCGGATTATAGAACGGACGGCCGTCCTCCCCGGAGCCGGTGCGCGCCGCCATGGATTTCTCCAGTGCCGCGGGTGGTCCGGTCTCCGCGCCGGGGTGCCGGAGCCATTCGCGGGCGTTGAAACAGAGATTGAAATCCAATACCGAATCCAGCGCCGGCCCCTTGTCCGCCGGCCAGTCGGCGCGCCAGGTATATTGCCCGAGCTTG
>JBBSUD010000071.1:0-29736 GCA_038235225.1 Verrucomicrobiales bacterium
CCAAGCTCGACGGCTTGCGGAAATCCGGCCTGCCCGAGCGCAGCACCGCCCCGCCCTCCGAATACGCCGCCGATCTCTTCTGGCTTCTCCATCAAGGCCACATCCTGCTCTACACCGACGACACCCTCATGGTGCAGGAAGTTCGCGAAGCCCCCGCCGCCACGGAACCTGGCGAGGGCAAGAAAGCGAAAAAGAAGCGGAATCGGAAAAACAAAGCCGGCGGAGGCGAAGGAACCGCTGCCTCGGAAGCCGCCGAGGCTACCAGCGAAGAACCTGCCAGCGAAGAACCTGCCAGCGAAGAACCTCCCCGCGAAGAACCTCCCCGCGAAGAACCGGCCAGCGAAGAACCTCCCAGCGAAGAACCAGCCGCCGAAGAACCTGCCGCCGAAAAACCTCCCAGCGAGGAATCTGCCAGTCCGGCGTCAACAGAGCCGGAGCCGGAGCCGGAGCTGCAGTCGCGGCCGGAGCCAATTAAAGCGCCTCAGCCAGAGTCTGCTGCTAATTCGGATTCGCCTACTCCATCGGAATCCCTGCCAGCTCCCGCCGAAAACCCGGAATCTCTCCACCCGGAACCGGAAACCCCGTCCCCGGATCAGGACTCCGAGAAACCCCATTTTACTGACTGACCGGCAACCCGGCGATTTTCCCGCGGATTTTCCAATGCCAGAGGTTGACGCCCCTGCCGCGCTGTGGTTCAAACCTTCCGACCTGCAACACGGAACGGTGGCTGAGTGGTCTAAAGTACTCCCTTGCTAAGGGAACGTAGGGGTGACTCTACCGAGGGTTCGAATCCCTCCCGTTCCGCCATCTCATTGGTGCGGCCGGAATCCGCATCGAGAATGACAATGGTCCGCATGGATCCTCACGTCAGGTTCGTGAAAATCAGGTTCGGACGAGCTTGCGAACGAAGGGCGCACGCTGGTTCCGAAATCTCAATGATTGAGCCTTCGCAGAGAGCGGCTCATCGGTGCAAGCGACCCACGTCCCATTTCCCTCAAGCTTGACGCGCGGCAGTAGAATCTTAGCGCAATTGGCTGAAGCTGGTGCGGGATATTCCGGCAAGATTCATCTCCATATCCTTAAAAGTGAACGAGCGGTTGGAACGCTGAATCATGTTTTTCAAGGTTTTCGCGGCAACCGGCGAGCGCCGATACGCGGGGATTTTTCGCGGATTTTCCCTGTTGCCAAGGCCGCGGGGGGCGGGGTAGCTTCCGCCCGCCGCGGGCAAAAAAGCCTCATAGTGTAATGGTAACACCGCAGATTTTGATTCTGTTATTCTAGGTTCGAGCCCTAGTGAGGCTACTTTTTAGAAACGGCGCGGTGCCGCGGGGAAAGTTTGCGAAACGCTCTTCCGACCGGGCTTTCACTTCGCTCAGGCTTTCGGAAGGCGGAGGTGGAAGGCGGCTCCGCCCAGCGGACTCGGGCGGTATTCGACGATTCCGTTCATGGCGGTGACGAGTTCGCGGACGATGTGGAGGCCCAGGCCGGTGCTGGCTTCTCCACCGGTGGGGCGGGCGCTCAGGCGCGTGAATTTCACGAAGAGCTGGTCGATCTCGTCCTCCTGGACGCCGGGACCGGCGTCTTCGACGATCATTTCGCCATCGGAGGAAATGCGGATGCGGACGGGGGCGCCGGGCGGGGAGAATTTGATGGCATTGGAGAGCAGGTTTTCGATGCAGCAGAGGATGGCGCGCTCCTCGCCGAGGACCATTACAGCAGCATCGGGACTGGAGGCATTTTCGACGGTTACCTGGATTTCCTTTTTTCGAAGGTGCTGATCGAGATTTCGGAGGGCGGCGCGGGTGGTGACGGCGAGATCGACCGGCAGAGAGCGGAGGGTGGATTTCAGCTCATTCAGACCGCGGGTTTCGAGGAGGTTGGAAACGATTTCAAAGGCGCGGGCGGCGGAATCCCGGATGCTTTCAAAAAGGAGGGTCGCACCTTCGTCGGAGCCATCGTCGCGCTCGGCGAGCATGGCGGCAGCGAACTGGATGCCGTTGAGCGGGTTTTTAAGGTCGTGGGCGACGATTTCGAGGACGCGGTTCTTCTCGTCGATCAGCCGCGCGAGGCGGCGGCGCGCGTTTTGGAGATTCATGTGAAGCTCTACGCGGGAAACGAGTTCGCGGCCGTGGAAGGGCTTGGTGATGTAGTCCACGCCGCCGTGCCCCAGGCCTTCCACAATCAGCGTTTTATCGGTGACGGCGGAGAGGAAAATCACGGGAATTTCGCTGGTGCGGGGGTCGGCCTTGAGGATGCGGCAGAGCTCGAAGCCGGTCATGCCGGGCATCATGAAATCGAGCAGGATGAGATCGGGCTTGGCGGTTTCCAGCTTTTCGAGGGCCTCGGGTCCGCTGGCGGCGGCAATGATTTCATGGCCATGGCGGAGCAGGAGCGAGCCAACGACCTGGACGTTTTTCGGTTCGTCATCGACGACCAGGACGAGCGATGGCGGGGCGGCGGATGGCAGGCGATCGATCATGGTTCGGTCCGGAGCTGTTCGATGAGGCGGGGAAAATTGCGGAGGGCGCGGCCGGCGGCGCTGAAGTCGAGGGTTTCGGCGGCTTCGGCGAGGGTGGCGGAGTAGAGGCGTAGCGGCTCGCAGGGGAAATCGCGGGCGAGATCGCCGAGAGCGGCGGCAAAGTCGATAGAGCCTTGTGCGGGGACGAGTTTCACGAGATCCGGCCAGACGGAATGGCGGAGAATTTCCAATTCGTCGAGCAATTCGGAGAAATCGGCGTGATCGGTCGCGGGTGGATCGGATGCGGCGGTGGAAGTGGTGGGCGGGGCGTCGCGTCCCGGGGAGGCGGCAGGAGGGAGGATTTTCGCGAGTTCGGCGAAGAGCCTGCGGCGGCTGGGCGGCATGTCGGCAAGGGGGTCGAAGTCGGATTTCAACGCGGTCCGGCTGCGCGGGAGAGGCGGGGAGAAAGCGGCGTCGGGCGGGATTTCCCCGAGGGCATGGAGAGCTTCGAGCGCTTGGGTTCCGGCCATGGCGGGCATGCCGGGGTCCATCAGGACAATATCGGGCTGGCTGGCGCGGCAGAGTTCGGCGGCTTCCCCGGCGTTGGCAGCTTCCAGGATTTCGTGATGGCTGGTGGCGAGGTAGTTGCGGATGAGTTCGCGGTTGAGCGGATCCCCTGCGGCGATCAGGATCTTCGACGGACGAAGGGTGTTGAAATCGATCGGAGCGACCTCGCTGGCTGCGGCGGGCTGCCCGCCGGAAATGCGGGTGGGGATGGTAACGCGGAAAATCGAGCCTTTGCCGGGTCGGCTTTCCACGCCGATTTCCCCGTTCATGACGGCGGCGAGGCGGCGGCAGATGGTGAGGCCGAGGCCGGTGCCTTGGAAATCCCGGCTTTGGCGGGAATCGACCTGGTGGAAGGGGCGGAAGATTTCCTCAAGGTTCTCCGGGGCGATGCCGATGCCGGTATCCGCCACTTCAACGATGAGCGGGAGGGAGCCATCGGGCGACTCGGTGCCGGGACGGAGGGTGGTGGTGACGGAACCCTCGCGACAGAACTTGATGGCGTTGCCAACGAGGTTCACGAGGATTTGCCGCAGGCGGAGGGCGTCGAAGACGAGGACGAAGGGCAGCGCGGGATCGATCACGACGGAAAATCCGATGCCCTTTTCGGCGGCTCGGAAGGAAAACAACGTTTCGATATTCCCGGCGAAATCGCGAAGCCTGACGACTTCCGGGACGAGATCGATCTTGCCGGATTCAATTTTCGAGAGATCGAGGATGTCGTTGATGAGGGAGAGGAGGGCATTCCCGCTTGAGAGGATGGCGGCGGCGAAATGGCGCTGGCGGGGCGATTCCGCGAAGTCGTGCAGCAACTCGCCGAAGCCGAGGATGGCGTTCATGGGGGTGCGGATCTCGTGGCTCATGATGGCGAGGAATTCGCTTTTCGCGCGATCCGCCTCCTCGGCCTTTTCCTTCTGCAGGCGCAGCCCGGCCTCGCGATCCTTGGAGAAGAGAAAAAGCAGGAGCAGCATGGCGCCGAGAACGCCCGAGCCGATGGCGATGACGCCGCTGACAAAGACGGTGAGATCGGTGCGGCGGAGGCTGGCAGCGAGCTTGGCGGCGCGCTTGTCGAGTTCCGCATTCTCGTTCAAACGCATCCGGTCCACGATGGTGCGGAGGCGGTCCATGCGTTCCTTGCCGCCGCCGGCGCTGACCCCGGCGACGGCTGCCGCGAGGCCGCTCTGGCGGCGGATTTCGATGGTGCGGAGGTGGCCGGCTTCGAGGGCCTCGACCAGCTCGGCGATTTGCGCGGTGCGGTGGTATTGGACCGGATTATCCCGGGTGAGGCGGGAAAGTTCGGCGAGCTGCGCGCCCATCCGGGCTAGGGCGGAATGATACGGCTCCAGATATTCAGGGTCGCCCACGAGGATGAATCCGCGCTGGCCGGTCTCCAGATCGAGCGCGTTCCGGAGCGTGTCCTGAAGAGCTAGCAGAACGTGGCGGCTGTGGGCCACGCGCGCGGCATCGCGCAAATTGTTCCGGGTATTCACAGCGGAAACCACGACTCCGCAGATGATCATCCCGAGTGCCAGCAAAGCGGGCAGAAGGTAGCGGAGTCTCACATTGCTGGGCATCTGGCCGGGTAACGGCGGGAAAACGGCGAAAGTTCCATCTTCCAACCGGTTGGCAAGAGTTTAGCGGGCGGCGGGAAGGGCGGAAATCGGCCTAGAGCCCCCCTCCCCCGTTCGCTGCCTGATGAAGGAACGCAGGCGGGGCGGGCGTAAGCGCGGGCCGCATGCGTTCCCTCATCTTCTTCTCCGCACTGGGACTGGTCCCGATATTCGCAAATGACTCCCCCGCCGCCGCGCCGGATTTGGCGAAATCCGGCAATATCCTGCCGACGATTCCCCACCTGACGCCGGAGCAGGAGGCGGAAATCCTCAAAGACGTCAAAGTCGCGGAGGGCTTCGATGTGAGTCTTTTCGCCACGCCGGCATCGGCAAATTACCCGGTCTATGTGGCGGCCTCGCCAGCGGGCGACCTTTACGTTTCCTCGGACGGGAATGGCTCGCTGGACCGCGATGCGAATCGCGGCCGCATCCTGCGCCTGCGCGATTCCGATGGCGACGGCCGGGCGGATCAGGTCACGGAATTCGTGAAAAGCGTGGACTCGCCGCGCGGCCTGGTCTGGGACAAGGACCGGCTTTATCTGGTGCATCCGCCGACGGTGAGCTGCTACATCGACCACGACGGCGACGGGATTTCGGACGAGGAAAAAACGCTGATCACGGGCATCGCCTTCGACTTTAAGAATCGCCCGGCGGACCACACGACGAACGGTCTAACGATGGGAATCGACGGCTGGCTCTACATCGCCGGCGGGGATTTCGGCTTCGTGGATGCGGTCGGCACAGATGGAAAGCACCTCCAACACCGCGGCGGCGGCGTGCTGCGCTTCCGGCCGGACGGCTCGGGGTTGGAAATTTTCGCCGATGGCACGCGCAACATACTGGCCACGCCGATCAGTCCGCTGCTGGACATTTTCTCGCGGGACAACACCAACGACGGCGGTGGCTGGGACGTGCGCTTCCACCATTTCACCGGCCTCGAGGACCACGGCTACCCGCGGCTCTACATGAATTTCGGCGATGAAATCGTCCAGCCGCTCGCGGACTACGGCGGCGGCTCCGGCTGCGGCGCGGTGTATATTAGCGAGCCGGGCATCCCGGCAAAGTGGAACGACGGGCCATTCACCTGCGACTGGGGCACCGGCGCGCTCTGGCATCACACGGTTTCGCCCTACGGCGCGACGTTTCGGGAGACGGCAAAGCCCGAGCCATTCATCAAGATGACGCGGCCCACGGACGCCGATGTCGATGGCATGAGCGCGATTTACCAAGCGAGCTGGAAGGGCGCGACCTTTACGTGGCAAGGGCCGGACGTTGGCTACATCGTCCGGGTGACGCCGCACGGCTACACGCCGGAGCCGCTGCCGGACTTTCCGAAGGCGATGGATTCGGAGCTGGTGCGTTTGCTGGAATCCCCGAGCCAGGTGCGGACGCTGGCGGCGCAGCGCGAGCTGCTGACGCGGCCGGAACTGCCTGGGACGAATGCGGCGTTGCGCGCGCTGGCGGGCGATTCCAACAAGGCGCTGCCGGCCCGCGTGGCCGCGCTTTACACGCTGACGCAGAAGCTGGTGGACGGGGAAATCAGCGGGCCATTGGTGGAATCGATTTCCGCGCTGGCGGCCGATCCGCAGCTCCAGCGCTTCGTTCTGCGGGCGCTGGCGGACGCGGGATTGGCGAAAATTTCCGAAGGGGAATCCGTTGCGCCGGAGAAGCCGTTCGCGGCCGGGCTGAAGAGCGATGACGCCCGCACGCGGCTGGAGGCGGTGGTCGGCGCGGCGCGGCAGAACCTGATTGCGCTGGCTCCGCAAATCGCCGGATTGCTCGGCGATCCCGATCCGGTGCTTGCACATACGTCGTACCGCGCGCTGGCCCGGATGAACGCGGCGGACGCTTGTTTCGCGGTGCTGAACGATGCGAACGCCCAGCCCGCCCAAGTCAACGGGGCACTTCGCGCGCTGATGCGGATGCATCGGCCGGAGGTCGTGAAGGGTCTCGCCGACCGCGCCGCGCGCGTCGCCATGCCAGACCGCCACCTCGCCATCTTGAGCGCGCTGGCCCGCCTGTATTTCCACGAAGGCGAGTGGAAAGGCGACTCATGGGGCACCCGCCCGGACACGCGCGGCCCTTACTATCAACCGGAAACGTGGATCGAATCCCCGGCCATCGCCACCTTGCTCAAGGCGGAGCTGGCGCAGGCCGGCCCGGACGTGGCGCCCGCTCTGGCCCGCGAGCTTTTGCGGAACCGTATCGAATTCACCGAGGCTCTCGACCGCATCGCCGCGCTGGTGGAGGGCGATCCGAAGCTATTGCCGGACCTCGTCGCGCAGCTCGCCGCCGTGGAAAACGTGCAGGCAAAAATGGTGCCGTATTTGCTGAAGGCAGCGACCAGCGAGCTGCCGGCCAAGACGATTTCCCAAGCGATTTCCAGCTTGGTGAAGACGGATTCGGCCGACGGCTGGGAAGCGATCCCGGCGGCGCTCGCCCGGCTGCGGGAAATGAAAGACAGCGGCAGGGAATTCGACCAAGCGCTGGCCTCCTTCCTTGCCGCGCCGAAACTGGAAAATTATCACCAGGCGCTGGAGAAAATCGCGGAAGCCGGTGCGGCGGGCGCGATCCCCGCCGATGCCGCCCTGCTCCAGCTCTCCGCCAGCAAGACCGGCAGCCCGGAAGCCCGCAAGCTGTCTGAGGAGGCGCTCAATGCCGGTTGGGCCGAGCCAAATCGCCGCCTGCAAATCCTCCTCGCCATCCGCATGACGAAATCCCACGCGCTGGATGCCAAAGTGCTTGCCGCCGCCAGCGAACCGGATTCCGCCTCCGCGAAATCCGCGCGGAAACTCGTCAAACTCCTCAAGCTCACGGCCAAGGTTGCGGACAAAACGCCAATTGTCGGCACGCTCAGCCCGGACAAGGCGATCGCGCGGGTCGGGAAAACCAAGGGAGACGCCGCGCTTGGCAAGGAGATTTTCACCCGCCAGACGTGCGTCATGTGCCACGCCGTCAGCGCGGATCAGCCGCAAATCGGGCCGTATCTGGGCAACATCGCGCAGACCTATTCCCGCGCCGAACTCGCCGCCAACATCCTCGATCCCGGCAAAACCATCGCCCAAGGCTTCGCCACGGAGGTCTTCACGCTTCAGGATGGTTCGCAATCGCTCGGCTTCGTCACGTTCGAAAGCGCCGGCGAGGTCAAGGTCCGGAACATGGCCGGGCAGGAATCCGTCTGGAAAACCGGGGAGATTACCAAGCGCGAAAAGGTGCCGGTTTCCATGATGCCGCCCGGCCTCGCCGCGCCGCTGACGGTGCGGGAATTCGCCAGCCTGCTGGACTATCTTGAGAGTCTTTCCAAGAAGTGACGGCCCCCGGCGGGTTTTTCAGACGGTCTTGACAGCTAACCGCACGAAAACCAGATTGCCGCCCGTTTCGCCCGGACTATTGGTTTTTCCGACGGTCCGCGCGACGACTAGGGCGCGCGGCGCCCCACAAAATCTGATTTTCCATCCATGACTCCCAACGCCTCTTCCCGGAAATCCCCCTTTGGCTGGCCCGAACCTCAGGGCCTTTGGCATCCATCGCAGGAAAAAGACGCATGTGGCGTCGGCTTCATCGCACACCTGAAGGGCAAACGTTCCCACGACATCGTCCTGAAAACGCTCACGATGAACGAGCAAATGGACCACCGCGGTGCCAGCGGCTCGGATCCGGCGACGGGCGATGGCGCGGGGATTTTCGTCCAGATGCCCGACAAGTTCCTGCGCCGGGAAATGGCTGCCCAAGGCGTCGAGCTGCCGCCCGAGGGCGACTACGGCTCCGGCCTGATTTTCTTCTCTCCGGAAGCCGCGGTACGCGAGGTGGCGATGCAGCTTTTCGAACACGTCATCCGCGACGAGGGGCAGAAATTCCTCGGCTGGCGCGATGTGCCGGTGAAATCCGAAATCCTCGGCAAAACCTCCGGCCGCTACGAACCGCGCATCAAGCAAGTCTTCATCGGGAAGAACCCGGATCTCACCGATGCAAAGGCTTTCGAAACGAAGCTTTATGTCATCCGCAAGCGCGTCGGCGGGATGATCCGCAATAATGAATTGCCCAACCAGTTCCGCGACGTCCACGGGAACCGGAGCAACAATTTTCCCGGCGCGGACTATCATTATGTCACCGGCCTCTCGGCTCGGACGATGATTTACAAAGGCATGCTGACGCCCTGCCAGCTTTCCGAGTATTTCCCGGATTTCCACGACCCGGATTTCGAATCCGCGCTGGCGCTGATGCACACGCGGTTCTCCACCAATACCTTCCCGAGCTGGTCGCGCGCCCATCCGAACCGTTTCATCGCCCACAATGGCGAAATCAACACGGTGATGGGAAATGCGAACTTCATGAAGGCCCGCCAGGCCTTGTGCGAGTCCGAGAAATTCGGCACTCAGATCGAGAATGTGTTTCCCGTCATCAACGAGGATGGCTCGGACTCCGCGCGCTTTGACAACGCGCTGGAATTCATGCACTTCGGCGGCTATGACTTGGTGCATGCCATGATGATGATGATTCCCGAACCATGGGAACGCCACACCATGATGGATGAGGAAAAGAAGGCGTTCTACGAATTCCACGCCTGCATGATGGAGCCATGGGACGGCCCCGCTTCCATTACCTTTTCGGACGGACAAATGATTGGCGCCGTGCTTGACCGGAACGGCCTGCGCCCTAGCCGCTATTATGTCACGGAAGACGACCTTGTCATCATGGCGTCCGAGGTCGGTGTGGTACCGGATCTCGACCCGCTGACGGTCATCGAAAAAGGCCGCCTGCGCCCCGGCCGCATGTTCCTTGTGGACATGAAGGAAGGCCGCATCGTCCCCGATGAGGAAGTGAAGAAGCGCGTGATTTCCGCCCAACCTTATGGCAAGTGGCTCGCTGAAAACCGCATCACCTTGGACGATCTTCCCGCCGCGAAATCGCCGAAACAAGTCGAAGACGATCGTATCGTCGAGCGCCAGATTGCTTTTGGCTATACCTACGAAGATTTGCGCATGATCGTGGGGCCCACCGCCGCGGCGGGCGTGCAGCCGATTTCCTCGATGGGCAATGACACTCCCCTCGCCGTGCTCTCGGACAAGCCGAAGCATCTCTATCAATACTTCAAACAGATCTTCGCGCAGGTCACCAATCCGGCGCTCGACTGCATCCGTGAGGAACTGGTTACGGCCACCGAAACCTTCCTCGGCTCCGAGGGGAATCTGCTCAAGCCCGGCCCGAAAAGCTGCCGCATGATCCGCCTGTCCAATCCGCTGATCGACAACGCGGCGCTCGCGCAAATCCGCGAGATCGACGCGGATGGTTTCAAATCCGCCACCATCGACGCGCTTTTCCCAGCAGACCGCGGAGGCGCTGGTTTGGAAAAGGCGTTCGAGCGGGTCTGCAAACTTGCGGACGACGCCATCGCCGGCGGTTGCAATCTATTGATTCTTTCCGACCGGAATATCGATCGCGACAATGTCGCAATTCCCACGCTTCTGCTGATGGGAGGCCTTCATCATCATTTGGTCCGCCGCGGCACGCGGACGTTGGTTTCCATCATTCTGGAAACCGGCGAGGCGCGCGAGGTTCACCATTTCTCCACCCTCATCGGCTACGGGGCGGATGCCATCAATCCCTACATGGCGTTCGAATCGATCCACAAGATGATCGCGGACGACATGTTGGAAATCGACTTCGACAAGGCGGTCTATAACTTCCTCAAAGGCTCCATCAAGGGCGTGGTGAAGACCATGGCCAAGATGGGGATTTCCACCGTAGCATCATATCGCGGCGCGCAGATTTTTGAAACGATCGGCCTGAGCACCGATCTGGTGAACAAATATTTCTGCGGCACTTCCAGCCGCTGCGAGGGTTCGGATGTCGAACGCATCGCGGAGGAAACCCTCATTCGCCACCGCAAGGCGTTCCCGGCAAGACATATTGAATCGGAGGAAGCCGCTCTCGACGCCGGCGGCGTCTATCAATGGCGGAGCGATGGCGAGTACCATTTGTTCAATCCGGAAACGATCCACCTGTTGCAGAAAGCGACGCGGACCGGCAGTTACGAGATCTTCAAGCAATATGCGGCGAAAGTGAACGACAAGAGCCAGAATCTCTCGACCCTGCGCGGGCTGATGAAGTTCCGCACGAACCGGAAGCCGGTGCCGCTCGATGAGGTGGAACCGGTGGAGGCGATTACCAAGCGTTTCAAAACGGGCGCCATGTCCTATGGCTCCATTTCCCAGGAAGCCCACGAAACCCTAGCCATCGCGATGAACCGCATCGGCGGGAAATCCAATACCGGTGAAGGCGGGGAGGATCCCGAGCGCTTCGTTCCCATGGCGAACGGAGACAGCAAACGCTCCGCGATCAAGCAGGTGGCATCCGGCCGTTTCGGCGTCACCGGCGAGTATTTGGTGAATGCGGATGAAATCCAAATCAAGATCTCGCAGGGTGCGAAACCCGGCGAGGGCGGCGAGTTGCCGGGATCGAAAGTATATCCGTGGATCGCAAAGGTCCGCTATTCCACTCCCGGCGTCGGTTTGGTTTCGCCGCCGCCGCACCACGATATCTATAGCATCGAGGATTTGGCGGAGCTGATCCACGATTTGAAAAACTCCAACACGCGCGCCCGGATCAATGTGAAGCTCGTAGCGGAAGTCGGCGTCGGCACGATCGCCGCCGGCGTTGCGAAGGCGCACGCGGATGTTATTCTAATCGCCGGCCATGACGGCGGCACGGGTGCCTCGCCCACGTCCTCGATTTTCCACGCCGGCGCGCCATGGGAACTGGGATTGGCGGAAACCAATCAGATTCTCTTGCTGAACGATCTCCGCAGCCGCGTGGTTTTGGAAACCGACGGCCAGCTCAAGACCGGCCGGGATGTGGCGATCGCCACATTGTTAGGTGCGGAGGAATTTGGATTCGCCACCGCTCCGCTGGTAACTGTCGGCTGCCTGATGATGCGGGTTTGCCAGAAGAACACCTGTCCTGTCGGGATCGCGACACAGGACCCGCTGCTTAGAAAGAACTTCGAAGGCAAGCCGGAGCATGTCGTGAATTTCATGACATTCGTGGCGATGGAAATGCGCGAGATCATGGCGGAGCTCGGTTTCCGCACGGTGCTCGAAATGGTCGGCAAGGTGGAGTGCCTCGATACCGCGGACGCCACCGATCATTGGAAAGCGAACGGCGTCGATCTCACCGGCATTTTCCACAAGCCGGATGTGGGCCCGGAAGTCGGCGGCTACGCACAGAAAGAGCAGGATCACGGCCTCACCAACGCGTTGGACAACACGCGTTTGCTGGAAATTTGCAAACCCGCCATCGAGCGCGGCGAGAAGGTCAGCGCCGACTTGCCGATCATCAATGTGAACCGCGTCGTCGGCACCATCACCGGCAGCGAGATTTCCCGGAAATACGGCGGCAAGGGTCTGCCGGAAGACACCATCGAGCTGACTTTCCACGGCAGCGCCGGGCAATCCCTGGCGGCGTTCTGCCCGCCGGGCATGACGTTCCGGCTGGAAGGCGATGCCAACGATTACGTGGGCAAGGGACTTTCCGGCGCGAAGGTGATTATCTTTCCGCCCAAGGGTTCGAAGTTCAAAGCCGAGGACAACATCATCGCCGGGAACGTCGCCTTCTATGGCGCCACCTCCGGCGAGGCCTACATCAACGGCATCGCCGGCGAGCGCTTCTGCGTGCGGAACTCCGGCGTCCACGCGGTGGTGGAAGGCGTCGGCGACCATGGCTGCGAATATATGACCGGCGGCCAGGTGATCGTGCGCGGCGGCACCGGCCGCAACTTCGCCGCCGGCATGTCCGGCGGAGTCGCCTTTGTCTATGACATCGACGGGCAGTTTGAAAAGCGCCTCAACGCGGAGATGGTGAACCTTTACCGCCTCATCGAAAGCAGCGATGCCGACATTTCCCTAGTGAAGGCGAAAATCGAAAAGCATGTTGAACTCACCGGCTCGCCGCGCGGCAAATTCCTATTGGAAAACTGGGATGCCGAGCTGCCGAAATTCTTCAAGGTTCTGCCGCGCGATTACGAGCGGATGCTGAATGCGTTCAAGAAAGTCGAAGAGCAGGGGCTCACGGGAGACGAAGCTGCCATGGCCGCCTTCGAAGCCAATCTGGCGGACCTCGCGCGGGTGGGCGGGAACTGAGATTCGAGACATAAGACTACAAGACATAAGACTTAGACTGTAAGACATACGAGAAGACCGAGAAAGTGAATAAACATGATGATGAAGAAGCGACATACGCCGGCTGGGAATTTTCCCTCGTCTTTCTCTGTTCTTAAGTCTTCAAGTCTTATGTCTTGCGTCTTGAAGTCTTGCATCTGAAAAGAAATTTACTATGGGAAAGCCAACAGGATTCATGGAATTGGAACGCGTCTCGGATACCGAGGACGCGCCGCTGGAACGCATCGGGAACTGGCAGGAGTTCAAACATCATCTTAATGAAAAGGAGCGCCGCGCGCAGGGCGCGCGGTGTATGGATTGCGGCACGCCATTCTGCCACACTGGCACGATGGTTTCCGGCATGGCCAGCGGTTGCCCGGTGAACAACCTGATTCCCGAATGGAACGATTTGATCTATCGGAACCGCTGGCGGGAGGCGCTGGAGCGCCTTCACAAAACCAACAATTTCCCGGAATTCACCGGCCGCGTCTGCCCCGCTCCCTGCGAGGGATCCTGCGTGCTCAGCGTGATCAGCCCGGCGGTGACCATCAAGGCCAACGAGTGCGCGATCATCGACCGCGGCTGGGAAGAAGGCTGGGTCACCGCGAAAGTGCCGGAAATCCGCACTGACAAGAAAATCGCCATCGTCGGCTCCGGCCCGGCCGGACTCGCGTGCGCCGCGCAGCTCAATCAGGCGGGCCACACCGTCACCGTTTTCGAACGCGAGGACCGCATTGGCGGGCTGCTCATGTATGGCATTCCCAACATGAAGTTGGATAAGGAAAAGGTCGTCCAGCGCCGCGTCAATCTGATGAAGGAGGAAGGCATTCTTTTCAAAACCGGCATCTTCATCGGCAAGAATCAGGAATGGACCGCCGGGCGGTTGCGCGCCGAATTCGACGCGGTGGTGCTCTGCTGCGGCGCGACGAAAGCCCGCGATTTGCCTATCGATAACCGCGACGCGGGCGGTGTTTACATGGCGATGGAATTTCTAACGACCAACACCCGCCATCAGTTGGACAACAGGTTCGACGGCACCAATCCCGCGCTGAACGCGACCGGCAAGGACGTCGTCGTCATCGGCGGCGGCGACACCGGCACCGACTGCGTGGGCACCAGCATCCGCCACAAGTGCAAGAGCGTGGTGCAGCTCGAAATCATGCCGCAGCCGCCGCTCCAGCGCGCCCCGAACAACCCTTGGCCCGAGTGGCCGAAGGTCTATAAAATGGATTACGGCCAAGAGGAGGCCGCCGCGCTGCAGGGTGGCGATCCGCGACAATATCTGGTGATGACCAAGCGCTTCATCAAGGATGATGCCGGAAATCTGGCAGGTCTGGAGATTGTGGAAATCGAGTGGACAAAGGACGATCAAGGCCGGTTTTCCCCGAAGGATATTCCCGGCACGCAGCGCACGATTCCCTGCCAGCTCGCTTTACTAGCCATGGGTTTCGAAGGGCCGGAAAAGGATGTGGTCGAGAAATTCGACCTCGAAATCGACACCCGCTCGAACATCAAGGCGGAGCACGGCAAATTCACCACCAATCACCCCGGCGTCTTCGCCGCCGGGGACGTGCGGCGCGGGCAGTCGCTCATCGTTTGGGCGATCAACGAGGGGCGTGGCGCCGCTCGCGAATGCGACCGCTACCTGATGGGCGTCACGAATCTGCCGTAGCCGAAATCCATCCTCCCCCGCCGGGTATTGTTCTTGAATTCGCCGGGCGGGCTGGGTTGGTTCGGCGGCGAAGTGAGTTCGGATTTAACCCCATTTGCCAGCGACGCCGCGGCCGGAGAAACCCTGCGCGCGATGCGCGACGGCAAGTGGCGCAAGGCGCGCGATGCGGCCAAATTTCTCTGCAAAAAGGATCGCGCGCGTTACCTGCCACTGCTGGTGGAGGCGAACGCGGGCTTGGCGCGGGAAATGATCGGCAAGGGTCTGCTCAAGGACGCGGCAACGGTCATCGATTACATCGCGACGCTCGCCCCGCCGGAACGGGTAGCGGCGCTGCGCGCGGAGCTGGCCTCCCCCACCCCGGCGGATGCGGCAGGATCGGCCGGCGGGGCGGAAATCCACTGGGCGGTGGCACTGCAAGCGGCGGCGGCAGATGCGATTTTGCCGGGGGATTTTGCAGCGATCGACGCGCTGGTTACGGACGGATTCTCTCCGCCCGAAGGCACGGGCGAGATGGCGGACCGGCTGGCCGTGGAGCTGGCGGTGGTGCGCGAGGCCTGTGCCGCGACCGGCGACGGACGTTGGGACGAGGCGAAGGAAGCGCTGCGCGGACTGCCGCGGGATTCGATTTTCCGGCATTGGCGGATGTTCCTGCGCGGGGCGCGCTGCGTCTTCGAGGAGGACCGGGACATGGCGTGGAAATGCTTCGCGGACCTACCGCCGGACGGTGCCTTGGCACGGGCGGCGCGAACGCTCGATCCGGATTTACCCGGACGCGGCGCGGCCGCACCGGTCGGGGCGCGGGTGCCGTTTTTCCTGGCGGCGACGGGTCAGCCGCCGACTTGGGCGACCGCGATTCTGGATGCGGACGCGTCCGGGAAATCAGGCAAACCGGTGCGCGCTTGCCAAGAATTGAGCAAGGGGCTGAAAGGAGCGTTTCCGACTGACCAGCCAGGCCTCGCATGCCTGCTGACCGAGGGAGTCCTCCCGTTCAGCCGGAACATGAGCGATGCGGATGTCGATGATGCGTTCGCTTTGCTGGAAGCGTTCGGCCGCGGAAAACTGGGGGAACCGGAGACCGCGCTTCTCACGCTGGTCCGGGAAGCATGCGTCGCGATTCCCGAGGACAACGCGCCCGGAGAACTGGGACGGACCTGGGGGTCGGTGCTGCGGGAGTGGTCCCTCCGGGATGGCGATGATTCGCAACGGGACGCCGTCGGTTGGCTGTGGCTGGGCGAAACGCTGCAAAAGCAGGAGGAACGGGAATACGGTGCGCGGCCGGATTTCCGCAGCGCGCGCAAGGCATTCGAGAAATCCACAAAGGCGGACCCGGAAAATCCGGATGGCTGGCTGGCGCTGCTCGGCCTGCTGGAGAAATCGGGCGACGCCAAGGAGCAGAATCGTCTTCTCGGCGATTTGGTGAAGCGATTTCCGCAAAACAAACGGATTTTGCAGCTCGCGGGAAAGGAGGCGATCGAACGCAAAACCTACACCAAAGCGCTCAAAAACCTCCGGGCGGCGCTCAATTTGGACCCGCTGGATCGGAGAATCAAAAACGCCATCGCGCTCGCGCTGGCCCAGCAGGCGCTTGATTTCCGAAAGAAAAAGAAGCCTGCGACGGAGATTTGGGAGGAGCTGGAGCCATTGCTGGAAGATCGCCCGGCCGTTGAAGATTTCATGCTCAACCGCTGGGTGGCGCGGCTGTGGCGTGGCTTGCTGGAGGCCGATGGCGAGGTGGCGGACGCGGCCTTGGCGGAGGCAGAGAAAATGGCGCCGTCCCCGATGGAGCGTTTGTTCCTGGAGGAAAAACTGCGCGAGGCGCACCGGCTGCCGAAGCGCAAAACATTGGATGCCGAGTGGCTTACGGAGGTCCAACAGCGGCCGCCGGGCTGGGAGGTTTTCGCGCGGATTTTCGCGCTCGCGGGCTTTTCGCAAGTGATTTCCCCGTGGAGCGATGCCTCGTGGAATCGGTCCACGAAACGCCTGGATCTGCTGGTGAAGGCGATGATCAAACAGGCGACGAACAACGATCTCGCCGGTCTTGCGGATTTCCTGGAGCAGGCGGAGCGCTTGCAAAACCCGCTGGACCGAGATTCCAGCGAGCTGCTCCGGGAAACGCTGGGCACGATTCTCAGCCAGATCGAACTCAAGATGACCGTCTCGGTGCCTTCGCGTCCTTGGTTGCACCTGGTCTATTTGCTGGCACTCGAAGCGACCCGCGGATTCCTGCGGCTGGACCCTGGGGGGCTTTTCGAGCGGATTGACCTGATCGTGAAGCACGCGGAGAAATCCGGGGATTCTGCCTGCAAGACCAAGGCGGAGGCGCTGCGAGCGCGCATGAAAAGTCGGACCGGCGGGCCGTCGCCCTTCGATTTCGGCCCGGGCGGCCCGCCCGCCGAGCTGCTGGACATGCTGACCAACGCGGCAATGGCGATGCAGGATGAGGCGGACGAAATCTACGGAACTTCCGGGAAATCCGCCTCCAAGAAGCGCGGCGGCGGCGACCAGATGGAGCTTTTCCTATGAATCCCTTCCTCGTTCTCGACCTCCCCACGGACGCCGGCGATGGCGACGTCCGCGCTGCCTACCAGCGGCTGTTGCGGAAATACCCGCCGGAGCAGCGACCGGAGCAATTCCAGAAAATCCAGGAAGCCTACGGCCAGCTACGCACCTCGCGCGACCGCTGGCGCTGGAAGTTGCTGCACATGAAGGACCATCGGTCCGGGCCGGTGGAGGCGCTGGAGGAATTCGCGCGGCTGCCCGGCCGCTTGCGACCGCCGGGGGCGAAGCCATTCCAGGCATTGCTGAAATCCTGCGCCGCCGCGGCCAGCCGGGAAGCCGCGAAACCTGCCAAACCCGTGAAAAAACGCTGATTCATGGAGCCTTACGACGAAGAAATCGAAACGCCCGCTCCGGCGGCGTCCGGCGTCACGCTGGCCTCCCTGCACGAGGAACTCATGGCGGGAGCGTCCGAAGCCCGCCGCGGGAACCGCCGCACGCTCGACGTGCTGAAGAACTTCGGCACCGTGCTGGATTCACTCTCCACCACCATGGAGGAAACCCGCAAAGCGGTTCGCAGCGCCGGCGCCGCAAGCGCCGCCGAGGACGCCCTGCCCCGCGTTTGGGCGCTCGCGCTGGTGGAAATGGCCGACCGCATCGCGCGGATTTCCGACGGATTTTCCCGCCCGCCCGAGACCGGCGGCGGCTGGTGGACGGGCGCGCGCAAAAGCAACGCCGCGTGGGCCGAGGCATGGGCGATGCAGGCCGACGCGCTCGGGATTTTCCGCAGCCACCTCGATTCGCAGCTCGCGCGTGCCGGCCTCGAACGCCTGCACGTCACCGGCAGACCCTTCGACCCGGCCGAAATGACCGCCGTGGAATCCGCCCCCGCGGCCGACCAACCGGACCACACCGTCCTCGCGGAAATCCTTCCCGGCTGGCGCCGCACCGCCACCGGCGAACTCCTCCGCCCTGCCCAAGTCCGCGTCTCCCGCCGCCCGGCCTGATCGATTTGAAAATCCAAATCCAGCATCCCTCTTCATCATCTGCGTCCATCCCGTTCATCTGCGGTTAAATCTTCTCTTCCGACCTTCTTCCTCTTCCGACCTTCAGACCTTCGACTCTTCCATCCCCTCCCATGAATCCTACCGTCATCGGCATCGACCTCGGCACCACCAATTCCACCGTCGCGGTCGTCCGCGAGGGAGAACTCGAAATCATCCCCGTCCGCGGCGAGCGGACCATGCCCAGCGCCGTCGGCATCGATCCCGCAGGCAAGCTCGTCATCGGCCGAGCCGCGAAAAACCAGGCGATTTCCGCCCCGGAGAACACCGTCCTCTCCGTAAAGCGCCTCATGGGCACCGACGGCACCGTGGATCTCGGCGGGAAATCCTACCGCCCGGAGGAAATCAGCGCCCTCATCCTCGGCGAGCTCAAGCGCGCCGCGGAGGAGCATCTCGGCCACCCGGTCGGCCAAGCCGTCATCACGGTTCCCGCGTTTTTCAACGAGCGCCAGCGCCTCGCCACCCAAGACGCCGGCAAACTCGCCGGCCTCGAAGTGCTCCGCATCATCAACGAGCCGACTGCCGCCGCGCTCGCCTACGGAGCCGGCCAGACCGGTGCCTCCACCGGCCAGACCCTGCTCGTCTATGACCTCGGCGGCGGCACTTTCGACGTCTCGGTCGTCCGCGTCGAGGAAGGCATCGTCGAGGTCCGCGCCAGCCACGGCGACGTGAATCTCGGCGGCGACGATTTTGACGAAGCGCTCGCCAAGCTCGGCGAGGAGCGCTTCGACAGCGGCGATCCCCTGCCGCCCGCCGCCCACCGCCGTCTCAAGAGCGCCATGGAGCTGGCGAAAATCACCCTTTCCGACGCCCCTTTCGCCAGCGTCCGCGAGGAATACCTGACCGAAACAAGCCACCTCGAAACCGAGATCGAGCGCGCCGATTACGAGGAACTCATCGCGCCATGGCTCCACAAAACCCTCGATTGCCTCCAAAAATCCCTGTCCGACGCCGGCGTCACCGCGCGCGAGCTCGACAAGGTCATGCTCGTCGGCGGCGCCACCCGGACGCCCGCCGTCCATGAGCTATTGCAGGCAAAACTCGGCATCGAGCCGCGCCACGAAATCGACCCCGATCTCGTCGTCGCCATGGGCGCGGCCATCCAGGGCGCGGCGCTCGCCGGCCAACCCGCGCCCGCCATTCTCGTCGATATTTCCGCCCACACCTACAGCGTCACCGCAGACAACGGATTCGGCCCGTTCGGGCAGGAGCTCATTTGCATCCCCCTCGTCCGCCGCGGCACTCCGCTGCCCGTCACCAAGAGCGACCTCTTCACCACCGTCATGGACAAGCAGGAGCGCGTTCTCGTCGTGGTCAATCAGGGCGAGAGCGACGATCCCGAACAAAACCTCAAGCTCGGCGAATTCTGGGTCGAGGGACTCACGAAATCCCCTCCCGGGAACAAAATTGTCGTCCGCTTCCAGATCGACCTCAGCGGCCTGCTCACTGTCACCGCCACCGAGAAATCCACCGGTTTGGCGAAATCCGTGAAGATCGACACCGCCGGCCAGCACCGCATCAATCTCGACACCGCCCGCGGCAACCTCGCCGCCCTGTTCGCCGAGAGCGATTCCGCAAATCCCGCACTCTCCGCCTTCGATCCCAACGAATCCGACCTCGACGAAGCCATCGAGGTGAAATCCACCGAATCGTCCGCCAATCTCATCGCCTCCGCCAAAAGCCTGCGCGCCCGCGCCGAAAAGTTGCTCGAACAAGGCGTCTCCGATACCGACGCCGCCACCATCCGCTCCAAGCTCGAAGGCATTCCCGAATTCATCCAGTCCCGTGATTGGGAAACTCTCCAGGATGAACTCGACGGCCTGAGCGACCTCCTATTTTACCTCGAAGACTGAGCCAACCGCGACGGAGGCTGTTCATTCCAGGCGGACGCGGAGACGGTAGAACGCGGCAGCGGCGGGCGGTAGTGGGACGGTTATAGATTGGTCGTTGGCCAAGATGTCCTCGTAGCCGGGGACGGCGGACCAGGCGGCGAGGGAGGCGCTGGTTTCCAAGGCGTAATGGCGGGACTTCGCGGTAAAGCCGGGGCCGGCGGCGCGGATGGCAGTGAAATCCAGGGATGCGCCGGAGATCGTGAGCGGGGCGGCGTCAGCGGTGGTGGGGTCGAGTCCGAGGATGTATTCGCTGGCGTTGGTGAAGCCGTCGCCGTCGGGATCTTCGGTGTCGGCGGCGGGGCCGGCGTTGGCGGGAGTTTGGAAATAGCGCTCGCGCCAGGCGGCGATGGAATCGGCGATGACGAGGGTGCCGGTGGCGGACCCGGCAAACTGCGTATCATCGATTTCCGCGAGGACGGCGTGGCTGCCGACGACGGACGGCGGGTCGGGATTTCCGCCGTAGGTGAAAATGACGGCGAGCCCGGCGGGATCGGTGGTGGCGGTCGCCGATTTCCCGCTGCCGTCGTAGGAATGGAAAAGATTCCCCAACGTGACGGTGGCGGGGGATTTCGCGACGGAAATAGAGACGGCGGCGGTGCTGGACAGCCCGTCGAGATTGGCGGCGGGGGCGGTGGCGAGGCGGGCGATTTCCGCTGGGGAAAGCGCGGCGGAAAAAATCGCGGCATCGGCGATGGAGCCATTGTAGCCGCGGTCCCAGACGGACGAGGAATTCGAGGTGCTGCCGCCGAAAACGAGGGCGCGCCCGGTGTCGAAGGTGAGCTGGAACGTGTTGTCGGAGGCGGCGGGGACGCCATCGACGTAAAGGACAAGCGATGATGGGCCACGGGTGACGGCGACGTGGTGCCACGCTCCGGCGGCGGCAGGAACGGCGAGATCCACGTCGAGGCCGCTGGCGTTCCAATTTCTCAAATAGAGCAGCGTGTTTGACGAGCCGTTGCCGAAGGTGAGGGCGAGTTCGTTCGCGCCGCCGCGTCCGCCGCCGCCGCCGAAGTGGAAGGCGATGTCCTGATCAGAGGCGGCGGCGCGCTTGAACCAGGCGGAGATGGTCCAGTCGGAACTGAGGAAATCGAGGTCGGCGGAGGCGGGGTCGCGCTTGAAGCGGGCGATGCCGGCGGACGAGCTTTCGAGCCGCAGCGACTGACTGTGACGGGCGGCGAGCGGCGGCGGGACGGTGGCGGTGTAGGTGACAGCGCCGGTGCCGGCGAGTTCGATGGCGGCATCGCGGCCATTGCCGGAAATGTCCGCAACGGTGGCGTCGGCGGGGGTGTCGGGCGGTTGGAAATCGTAGTTGAGCACGGCGCGCGGGGCGAAATCCGTGTCGGTGACGGTGTAGGAAAAATCCGCCGCGCCAGCAAAACCGGCGGTCGGGGTGAAGCGGGCGGTGTGGCCGTCCGGCATGATTTCCACCGCTCCACCCGATGCTGCGGAAACGCGGAAAACGAGCGCGGCGGCGGGCGTGTCGGGATCGTTGGCGAGCGCCGCGAGGTCGATGTCCACCGGTTGGTTCGCTGAGGTGTTGGCGCTGCCCGGCGCGGCGACGGGCGGATCGTTCACCGGGGAGACGGTGAGCTGGAAAGCGGCGGTGACTGAGGAATTTCCGTCGCTGACGATGACGGTGATAGTGGCGACACCGGCAAGGCCGGCGGCGGGAGTGAGGACGAGGGTCCGGTCCGCGCCGTTGCCGCCGAGGACGATGCCGGATGCGGAAAGGAGCACGGGATCGGAGGAAACGGCGGTGACGTCGAGGTCGGCGGGATCGGCATCGTCGCCCACGGAAATGGGGATCGCAGGCGTAGCCGTATCTTCGGGAATGAAAATGTCAGGGATGGGGGCGACCGTCGGCGGGGCGTCCAGCACGCTGAGGATCAGTCGCGGACGGATTTCCTCAACAGCATTTTCCCGCGAGCCGTAGCTGACGTTTCCCGCGCTGCCGTAGTCGCCAGTAGAGCGGACGCGGAGCGAGAGCTGGCGGTCGCCGGCCAGTTCCCCGGCGACCTGCGGGGTGACGGAAAACTCGACGGAATTTCCCGCCGGCGGGATCCACTGGGCAAAGGGCACGCCGGACGCGGGCTTGTTGTCGAAGGTGAGGCCGGCCTCGGTCCACGAATCGTCGGGGACGAAGCTGGCGGAGCTTTCGTTGCGCGGCTGGCTGCTGGAATTCACGCCGAGCCGGACGGTGGCGCCGGTGATTTCCCCGCTCACGCCGGACAAATCCCAGCGCAGGAACGCCTCGCGGTTCACGTTGCTGACGCTGATGTCCTTGGTTTGCAGCGTAGTGGATCCGCCGAAATTCACGGCGGAGTTCGTGCCGCCTTGGACGAACGCATCCGCGGCGGGGAAAATCGTGATCGAGCGGGTAACAGGCGATTTCCTGACTTGCAGGTGGAGCACCGCGAAATCGACCGCTGTATCCTCGCCGAGCGCGACATTCAGGCGACCGTCGGCGAGCAGGGCGGGATCGATCTCCACCTGACGGACGGTCGGCACGCCGGTGGCGATCGGGTTCCAGCCGAGGTCGGCGAACGTTTGGGGGCTGGCGGTTTCGTCGAGATAGAGCCTGTCGTCGTCCGCGCCGGAATTCACGGCGCGCAGGCTGACATTCAGCGAGGCGGCGACCACGACATCGCCGGCGGCGAGCGGGAAATCGAAGGTAAACGCGGTGTGGCGGTTGGCGGAGATCTTGTCGAAAAGCGCGTCGGCCGGCGCGCCGCCGAGGGCATCGATCTGGGCGAGCCAGGCGGGGTCGCAATTGACCGCGCCGCCCGCATTTCCCGAGCTCGAGTGCTGGTCGATATCGCCCAGCCATACCTCGCGGAAGTCGGAGCCGGGGAATTTCAGCCGCTGCTGGAGCTGGGCGAAATACAGGCTGTGCGGGGAAACCGGCGCGCCGTTGCTATCGTAGGTGCCCGGCGGGTCGACGCCGACCGGGTTTTCACTGGGCTGGATGGTGCCGATGGAACCGATGAGCCAGTTCCGCGCGGTCGGCGGGTTGCGCACCTGGAAGCCTGCGGCTTTGGAATTCCAAACGGTGCAGAACGCGCCGGACCAGCCGTGGCCGGTGCCGAAGTTGCCGCGGTTGGCGACGTTGAGCTTGTTGCTCACGTCGAGGTTGTCGAAGAGGCCGCCGACGGTCCAGCGGTGGTGGGTGCCGGAGTCCGAGTAGGCGCTTTCCGCGCGGCATTCGACGAAGGCGTTCGGCCCGGGGACGGTCGCGCCGAAGACGAAATCGTGGCGGCCCTCGCGGGCGAAATCGTTGACGAAAAGGCAGAGTTCCGCGCCCTCGTTATCAAAGGAATAACGACGGCCGCCGGTGATTTGGGAAATCGGATCGAGGCATTGGGAATCGGCCACGGTGATCGATTTCCCGCCGTCCTGAAGCACCACGGCAGCGTAGCCGAAATAGCGGGAGGTGACGCGCCTGACCCAGGAGTCGCGGGTGTCTCTGATTTCAATGAATGTCCACGCATGGTCCTCGTCGGTGGCGTTCGCATAGTCGGAAAACCCGAAAATGTCCTCCACGCCGACCTGCCGGATGCGCCCGCTCCAGGTGTAGCGCCAGATTTGGCAGCCGCCGTATTTCGACTCGAAGGTCTGCGGCAGCGGCGCATCCACGGTGATCCAATCGCCGTCGATGCGGGTGATGGTGCGATCGAACGACAGGTTTTTCGACCCCACCTCCCACGGAAATTCGAGCTGGTCCATGCCGATGTCCGCGATCCATTGGGCGGTGCTCAGGCGGCGGACGATGACGCTGTGGCCGACGGCGAGGCCTGTCGTGCTGTCCACTTGGAAAGTCCGGGTGCCGGCCGGAACGAGCTTCTGGACGAGATTCCGGGTGGTGCCGCTGACGGTGCTCCGCGAGCCGGGGCCGTCGATGTCGATGAGCGAATACTGGCGGGTGGCGGTCGCGCGGAGGCGGGTGCCGGTGGTTTCGGAATCGCCCGCACCCTTTAAAACGACGCCGCTGGCGGTGATGTTGACCGGATCCGCGAGCTGGAATTCGCCGGCTTCGAGAAACACGACACCGCGCCAACCGTTGGAATCCAAGGCGAAAGTTGAGACGGAATCGATGGCGGCTTGGATGCGGGCGGTGTCGTCACCGGCTTCCGGGCTGACATGGATCCAGCGGTTTTGCGGGATGAGCGCGGCCACGTCCGGCAGCGGCTCGGTGCCGCCGCGATAGCCGCAGTTTGAGAAATCCGAGATGCTCTGGCCGCGCTCGTCGAGTTGGTAGCCGAGATTTCCCGAGGGCATCGGGAAGACCCACGCACCGTCCTGCGGCTGGGCGGCGGCGGGGAGGGCGAGGCAGAAGAAAATGAGGGTGCGGAACATTGTGAATGGAAGGTCGAATCTGCTTAAGGCGAGGAATTTACCACTGACTGACTGATTTTTACTGATTTCACTGAAAAGAGACTCGTCTGCTGCCTCCCATCGAATCTTCAAAATCAGTTCAATCAGTGAAATCAGTGGTTAAAGTCTGGATTCATTTCACCCACAGCAGCGGCTGGGTGATGGGGATGTTGCGGCGGACTTCCGGGTCGGCGGGGTCCGGCGGCAGGGATTTCCAAAGGTCGAGCCATGGCTGCTCGCGGTAGGCGAGGCCGGCAAAAAGCAACGCGGGCTGGCGGGCTGGCCAGCCGTCCCACGCCGCGACATCCGGCACCAGCGGCCACTTCGATTTGTCCGTCAGAAACGGCTCCATGTAGGAAACCGCGGGGCTCATGCCGCGACCGTCGGGGAGCTGGAAATTCCAGAAATCGTGGTCCGGCGTGGAAATCGCCTGGCAAAGGGCGGCGAGGCAATCGAGCTGGAAAATCGAGTAGCCGTAGGGCTTGGTGCGCGCGAGTTCGGCAGGAAATCCGCCATCGGCAGCCATCTGGTCGGGCAGGATGACGCTGGCGAATCGGCGGCGGCATTCGGCGAGGCGGACGGCGTCGCTGGTGAAATTCGCGAACACGGCGACCTGCAACCAGAAGGCGGTGGCGTGGTTGTTACGCGCGGCGCCTTCTTCCCTGCCGTGGTCGCTGGCGAGCATCCAGTCGAGATAATCGGCGAACCATTTGCGCAATCCGGCGGCATCGGCGGTGGGGAAATCCGGGGAGCTTTCCATCGCCTCGACAGCCAGCGGGATTTCCATGAGGTGGAGCGTGTCGATGATGCCGATGCCGCGCCCGGACGAGACGCCGGGGATGGCTTGGGCGTAGCGGAGGCTGGGATTCATCCGCGTTTCGGGAGCGAGGAAAAACGTGCGCAGCAGGGCGGCGGCTTTGGCGGCGTAGCGGTCCTCTCCGGTGATTTGGAAGGCCGCGCCGAGCGCGGCGACGGCGTCCCGGAGGTCCAGCATCAGCTGGCGATGGTGCTGGAAATTGTCCGGGTTGCTCTCGCCGTCGCGCTTCAGGAAGGGTAGGCCGTCGGGCTTGGCGGGATCGGGCCACCAGTAGTCGCCATTGGAATAGTAATCATGCGGGCCGCCCTCGCTCAGCGGCGCGGACCAGGCGGTGATGCCTTGCGGCTTCATTTTCAATGCCTTGGCTGCGGTGGCGAGGATGCGGGCGCGATCCACCGCCGCCACGTCGAGGACGGCGGGTTTGGATTCGAGGGTGAGAAAGGCGGTGGGAAGCCCGTCGGCGGCGACGCTGGCGATGGATTTCCCGCCAGCGAGATCGACGGAAATGTGCGCCGCGCCGTTGGCGAGGCCGACGAGGCGGGAGCCGCCGGCGGTGCCGAGGTTGTCGAGCAGGCGACCATCGCCTGTGATGCCGAAGCGGACGCGGGCGGTGGCGTCCAGGCACGGGACGCCGGCCTTGTCGAACACGGCGGCTTCAATGGTCGCGACGCCGCCGATGCGGGCGGTTTCGCGGAAGCGGATTTCGGCGGGCACGCCCCAATTGCGGGTTTCGTAGCGAACGGCGATGCGGTCTTCGAGGCCGTCGGCGGCGACGGCGCGGATCTCGTTCTCGCCGTCGCGAAAAATCACGCTCCAGCGCAGTCCGGCGGCGGGGAAATCCTGCGAATCGCGCTTCCGCACGCCGGCGGATTTGCCATTCACGAACAACTCGATCTGCGGGCAGTTCGAGAAAACTTTGACCGTTTTTTCCTCGCCCGTCGCGCCCCAGCGGACCGGCCAGGTGTGACCGTAGATGTGGAGCATCGGCTTCGACGCCCAATAGCTTTGAAAGACGAAATAGCTTTCCTTGGGCGTGCCGTCGCGCTCGACGAGGCCCTTCATGTTGACCCGTGGAACGGGGTTTTCCGGACGCAGCGGGGTGGAGAAATCCTTGAAAACCCACTGCGCCGCGCCGGTCAGATCGGGCATGGTTTCCTGCTCCTTGAGATGCCAGTCGAAGAGATTGACGATGTAGCTTTCCGACCAATCGCCGTCCTTGGAGGCGCGGGCGAAGCCGCCGGTGGCCTTGTAAGCTTTGCCGACCTCGGCGGTGCCCTTGCCGGTTTTCACGGCGGCGAGAAACGCCTCGGGGTCTTCGGAATGGCGGCCGGCGAGGCTGTCGCCGCCGTACTCCGCGTGGAAGAAATGCGGCGTGTCGAGTATCGCCTTTTCGGTGGCGGCACGGTATTCGGTGTATTTCCCGGAATACCAGCCGGCCCAGATGCTGGGCGAATAGACATCGACGATGTCCTTGCAGAAATCGCAGCGGCGGATGGCGGTGCGGCGCGACGGGTCGAGCTGGTGGGCGGATTCGTTGAGTTCCGCCATGAAATCGTGGATGGCGGCGGGATCGAAGGTTTCGAAATCGCCGGGCCAGTCGTTCTCGTTGCCGAGGCCCCAGAGGATGACGGACGGGTGATTGAAATGTTGGCCAATCAAGGCGGCGAGCATGTCGCGCGCTTGTTGCTTGTAGCGAGGGCCACCGAGACCGCCGCGGCACCACGGAATTTCCTCCCAGACGAGCAGGCCGAGCTCATCGCAGATTTCGAGGACGAGCGGCGCTTGTTGGTAATGGCCGAGGCGGACGAAGTTCGCGCCCATGTCCTTGATGGCGCGGAAGGTCGCGCGGACGACCTCGTCGGGGACAGCCGCGCCGACGCCGGCGTGGTCCTCGTGGTAATGAGTGCCGCGCAGAAGAAGACGCTCGCCATTGAGCTTGAACGGGCCGTGTTCCACCCACTCGAAGGTGCGGATGCCGAACCGGCTTTCCACGGTCTGCCCGTCGAGTTTCACCGTGCCGTGATAGAGAGCGGGCGAATCCGGCGACCAGCGGACGGGTTCCGGGATGGTGAACGAATCCAGCGCTGTTTCGCCGTCCCACGCCGCGAGCTTGCGGATGGCGTTGTGGACAACCGCGCCGGATGGATCACGGATTTCCAGGAAAATTTCGACTTCGGCGGAGTCGGCGGTCGGGTTGCGAAGGTTGCCGCGGATTTCCACACTGGCGGATCCGTCGGCGGCGACGGTCGGGGAAATGTGGACCCGTGCCATGGAAACGGCGGGGACGTATTCCAGGGTGACATGCCGGTAGAGGCCACCGTAGCGGTTGAAATCGCTCTGGTCGGACGGGATGATTTCGGCGTCGCGAGAGTTGTCGCAACGGATGGCGAGCGGGATTTCCCCTTTCCCGGCAGCGTCGGTGAGATCCACCGTCCAGCCGTCATAGCCGCCGGTATGCGCGCCGATTTTCTCGGTGCCGAGGAAGACATCGGTCGTCTGGCCCGCGCCATCGATGTGGAGCAGGGTGCGGCCCTTGGGAAAAGGATTGTTGATTTCCAAGCGCTTGCGATACCAGCCGGGCCCTTGGTAGTAGCGCGTGTCGGGATCGACGGCGTCGCCGGCATTGAAGCAGTGCGGCAGGGTGACGGGCGTCCAAGTGACGTTGTCGGCTGCCTTTTCCCCGCGCCAAACTTCCCACGGACTGCCGAGCGAACCTTGGTAAAACTCCCATCCGCGGTCGAGGCGATGGGTGGTTTCCGCGCGAGCGAATCCGGCGAAGATCAGGACGGCGGCGAGTAGGCGGAAGAGGAAGTGAAATCTCATGAAATGCGGCGGCCGGGCGATCATTTCCCCGTCAGTTTGAGATCGCGGAGGAATTTCTCAGCGTCGGCGTGGGTTTTCTGATCGGCGACGCGGGCGGGCGGCCCGTAGCGGGACGCGGAGCTGTAGGCGTGGCCGAGTCCCTCGAAGGTGACAAGTTCGCAGCGGTTGCCGTTTTTCACCATTTCGTTGCGGAAAGCGACGGAGTTGGCGTAGGGCACGGTGTTGTCGGCGGTGGCGTGGAAGACGATGGCGGGCGGCATGGACTTTTGCATTTGGTCGGGCACCGAGCTGGCTTTGGCGCGGGCGGCATCATTGCCAAATCGTTTCGGCCCGCCGTAGCCGCCGGCCTTGGTGTCGGTGACGGGATTGATGAGGACGAGGGCGGCGGGCATGATGGGCGGGGCGGGGTCGTCCTTGCCGGGACCGGCGGAGGAAATGGCGGTCCAGGCGGCGACATGGCCACCGGCGGAACTGCCGATCGCAACGATGCGCTGCGGGTCGATGCCGAGCATTTCCGCGTTTTTCTCGATCCACGTCACGGCCGCGCGGGCATCGGCAACGCAGTCTTCGGGCGTGGTACCGAAACGCTCGCGCGTCCGGTAATCCGGCGCGATGCCGACCATGCCGAGTCCGGCCGCCCATTTCGCCCAGCCGATCAAGCGCTCGGGCGTGCCGCCGTTCCAACCGCCGCCGAAGTAGGCGACGAGGCACGGGCGTTTCTCCCCCGCCGTCCAGCCTGTCGGTTTCACGATGTGGAGCCGGAGTTCGGCTTTTCCAACGGTGCGGAAAACGACCGGCTCGCTGCCGGGGATGGACAGCGGGGTCTTCTCCGGCGCGGCGGTGGCGGCGGAAACGAGGAAACATACGGCGGCTAAGAGGCGGAATGAGTGCATGGTGGGAAACGCGGTTTCGGCGACCTTTCAGGCCGCGCGATTTTTTGTGAGGGTAATCGACCCGGGGCTGAAGCCCCGGGCTTTCTTCTATCGGGCTTTCAGCCCGGAAGATGGGATCTTCCTCAATCGGGCGTGACCACGAGGCGAACGAATTTTTTCGGCGCGCCGGAATCGAGGCTGAAGGTCACCTGCGTCGGCACGCTTTCGTCGATGGCGGCATCGGGCGGGGAAATCCGGGTCCAGCTTCCGGCGGCGAGGGTTTCCGAGGTTTCGAAGGCGAAGGAGGCGGCTGCGCCGGGATCGCGGGGGAAGGTGAGTTTTCCGTCCACCAGAGCCGGGTGGGCGGTGAAGGTCATGCCGGTTTCCCCCATGAAATACTCGACGCCGTTGGGCACGCCGTCGCCGTCCGCGTCGAGATCGGCGGTCTGGCCGTTGGCGTTGGCATCGGCATAGGCTTGGTAGCCTGTAGCGCCCGCACTGGTGGAGACGATAGTGCCGGTGCCGGAGAAACGGGAGTCGTCCTGGAATGCGGGGTCGGCGGACGAGGCACTGGAACCCCATGTCCCGGCGGCTTGGGCGACACCATCGAAGAGCAGCACGCCGACGCTTTCCGCGCCGACGGGCTGGACCTTGCCGCCGGCAATGTCGAGATCGCCGGTGTCGGAGAGGGCCGAGCCGTTCACAATGAGAGTGCCTCCGGAAACGGTGGTGCCGCCGGCGTAGGTGTTCGCGCCGGTGAGGGAGAGCGTGCCGGGACCGGCTTTTATAACCGAGGCGCCGTCGCTGGTGAGATCGCCCGCGAGCACGGCATCCACGGCGGCGGAACCATCGGCAACGGTGATGGTGCGACTCGAGCTGCTGAGGTTGATTGCATTTACGACGGTGACGGTGCCGTCCGAATCCGAGGCGCCGAGCAGAAG
>JBBSUD010000072.1:0-29233 GCA_038235225.1 Verrucomicrobiales bacterium
GCGCTTGTCGCCCTCGCCAAAGGACAATTCCGGCCTCACGTCCGAGTGATAGGAACGGGCGACGTGGTTGGGGACAAAGTCGATGATCGCGACGAGCCCGGCCGCTTTGCAACGCTCCAGAAGTTCCTTGAATTCGGCGATCCGCCGGTCCGGATCCAAGGCATAGTCCGGGCAGACGTCGAAGTAATCCTTAATGGCATAAGGGCTGCCGGCGATGCCTTTGAGAATATCCGGATCGTCGGCCGGGCGGTTCGGATAGGCAGTGCCGCTCGCCTGTTCCAGCACGCCGGTTAGAAAGACGTGGGTGAATCCCATCGCCTTGATGGATTTCAAGGCGATGGCGGAAATGTCATGGAATTTCCCGCACCCGTTCTCGGCGAGGGTGCCGTTGGTTTTGCGGGTTTCGTTGGTATTTCCGAAGGTGCGGACCAGCAGTTGATAGATCACCGGTCGGGCGGCGGCGGGGGCGCTGTGGGCTGTCGTCATTGTCGCCAAGAGGACACCGGCTGCGAGAGTTTGCCAAGTCATGGTTCAAACGAGGTCGGGGGTGGCCCGCGATTTATCGTCGCGGACGAGCAGCGTGCAGCCCGCGGCGATGAGCATGCAGACGCCGCCAAGCACGACCGCGGAAAGCCGGTTCACCGCCGGGAAATGGTCCATCAGCCGGCTAAGGACGAGCGCGACCAGGATTTGCGGGATGACGATGAAGAAGTTGAAAATCCCCATATAAACGCCCATCCGGTTCGCGGGCAGGGAGCTGGAAAGCATGGCATAAGGCATCGAAAGGATGGATGCCCACGCGATGCCGACGCCGCCGAAGCAAACCCATTGCAGCACCGCGTGATCTCTCACGACGCCGACCGAGGCCAGGCCCAGCCCGCCGGCCAGCAGCGAGACGAAGTGAATCCATTTCGCCGGAACGAAGCGGCCGATCCATAACAAAGCCATGGCGGCGAAGAAGGCGACGAGGTTATAGACGGCGAAGCAGTTATTGGCGAGATCGATGCCGTCTTTGTATAACTTCGAAGCGGTGTCGGTGGCGCCCATGATGTTCCGGGCGACGGCGACGCTGAAGAAAATCCACATGCAGAAAAGCCCCATCCAGGTGAAGAACTGCACCAGCGCGAGCTGCTTCATGCGGGCCGGCATTTTGCGCAGCGCATCCATGATTTCCCCGGCGCCGCTGAGTTCCCGCTTCGGTTCGTCCGGCTCGGGCGGGTGCTCGCGGGTGGTGAAAACCGTCCAGAGCACAGCGAGGAAAAACACGATCGCGCCAATGGTGAACGCAACATGGACGGTCTGCGGGATCGGCTGGCCCGCGCCGGTTTCCGCACTGACGCCGCCATGGTCGCGCAGCCAGCCGGGGAGCTTGGAAGCGATCACCGCGCCGGCGCCGATGAAGACGGATTGCATGGCAAAGCCCACCGTCCGCTGGCGCTCCGGCAGCAGGTCCGCCACGAACGCGCGGAACGGTTCCATGCTGACATTCACCGATGCGTCGAGAATCCATAGCAAACCCGCCGCCATCCATAGCGCGCCGGAATGAGGCATGGCCAGCAGCGCGAGCGATGCGAGCAGCGCGCCAATGAGGAAATACGGCCGCCGCCGGCCGAGCACCGGGTGCCAGGTGCGATCGCTCATCGCGCCGATGACCGGCTGCACCAGCAGACCCGTGAGCGGGGCGGCGAGCCATAGCAGCGGGAGCTGGCTTTCGTTCGCGCCGAGGTATTCGTAAATCGCGGACATGTTGCCCATCTGGAGGCCCCAGCCGAACTGAATGCCAAAGAAGCCGAATGACATGTTCCATATCTGCAGGAACGATAGATTGGGTTTTTCGATCATGGTTTGGCCGGGTTTCCGGGCCGCAGATTTGCAGTGGCATCCGCGCGCGCGGCAAGCCCCGGAGTGCGGATTTCCACTATAATTTCCCCGCGCCGGTTTCCGCTAAACCATCAGCGCGGATCGACATCGGCGGCCCTGCGTTTGGCTTTTTCCCGCTCCTCGCGGACGGCGGCCAGCGCATCGTAAAGCGCGAAAAGCAGCACCACCACGGTGGCCAGCGCGCAACCGCCCCACCAGAACAGGACGCGCCACGGGCTATGCCAAATCCAGTCCTCGATCAGCCAGAGACCGGCCGCCAACATGCCCAGCGGCACGAGCACCATGCGGCCCAGCCATTTCCGGCGCTCGTCGCGGTCGTGGAGAATCGCGCGGGCCAGCGTGGTGCTGTCATTCCACGAATCCGGCTTCTTCCCCGACGGCGTCATGGCATGCCGAGCGGGCCGAGCGTATTCAGATACCATTCCCAAATCCGCCACGCGCCAAAGCACCAGGCGGCCGCGCCCATCGCGAGAAACGGGCCGAACGGCAATTGCTTGCCGAAGCCGATCCGGCCGACGATGGCCGCGAGGATGGCGAAAATCGACGCCGCGAAGAGCGAGAAGAACACGCCGGTCCAGCCGAAGAACGCGCCGATCATGCCGAGCAGATGCACGTCGCCCATGCCCATGGCCTCGCGCGGGATGACGGTGGAGGTGGCCGTGCCGGAAAGGGATTTCATCTCGGCGAGTTTCCGGACGGAGCCGTCGGGCAGCTCGATTTCCTGCTCGCGGATAACGAGCGATCCGCCACCTGCCGGCGCGCCGTCGAGGTGGATTTCCCCGCATTCCAGCAGCAACCGGTCGGATTTGCGGGAGAAAATGTCCCACCACGGGATTTCATCGCCATCGATGAGGAAGAACATGGGATCTTGGTCGTTATCCGGCTCGCGGAGGCTCCAATCTACGGGATTCTCGAATTTCAGCGCCTTCCTGCCGAACGCGAGCTTGCCGAGCTGGACGACCAGCCACAGGCCGCCGAATCCCGCCAGCCAGCCGATGCCGGACTGCTTCAGGCCGTCCGCCCAAATTCCGGCCTCACCGGCGAGGACGGGGAGTTTCGGCCACAGGGCGCAGGCGACGAGGCCGAGCGCGGTGCCCGCCCACGTCAGCGAAGTCGGGATGATGAGGTGCTCGGCATCGATGAAGGTGATGGAAACCAGCAGCGCGGCGAGCACCCACAAAAAGGGGACGACCAGCGTGGCGCGCGCACCGAAAAGCCACCAAACCACCGCGAACAGCACCGCGGTGAGCAGCTCGACGCCGAAATAGCGGAAAGAAATCGGCGCGTGGCAGGAGGCGCATTTCCCGCGCAGCCAGAGCCAGCTCACGAGCGGGAAATTGAGCCACATCGGGATGGCGGTTTTGCACTTCGGGCAAAAGGAGCGCTTGGGATCGTTGACGGACATGCCCAGCGGCACCCGATAGATCACGACATTCAGGAACGAGCCGACGCACGCGCCAAGCAGGAAGGACACGGCCAGCCAGATCCACGGCTCAATCGGCAGATGGTATGGGGATATGAACAAAGTGCGGTCATTCAAGCCACCGCGACCGGACTGCCAAGGACAAAGGCGGCGTTTGCCATCGCTTTGTCCGCGGGCGCGTGGCAGCGTGGCCGGAGACGATTTCATGACAAGACAAGTGCGGTTATCCCTCGTCTGGCTGGTGTTCGCCACACTGGTGACCTTCACGGCGGTGTGGCAGGTGCAGGTGCAGGTGGTGCGGGATTTGCGGCAGCGCCAGCAGCTTCCTCCGCCGCCAGCGAAGACGCGTCACGCGCCGCGCCCGCCGGCGGTGGCGGCGGCCGTGGATCCGGTGGCGGACTACATCAAGCGCTGCCGGAAAGGCCTGACTAATCGGGAAATCGGCTGGATTGCCGGGGATTTCCAAAACGCCGGACTCGACGCGCCGGTCCGCGCCGCCACCCGCGAGGAGTATCTCCGGCAGCGCGCCGGCTTGCAGCGGTGGTATCTGGCGGCGCTTGCGGACGGGCTGCATTTGGAGAAATCCCAGATTTCGCAGGCCGCGGCGGCGCTGGGGGAACGGTTCGGCCGGGACAAGGCGGATTTCATCGAAGCGCTGGCCGCCGGGCCGCGGCCGTTCCAGCACAACGGGAAATGGTATGGCCTCACCAGCGCCGAGCCGATCCGCCGGCTGCTCGACGCCCGGCGCTGGCCGGCGCCGTGGGAACTCTGCGAACTCATGCCGGCGCAGGCGGAAATCGGCTGGAAATCCAGCGCTCCCAGCCCGGACGACCGGCTCTCGTTCCTGCTGGAAGGCCCGTGGAAGGCCGATCGCGGCGGGGCGACAGGATTGGTGCCGGAGCGATTTCTCGGAGCGAACGCGGTTTTCCCGCTGCTCGTGGCCCAGCAGTTCACCGCGCTGGAAAACCCGGCGGATTTGCTCGCGAAGCTCCGGCTGCTGCACCCGGCGCAGGCGAGGACGCTGCTGCTTTTCGAGCCGGAAATGGCGCGGGAAATTGTGCGCGCGCTGGACGGAACGGAAAAATAGCCCGCCGGGAATCCGCTGGAACCAGCGGTGGAAAAGGGACTGCGGAAATTTATTTGAAAAAGATTGAACGTTTCCAGAAACCCCGCAACTTCCGCGGCGTATCCCACACCCGGATGAAACCAACCCGCACCCGCACTATCCCGTCCCGCTGTTTGGCGGTATGTGCAAGCGCGTTGTTCTGCGCCATCCCGGCCCGCGCGGCGGAGGCGGCGCGCATCCCCAACCCGATCGGCAGGATTGCCCGGATTTTCGACTCGAAGCTGGTCAAGGCGGAGGACCGCGTGACGTGGCTGGAAGGCCGCGTTTCCACGCTGGCCCAGCACCGCGAGCATGCGCTCAAGACCGGCCTCGGCTACCGCGGATGCCGGCCGCAGCCGGGCGACCCGGACCCGACCGTCGTCCTGGATCTGGGCCGCGAATATCCCGTCGATTCTATCTATCTGGTGCCGGCCCAACGGGAATTCCAAGACGATCCAGGGACGTTTCCGGCGAGTTTCACGCTGGATCTGGCCAAAAAGGCGGATTTCTCCGACCGCACCGTGCTCTACACCTCGGCCGCGCCCTCGACCGGTCCCACGGATGGAAATCCGGTGCCGTTCCGCGCCCGGGACGTGGCCCGCTACGTCCGCCTGACCGTGAAAAAGGGCCACAACCGCGGCATGGCCGACCTTTTCGAGCTGTCGGAAATCGCCGTGATTTCCAAGGGCGACCCGGTCTCCTTCGGCGCGAAAGTCACCGCCACCGGCGAGATGAACGCGCCCGGCATCTGGTATGCCTCCGCGCTCACCGACGGGCGCACGCCGCTTGGCATCTGGCAGAACGGCGGCCGGCCGGACAGCGTGCCGGGCGACGCCGTGCAAGCCATCCGCTTGGACGAAACCGTCTCTTGGACCGTGGATTTCGAGCGCGAGGAGCCGCTCGACCGGGTGGTGCTTTTCCCTTACCAGATCGACCGTTCGTTCGAGTCCTCCGCCTTTCCCGACTCGCTGGAAATCCGGCTGACGCGCGCCGATGGCAGCGAGGATCCCGACGTCCGCACGTGGGTGAATCCCCTGCCCGGCACCACCTGCATGACGCCGCTAGTCATCCCGCTACACGGTGCCGCGGCACGGAGCGTGACTGTCTCAAGCCTCCGCCCTTGCGTCATGGGTTTCACAAAAATCCACGCCCTGGCGGAAATCCAGGCATGGTCCGGCGGCACGAATCTCGCCGCCGGCCTCGCCGCCACCCGCGAGCACGGAGGCAGCCAGACCCTCGTCACCTCGCTGACGGACGGCTATTCCTCGGAGCGGCTCATCCTGTCATTTCCCGTCTGGATGGAGCAGCTTTACGAACGCGGCCGGATGGAGCGGGAGCTTGGCGCGCTGCGTCCGGTCCACCGCCAGCTCGCTTCGGAAAGCGAGCTGAACGCCACTTGGGGCTCCGCGGTCGTGCTCGGGCTTACCTTTCTCGTGCCCGTCTTCATCGTCGAGCGCCGCCGGCTGATGTCCCGCGACCAGCTCGACCAGCTCCGCAAGCGCATCGCCTCGGATTTGCACGACGACATCGGCAGCAATCTCGGCAGCATTTCCCTCATCGCCCGCACCGCCCGGAAGGACCTCGTCCGCTTGCACGGACCGGAGGAAGTGGCCGACGATTTGGGCGAGGTGGAAACGATTGCCCGCGAAAGCTCGCTGGCCATGCGCGACATCGTCTGGCTGCTCGAGCGGCGGCAGGATTCCATCGGCGATCTCGTCCAGCGCATGCGCGAAACCGCCGGCCGCCTGCTCCGGGAAATCGAATACACCCTCGAGTGCGATTCCACCAAAACCGCCGCCAAGCTCTCGCTCGACGCCAAGCGTCACCTCTTCCTTTTCTACAAAGAGGCCATCCACAACGTCCTCAAACACTCCCGCGCCCGGAACGTCTCCATCCGGCTGTGGGATCAGGACGACAAGCTGGCCCTCGAAATCACGGACAATGGCGTCGGCCTGCCCGTGGGCGAGGATTTGAATCCCGCCAGCGTTCGCAAGCTCGAGGACCGCGCACGCGTGCTCGAAGGCCTGCTTCAGATCGTCTCCTCCCAGGAAACCGGCACCCACGTGCGCCTCCTCGTGAAGCGCTCCCTTCTCACATCCCATCCCACCCTTGCATGACTCTTACCGCTCCCGCCACCGCCACCGCCACCGTCTGGATCGTGGAAGATCACGAGATCTTCGCGAAACAAATCCGCCGCCTCATCGCCGGCGAGTCCGACATGGTCTGCCCCTATCACTTCAGCTCCGCCGCGGATCTCTACGACAAGCTGAAGTTCACCAACGAAATGCCCGATCTGCTTTTGTTGGATATCGGCCTGCCCCGCCGTGACGGCCTCCAGGTCCTCACCGACATCCGCGCCCGGTTTCCCGACATCAAGGTGCTCATCCTCTCCGCCTCCGAGGATAAGGATCAAGTCTATCGCGCCATCTGCAACGGCGCCGCCGGCTACCTCCTCAAAACCTCCGATCCGGATGAAATCATCTCCGGCATCCGTGATGTCATGCATGGCACCTCCGCCCTCAGCGGTTCCATCGCCAGCATGATTCTCAAAGGCTTCGCCCGTCACGGCCCCGTCGCCAAGACCGACCCGCTGACCAGCCGCGAGGTCGAGGTCCTCCACTTCCTCGTCCAAGGGAACATCAAAAAGGAAATCGCCGAAGAACTCCTGATTTCCCAGCACACCGTCGATATGCACCTGCGTTCGATCTATCGTAAGCTCAACGTCCGCTCCCAAACCGAGGCCGTCTCCAAGGCGCTCCGACAGGGCTTGGTCTGATTTTTAGCCGAAATCCCTCCCCTCGCGGAGCAGTCACGAAATCCTCACATCCCCGTCTTCATCCGCGTCAACTCGCGGATCGAAATTCTTCTCCCAACCAATTTTCAAGCGGGCGGTTTTTTTTGGTTTTTCCGCCCGCAGGAAACGAAGAAGCCCCCGGTCCGCATGGTGGACCGGGGGCTTCCTTTTGAAAGTATCCGCGGGAGGAAATCAGCCTTCCGACTCCACCTCGCCGGCGTCCACGGAAATGACGAGCGTGGTCGTCACCTGCGGATGCAGCTTGATGGTGACTTCGGTCTTGCCCGACTTCTTGACAGGCTTGTCCAGCTCGATCGCGTGGCGGTCGATGTGGATTCCGGCCGCTTCCAGCTCCTTGTGAATGTCGATGCTGGTGACCGAGCCGAATGCCTTGCCGCCTTGGCCGGTGGAAAGCACGAACTTCGGCTTCAGCTTGGAAATCTTGGTGGCGATGCCTTGGAACTGCTCCAGCTCCTCCGCCTCGCGGCGCGCGCGGGAGACCTTCAGGGCCTCGACGTGGCGGAGATTCGAGCGGCTTGCCTCGAAGGCCTTGCCTTGCGGGACCAAGTAGTTCCGCGCGTATCCGGCGCGGACCTTGACGACATCTGCTTCGGCACCAAGGCCTTCGATTTTTTCTTTGAGAATGACTTGTGCGTTGGCCATGGAATTCTGAGGTGAAACTTCGTTTGGGGCGGCGATTTAGGCCGCGCCCCGCATCCGGTCAAGAAGAATGCCCCCCTTTTCCCGCTCCGCGTAATGGCGTTGCGGAACCCGGATTTCCCCGCCCGCTCATGGCTTGCCGGACTTATTCAATTTCAATCTCGTCACGGTAATCTTGAGCTGCCCATCCAACAACTGCTCCAGATTGGCGACTCCATGGTCCAGATCCCCTTTTAGTTTCTCGATCTCGGCCACCTTCTCCCGATGGATCGGATGCGCCTCGCCAATTCCGCTCTTTCGATAGGTTTCCAGCTCCAGGCGGGCGGCGTTGTATTTTGGCAGCAAAATCTTCGTCGTATTGTCCGGCAGGTCCAGCGAGGCGGCATAGGCCAGTCTCTCGTCACCCTCAGCCCGTCGCAATTCCGCAGCTTGGGCCTCCAGCACCGTCTGCTGTCTCTCAAGGTCGCGAACCAGCTTGGCGCGGACATCCAATTTGGATTTCGTCAAATCATCTACAGAATGACGCGGGCTTTCCCGGACTTGATCCGTCTCCGCCGCCGTTTCCGAAATCCTCCGCCCTACCACTCGCCGTTGCGTTTCCGGCCGATCCACTTCCGTCGCCTGTTTCGCAGTTTCCCTACCTGCGGAAGGCCGGAATTTCCAGATGCCCAGCGCCACGAACGCCAAAATTGCAACCAACCAGCCCGCGCGTTTCACCATGGCGGCACGCTGGCGAAAATTCCCCGCATGACAAGCTCCGACTTTGCCGCGCAAAGCGGCCCTGCCGCCGCGCATCCCGTGGCGGGAAACGGGATCGGGTTTCATCCGGTCCGCGCCGGATCAATTTCCCGCCGCCTGCTTTTCGATCAGTATCAGTTTCATCTGTTCCAATAGCGCCTGATCCGTTTCGAAATCCCGCTTCGCATCGATGTAATCTTGGGACTGAGAGACTTTCAAAATCGCGGCCGAATTGTCGTCGCCCTCGCCAGCTTTGTAGCTGGCGCGAATGATCCGCGAAAGATTCACACGCCGCTCCTGCACTTTCTCCGCCTGATCCGCGACTGCTTCCCGGAGTGGTCGAAGAGACTTCTCGGCCTGCTGGTGTTTCTCGATTTCGCCGCTTTGGTGACGGCGGCTTTCCCGCGCTTTCCCATCAGCCGGGTCGCTTTCCAAAATCGCTGCCGACTGGGGATTTCCTGACGCGGGTTCATTATCCGCCGTTCCCCGCGGTTCGGCGGGTGGCGGACGATTTGAAAGCCAAAATACCACCGCGGCGGCGACAATAGCCAAGCACCCGGCCAACACCTTTTTCATGCCGTCAAACTGCCCGAACCGCCAACGGCGGCAAGCCTCAACGTCGCACGAAAAGCCGGCTCCAAACGGATTTTCCCGCTCTAGCGCCCGCCTTGTTTCGTCCACGAGTCACGGAGGGCGACGGTGCGGTTGAAGACGGGTTTGGCGCCGGGTTGGTGATCTTTTGAATCGGCGACGAAGTAGCCGGTGCGGTCGAACTGGCAGGCGAAACCGGGATCGGCGGCGGCGAGGGCCGGCTCGATTTTCGCAGTGACGGATTTCAATGAATCGGGGTTCAACACGCTGAGAAATCCGCCTTCCGCGGCATCGGGATCCTGGACGGTGAAGAGGCGGTCGTAGAGTCGGACCTCGGCATCGACGGCGGTGGCGGCATCGGCCCAGTGGATGGCGGCCTTGCAGACGACGCCTTCCGGAGAATCCGCGCCGATGGTGCCGGGGAGGATTTCCGCGCGGATCAGCGAGATTTCGCCGGCGGCGTCCTTCTCAAATCCGGTGCAGCGGATGATGTGGCCGCCCTTGAGGCGGACGTGGCGGTCGGGGCCGAGGCGGAAGAATTTCTTCTCCGGCACTTCCATGAAATCCTCCCGCTCGATCCAGACTTCCTCGGAAATCGGCACCTGCCGCACGCCCATTTCCGGGTCCTGCGGGTGGTTCGGGATTTCGGCGGCGGCAAGCGGATCGGCCGACCAGTTTTCGAGGACGACTTTGACCGGATCGAGCACGGCCATGCGGCGCGGCGCGGTGCGGTTGAGGAAATCCCGGACATCAAACTCCAGCAGCGCGACATCGGTGACGCCGTTGAACTTGGTGATGCCGACCCGCTTGCAAAAATGGACGATGGCTTCCGCAGGATAACCGCGGCGGCGCAGGCCGGAAATCGTCGGCAAGCGCGGGTCGTCCCAGCCGCCGACGTAGCCGCCGCGGACGAGATCGAGCAGCTTGCGCTTGCTCATGACGGTGTAGGTCAGATTCAGGCGGGCAAACTCGATCTGGCGCGGCTTGGACGGCACCGGGCAGTGATGGATGAACCAATCGTAAAGCGGCCGGTGGTTCTCGAATTCCAGCGTGCAGAGCGAGTGGGTGATGTGCTCGAGCGCATCTTCCAAGGGATGGGCGAAATCGTACATCGGATAGATGCACCAAGCGTCGCCGGTGTTGTGATGGGGCGCGCGGACGATCCGATAGAGCACCGGATCGCGCAGGTTCATGTTGGGCGAGGCAAGGTCGATTTTCGCGCGCAGGACGCATTCGCCTTCTTTGAATTCGCCGGCTTTCATTCGGGCGAATCGATCGAGGTGTTCCTCCACCGGGAGATCGCGAAACGGCGACGGCGTGCCGGGAGTGTTCACATTGCCGCGGGCGGCGCGCATTTCCTCCAGCGATTGCCGGTCCACGTACGCTTTGCCTTCTTTGATGAGATGCACGGCGCAGTCGTGGAAGAAATCGAAGTAGTTGCTGGCAAAATACAAATCGTTTTCCCAATCGAAGCCGAGCCACTTCACATCCTCCTCGATGCTTTTTACATATTCCTCCTCTTCCTTTTCGGGATTGGTGTCATCGAACCGGAGATGGCATTTCGCGCCGGGATTTTCTTGGGCGATGCCAAAGTTCAGGCAAATGGATTTGGCGTGGCCAATATGCAAGTAGCCATTCGGCTCCGGAGGGAAACGGGTGACGATCTTGTCGTGCTTGCCGGTTGCTAAGTCGGTCGCGACGATCTCGCGGATGAAATCGAGTTTGGCGGGAGAGGTGGCGGAATCAGACATTTGGACTAACTGATGTTTGAAAATTTTGAGAAGAACTCCTCATTCACTTCGAAAGTGGATACCGGGATAATTCCAATTTGGTAGCGCTCTAGCAAATCCACAAGTTTTTCCCCATCACAAAGCTCGATTGGTGGAGCACCTTCTCTATTGGCTTCTCGTTTTGCGTCTTCAGAAAATCGAGAAGTCGTGAATATGATTCCTTTGTCGGCACGCCCGATCATCGCACTTCGAAAATCTCCAATTTCGGCGCGAGAAACAGGAGTTTTTGAATATCGTTTGCATTGAAAGATCACTTTGAACGTGATGAATTCGTTTACCCGGAGGATCCCGTATCCATCAATTCCGAAGTCTTTTACAAACTGGGTATTCTCCACACTCTCAAATCCCATTTCTCTCACCACATACTTGATCAACCGTTCGAATCCCTCTGGAGAGACGGATTTCATCCTGGCCAATAGTTTGGAGCGGGCAGACTCATTGATCGACGGAGGTTCCTCAGCTTGAATTGGCTTCTGAACCACTTCGACCGACGGAGTTGCCGCCTTTTCTTCGGAATGGATCTTCACCCATTTCAAAAACAAGTCTCTCGAAGCCTGTTCAGTTAAATGGGCATTCTGTCCTGCTTTGGTCAATGACCAGGTTCCTCTTGTCGAAGCATCTATCAAACCTTCCCAGACCAAATATTGACGAGCCCATTGCACTTGATTGTGAAATCTTGGAACTCCGGATTTGGTAGCAGCCTCAAGAAACTCGTCACTCAAACCAAGCTTGGTCGCTATCCAGCTGGATACTTCTTTTGGCTTTCCTGATCCATCCAATGCCCTCAAGGCATCCAAGACCTCGGGTAGCCATCTCAGAAACTCCGATTGTTTATTTTTCGCCATGAAATCACTCTCACTTCATTTCGCCAGCTCCACCAACAAGGCTTGGTTCAGGCGGATGCCGGCTTCGAAGTTTTCCACCGGGAAGTTTTCGTTGGGGGCGTGGACCTGGGCGTCGGAGAGGGCGAGGCCTAGCAGGAGCGTATCGGAGCCGAGGATATCGTGGAAGGTCTGCACGATGGGAATGCTGCCGCCCTCGCGGATGAGGACGGGCTCGGCATCGAAGGATTTCCGCAGGGCGGCTTGGGCGGCGAGGCCGTATTTGGAGTTGGGATCGGTGACGTATGGTTTGCCATCGTGGCCGGGTTTCACCTCGACCTCGACACCGGGCGGGCAGTGCCATTCGAGATGGTTCACGACCTTTTCCATGATTTCCTTGGGCGTCTGATCGGGGACGAGGCGGAAGGAGAGCTTCGCGAAGGCCTCGGCGGGGAGGACGGTTTTCGATCCCTCGCCTTGGTAGCCGCCGCCGATGCCGTTGACCTCGGCGGTGGGGCGCGCCCAGGTGCGCTCGGCGGAGGTGTAGCCGGGTTCGCCGAAGAGGCCGGGCGAGCCGGTGACTTTCAGGAAATCCGCATCAGCGACGCCGGGGAGATCGGCCCACATTTTCCGCTCCCAGTCCTCGAGCGGCCGCACGTGGTCGTAAAAACCCTCGATCGTGACGGTGCCGTCGAGCGCGTGCATGCTGGAAATGAGGCGGGCGAGCGCGGCGGCGGGATTTGCCACAGCCCCGCCGAAAAGCCCGGAATGCAGGTCGCCCTTCGGCCCGCGCAGGATGACATCGCAGCAGGCGATGCCGCGCAATCCATAGCCGAGCGTCGGCACGCCGGGCGCGACCATGCCGGTATCGGAAATCGCGATGACGTCGCATTTCAACTCGTCGCAATGATGGAGGAGGAACGAAGCGAGATTCGGGCTGCCGATTTCCTCCTCGCCGTCGAAAAGGAAGACGAGGTTGACGGGGAGCTCGCCGGATTCGCGCAGGGTTTTAGCGACGCCCATGACGTGGGCCATCATCTGGCCCTTGTTGTCGGTGGCGCCGCGGGCCCAGATTTTCCCGTCGCGGATGACGGGCTGGAAGGGTTCCGTGGTCCAGAGCGAGAGCGGATCGACCGGCTGGACGTCGTAGTGGCCGTAAATCAGCACGGTGCGGCGTCCGGCGACGTGGGCGTTCCTCGCGACGACGACCGGATGCCGCGGGGTATCGTGAATTTCGGCTGCCAGGCCCATTTCCGAGAGCTTCGCGAGAAGCCATTCGCCGCAGGCGCGGACATCGCCGGCATGGGCGGAATCCGTGGAAATGCTGGGAAAGCGGAGAAACGAAAAGAGGTTCTCAAGTTCGGGGGTCACGGTGGGAGGGTGCGCGCCGCTCCCTCCCCGGCGCAAGGCGATTTCGCTCAAACTGCCCCAGAACCAGCCTACTCAAAGCCTTTGTCGAAGTGCGTGTCCGGCATCGCCCAGTCCTCCGCCAGCACGGCCGTGATCTCGAATTGCAGGGGCAGCGCGCCCTCCGTCCGGCGGATTTCGAGGATGACGCGATTGAGCTGCGCGTCGGCTTTGCATATCGAATCCAAGGCTCGGGCCTGCGCGGAATCCTTGCGGCAGTAGGCGTTCAAGATCGATTTGGTGTCCGGAGAGGCGAGGCCGTAGCTATCCCAGACGGCCTCTTCCGCGAAGGGGCCGTTGAAATAATTGTCCTTGGCCGCATAGACGCGGACGGTGGCGGTCTTGGTTTCGGGTTTGAGAATTTCCGGCCATGCCGGCGAGACCGCGCGGGCGAACGCCCCGAAATCCACCTGCCACGCGCCGTTCGCATCCGGCCGGAGCATGGCGATGCGGTTGCGGACCTTGCCGGACTTCTCGGAGAAAACGAGCACGCCGGAAATTTGAAGCCCCCCGGCTTCGAGCGGGCCGAGGTGCTGGTAGCGGGTGATCGGTCCGTCGGTCTTCTCCATGTCGCGGAGGAAATCCAGCGCTTGGCCGGGTTCGGATTTTCCGAGGTGGAAATGGCTTTGCACGGTCGCCAGATCCTGCGCGGCCAGCGCCTCGCGGACCAGCCCGGTGGCCTCGCGCTCGGTCGGTTCCGGCACCACGGATTGCGGCGCGGGCAGTTCCTCGACGACGGGACGCGCGGCGATTTCGGCTTCGCCCCCCCGTTTCACCTTGACCAGCCAAACGATGATGACTCCGGCGAGGACCAGCACGGCCGCCCCGAGGGTCATGCCGGTCCAAATCCACACCGACAGCTTCCGCGCCTGGCGGATGCGGCTGCTTTTCCCGCCCTCGCTGCGCCGCCGTTTCCGCCGCTCTCCCTTGGGCAGGCCGGTGCCGGGCATGCGGGCTACGCGGCCCAAGTCCGGCGCGTCGCCGGTAGAGCGATCGCCGTGGCTGGACCGGGCGGAGCGCTGGAAATCGTCGGATTTCATGGCGGGAATGGATTCAGTGCGGCAGCAACGTCACGCGGTGGGCATCGTAGCGATCGTCCGGGCGGAACAGCCAGCCGGGCTGGCGGTTCACGAGCGTGTAATCGGTGAGCATGAACTCCGGCAGCACCTGGTTGCTGTTCGGATCGTAGCCGTTCTGGCCGGTGTAGTAACCGCTGATGCGGTATTGGAAATTGTTGTCGAAGCCGTAGCGGCCGCCGGGCGGGCCGTTCTCTGGCAGGCGGTCCGGGGCGCGCTTTTTGTCCTCGCGGAGCAGGACGAGCTTGCCGCGGCTCGCGTCCTGGCCGGGCTTGCGCAGGTAGCCCCAGAAGCGCGTCTTCTCGACAAAATAGCGGCGACCGTAGAAGAAATCCCCGCTTGGCTCGGCCGCGATTTCCGCCTTGCGGGCCTCGATCGTCGGCCCGCCCATGTTGCCGGAGCCCATCGGGCCGGCGCCGCACTGGGTGAGGGCGGCGCAGGCGAGGGCGAGCGTGAGCGCCCGGAGCGGGAAATTCGGCATGGCGGGAAGCTAGTGAGCGCCGGTCCGCGGCAGCAAGCGCGGATCGCGGAGGCCGGGAAATTCCCGTCTTGGCACCCGCCGGGCGTCGCGCGAGGGTCCGCCATGCCACGGATTGCCATCACTTTGGGAGACCCGGCGGGAATCGGGCCGGAGGTCATCGATGCGGCGCTTGCCTCCGGCCGGCTGCCCGCGGGCTTCGATTTCGAAATCCTCGGCGACCGCCGCGCGGGCACGCCGGGCCTGCCGGACCAGCGGTCCGCCGCCGCGGCGCTGGCGGCATTGGAGGAATCCGTCGCGCGGTTGAAATCCGGCGCTGCAGACGCCGTCGTCACCGGGCCGGTCTCGAAGGAAGGCCTGCAAGCGCTCGGATTTCCCTTCCCCGGCCAGACGGAATTCTTCGCCGATGCCTTCGCCGTGCCGGACTTCGGCATGCTGCTCACCGGCGCGACGCTGACCGTCGGCCTGGCCACGATTCACGAGCCGATTTCCCGGGTGCCGGAGCTGCTGACGCGGGAGAGCATTGTGCGGATTGGCCGGTTGACGGCGGATTTCCTGAAGCGCCGGGGCATCGCCATGCCGCGGATCGCCGTCGCCGGGCTGAACCCGCATGCCGGCGAGGCGGGTGCTTTTGGCGACGAGGAAATCCGCATCATCGCTCCCGCCATCCGCGAGCTCAATGCCGCGGAAATCGCCCGTTTCACCGGACCTGGCGTGCCGGACGCCATCTTCCGCGAAGCCGCCCACGGCCACTTCGACGCGGTGCTCGCGATGTATCACGACCAGGGGCTCATCCCGCTAAAAATCCTGGATTTCGACACCGCCGTGAACGTCACGCTCGGCCTGCCGAAGCCGCGGACCAGCCCGGATCACGGCACCGCTTTCGGCATTGCCGGGCGCGGCATCGCGAATCCCTCGTCGATGCTCGCCGCCATCCGCCTCGCCTGCGAACTGGCGTGATGCCTACTCCGCCGCCGCGAAATTCGCGTCCTGCCGCTCCGCATCGTGGCCCTTCGCGTAGCTAAAGAGCTGCTTGTGCTGGTAGGGCACGAACTCCGCGCGGCGCTCCGCCGGTAGGCTGGCGAGCGCCGCGGCGTTCAGTGCGCGGGCCAGCTTTTGCATGAGATTCAGCGTGAGCTGGCGGCCTTTGCGCGCTTTCTGGACCTGCTTGTGGTTGAGCTGCTCGTCGGAAATCTCCACCAAATCGTGGTTGGCGAGGTGCCAGCGCTCCATCAATCCATCGAGCGGTTGCGGCCCGTGATCGCGTGTCGGTTCTTCCATGCGCCCCGTCTAGCGCATGCCGCCGCGGCCGCCCAAGAAAATTTCCCGGCCCTTGCGGCGGGCGAGATTTCGGATTTCATCGCCGCCGTGACCTTTCGTCTCTTGCTCGCCGCCATTTTTCTGCCGCAGGTCATGGCTGCCGAGAAATCGCCCCCGCCGCTCGACGCGTGGCTACACCGGCAATTTCCCGAATCCGCCGCCTGGGACATCGGCGGGGAAATCCGCGCGCGTTACGAAAATCACAACGGCGGCGGCGGCAGCGGCAGCACCGACTTCATCTCCGGCGTCGCCGAAAGCCGCGATGCCTTCCTGTTCCGCGAGAAAATCCATGCCGGTTACCAAGCTTCGTGGCTCGGCTGGTTCATCGAGGGCCGCGACGCCTCGGGCCACTCGGACGACCGCGCGAACGACGTCTTCGACCTGTTCCAGGCCTTCATCACGCTCGGCGACGCGGAATCGTTCCCGCTCACCGCGAAAATCGGCAGACAGGAAATCTTCTATGGCGACGAGCGCATCGTCGGTCGCTCGAACTGGACCAACCCCGGCCGCTCGTTCGATGCCATCCGCCTGCGGCTGGAGAGCGAATGCGGCTGGGTGGAGGCGTTCACCGGGCGCGTCGTCCTCGTCGATGATAACAATTTCAACATCAGCAACGATTACGACAATTTCTCCGGCATCTACGCCTCCTCGGACACGCTGCTGCCGTGGCAGCAAACCCAGGCATATTTCCTCGCGAGAAACTACGGAGTGAAAGGCCCGAATGCCCTCGGCCCGGGAAATACAGGCGGCAGCCAGCGCGATATCTATACCATCGGGACGTTATGGAAATCCCACGCCGATGCGTTCGGCGGCTGGGACTACAGCGCCGAGGCGTTGTATCAGTTTGGAAGTGTCTATGATTCCGCCCAGGGCCGCCGGCTCGACCAGCGCTCGCACGGCGTATTTCTGGAGGTTGGCCACGCGTGGAAAGACGTGGCGTGGTCGCCGCGAATCGGCCTCGGTTATGAGTATGGTTCGGGCGACAGCGATCCTTCCGATGGCAAGGTCGGCACTTACGAGAACCTCTTCGGTGCGCAACACAATTTCTATGGAACCATGGATTTGGCCGGCGCGCGGAACATGCACATTCCCAAGCTCCAGTTGTCCGCTAGCCCGGCCCGCGGCGTGACTTTGAATGCCGCCTATCTGGCGTTCTTTCTCGCCGATACGGCGGATTCGTTTTACCCGGAGAAAGGGCCGGGCCGCTCGGGGAACGGTTATGGCATCAATCCCGGTTATGGCTCATTCGCCGGCTCGGAAATCGATGCCTACGCCAACTGGGCCGTCACCGATCAGGCCGCCTGCCAAGTCGGCTACGGCCACTTCTTTACCGGAAATTATGTGGAGGATTCCGCCGGACCCGCCGCCACCGGTGCGGATTTCTTCTACACCCAACTGCTCCTCACCTTCTAATCGATGACGCGCCTGCTCACCCTCGCCTGCGCATTCCTGGCCATGACCGCAGCCGGCCGCGCCACGGAAATCACTGTCTTCGCCGCCGCCAGCCTGACCGACGCGTTGCAGGAAATCGGCAAGGATTACGAAAAGGAATCCGGCGACAAGGTGAGCTTCAATTTCGCCGGCTCGAACACGCTCGCCCAGCAGATCCGCGCCGGCGCCCCGGCGGATGTCTTTTTCTCCGCTGACGAGGCCCGGATGGACACCCTGACCGCCGCCGGTTTGATCGTGAAATCGACCCGCAAGGATTTGCTCGGCAACTCCCTCGTGGTCATCACGCCCGTCGGCGGCCTGAAAATCGCCAGCCCCGTCGACCTGAAATCCTCCTCCATCCGCTACCTCTCGCTCGGCGATCCCAAGGCCGTCCCCGCCGGGATCTACGCCAAGTCATGGCTCGAAAAGGCCGGTCTCTGGGCGGATTTGAAAGGGAAAATCGTCCCTGCCGAGAATGTCCGCGCCGCGCTCGCCGTGGTCGCGTCCGGCAATGCCGAAGCCGGCATCGTTTACAAAACCGACGCCGCCACCTCGAAGAAGGTCACCGTCGCCTACGAAATCCCCGCCGCCGACGCGCCGGCCATCGCCTACCCCGCCGCCGTCGTCGCCGATTCCCGCCAACCCGCCGCCGCCCGCAAATTCCTCGCCCATCTCGCGGGCGATGCGGCCATGAAAACCTTCGCGAAATACGGATTTTCAAAAGCGCCCTGACCCCGCGACCGGCTCCTTGACCCACCCGGGGAAAATCTCCAGCATGTCGGATCCTATGAAAACGAAATCCCTGATTGTTTCCGCCGCGTTTGCCTGTCTTGCGCCCTGTTTCGTCACTTCGCTGCGGGCGGACGTCCAAGTGGTCGGCATCGCGCTCGGCGGCATCGGCCCGCTCGCCAGCTATACGGTCCCGGACGGTAAAGTCCTCCTGGTCGAGAACCTCAGCGCTTCCTTCTCAACGAATGTTCCGACCGTTTCCCGAATCATTCTGGAAGTCGGCCTACAAGTGCAGAACAACGCCATCGCCACGATTCAATTTGGTTATCCCATTGCAGATCAATACACGGCCGCTGCCCTGGCGCGTCCGTTACGCATTCCAGCGGGCCGCAGCATCTCGCTCTACACGGACTCGAACCGTGGCTATAACAACTGCCGCATCCAAGGATTGCTGGTGGACACCGCCGATCTCTACGCTGCCAATATCGGCGTGGATTTGAAATCGCTCGGCATTGAAGCCGGTCGCTTCCAAGCCGAAGCCACGCTCGCCTCGGCCCATCCCGCGCGCGTTTCCACCAAGGTTTCCACGAACCTCGCCGAATTTTCCGCCGATCCGACCGGAGCGTCCCAGCGGATTTCCACGACCAAATGGGAGATTTCCACCGCAGCGGACAGCGACAGGAAATTTCTGATCGCAAAAGCCACCGCGATGGAATCCAAGCCCGTTTTCCCGACCAAGCTCGGGAACTGACCGCCTCCCGCTCCACCCTTGCACGTCGGCGCGATTGCCCGAAGGTCGGCGGCCCATGAGTCCAGATTTCATCCGCCAAGCGCTTCGCCAGATCCGTTACCCCGGATTTTCCCGGGACATCGTCTCGTTCGGTCTCGTCAAGGACGTCACCTGCGAACCCGGCGCGACCACCGTGAAAATCGAGGTCGCCACGCGCGATCCCAAGGTGCCCGAGCAGATTTTCAAAGACTGCCACGAGGCGCTCGACGAGCTGCCGGACGTCGGCATCGTCAAAGTGGAAATCGACGTGAAGGACGCCCCTGCGGCGGCCGGCGTCGCGGGTTCCATCGGCAAATCGTCCATCCCCGGCGTGAAGCGCGTCATCGCCGTGGCCTCGGGCAAGGGCGGCGTGGGGAAATCCACGGTGGCGGCCAATCTGGCCGTCGCCCTCGCGGCCACGGGCGCGAAAGTCGGCCTCTGCGATTGCGATCTCTACGGCCCGTCCGTCGCCCAGATGTTCGGCACGCGCGAGAAGCCGATGGCGAACGATCAGGACGAAATCATCCCCGTCGAGGCGCATGGGCTCCTGCTCATGTCGATGGGATTTCTGCTGGAAGACCGCTCGCCGGTCATCGTCCGCGGCCCGATGGCGACGCGCTACACCCAGCAATTTCTCCGGCAGGTGGCGTGGGGAAATCTCGACTACCTGATTCTCGATTTGCCTCCCGGCACTGGCGACATCCAGCTCACGATCGTCCAAACCGTCAGCGTGGACGGCGCGATCATCGTCACCACGCCGCAGGAAGTGGCGCTGATCGACGCCCGCAAAGCCGTCGCCATGTTTGCCAAAGTGAACGTCCCGATCCTCGGCCTGATCGAGAACATGGCTTGGTTCGAGGGCGATGACGGCAAGCGCTATTTCATCTTCGGCAAGGAAGGCGGCGTCCGCGAGGCGGCGGAAATGAACGTCCCGCTGCTCGGGCAAATTCCCATCGACATCGCCACGCGCGAGAGCGGCGACAACGGCGCGCCCGTCGCCCTCCGGAAATCCGCGGACAGCAAGGTCGCCGCCGCCTTCCATGACCTCGCCGCCAGCATTCGACTAAAAGTGCCGGCCTAGCCGCGGGGGCCGCCGGCGGGCGAGATTTTACAGCAGCGAGGGCTGGAGATCCATCCAGCGGCTGCCCCAGGAGACGATCCATGGCAGCGTCAGCAAGCTGAGAACGGTCGTCGCGATGACGACTTGCACGGCCACCGCCGGGCGGCCGCCATACATCCGCGCCAGCAGGATCGGCGTCATGCCGGCGGGCATGGCGGCCTGGACGATCATGACTTGGCGGAGCTCGGTGGAAATCGGCAGGAATTTCGCCGCGGCGAGGATCACGGCGGGCGCGAGGGCGAGCCGGACGAGCGCGGCGCCGGCGGCGATTTTCCAACTCGGCCGCTCTTGGCTGGCCAGGTCCATCATCGAGCAGCCGGCGATAAGGATGGCCAGCGGGAACGCGCCGGCACCGACCATCGACATGGCGACGCGCGGCGGTCCGGTGATTTTATCGTCGAGGCCGAGCGCGACCAGGGTGAGACCGATGCCGACGGCGATGACCGGGCCGTTGATGAGGCGCTTCCAGGAAAATCCGCGATCGCCGCCGAGCAAGGCAACGCCGACCGTCCAGACGGCGGTTTCCGTGCCGATGTTATGGACGAAAAGCAGGGCCAAAGCCGCCGGCCCCCACAGCGCCTCGACCACGGGGACGGCGGTGAATCCGAAATTCTGGCAGCCCGCGCTGAGCGCGAACGTCCGCATGCCGGAGCCGCGCTCCAAGCCGATCAAGCGACCGACCAGGAAGCCGATGCCGATGCCGGCGACGATCATGCCGTAGCCCAGACCCATCGACCAGAGAACGATCGGGCCGCTGCGGAGCACGCCGCTGCCGAGGATTTTGTCGAGGATGAAGCAGGGCGCCATCACCAGGAAAATCATGCGGATGATGCCTTCGTCATCCTCGCGCCGGATCACGCCGGATTTCCGCAAGGCGGCACCGGCGGCGATGAGCAGATACACCGGCAGCACCGATGCGATGACGGCCCCCGGCGAGATCACCGGCGCAGATTTCCGGGCGCGGGTGCGACCGGCAAGGGCAAATCGGGCTGAGCGATTGTGGATTGCGGATCGTGCGGGCGGCGGGCAGGGTGCCGGGCCGTTATGAGAAATTTCCTGCTCGCCTCCGCCCTCGCCATTGCCCCGCTCGCCGCCGCGCCGGCGCCGCTCAAAGTGGAAATCACCTGCAACGACCAAATGACCTACAACAGCCGGGGATTCGAAGCCGCGGCCGGCGGGAAAATCGTCCTCAAGCTGAAGAACGTCGGCAAAATCCCGGCAAAGCAAATGGCGCACAATTTGGTCATCCTCCAGCCCGGCACCTCGCTGCCCACCTTCGCCGGCAAGGCCGCCGCGGCGGAAAAAGACGGATATCTGCCGCGGGACGCGGAGTCGAAAAAGCTCGTGGTGGCGCACACCCGCCGCCTCGGCGGCGGCGAGAGCGACACGATCACCTTCACGATTTCCCAACCGGGGGAATACCCGTTCCTCTGCACCACCCCGGGCCACTTCTCACAGATGAGCGGGATGATCACGGTGAAATGAGCGGGGGCGTCCGAAACCCATTAATGTCTCTGCACTTGTTTCGGAGAAGTCAATGACTAGCTTGATCCTCATGAGTTCCCAAGCGGCCTTTCAACGCAGGGTAGGTCCACTGCTCGCTATGATTCTTTCCGGCAAAGTGGATCAAGTCATCAATGCTCAGGTGGACCCGTCGGTGCGGAATCGTATCGAGCAACTAGCCTCGAAAAACAACGAGGGCGAACTCTCGCCCGAAGAACTCGAAGAATATGCCGGATACGTGAGAGCAAACAAGCTCATGGCCCTATTGCGTCGCGAGGCCGGCAGATTCAAAAACGGCCGTGCTACACGAGCGGTCGCCGGAAGTGCGTGGTCGGGGGGCATATTGCGGGACTCCGCCCCGCTCGTGGAAAGCGGAAACGACCGCCCTGATTTTTTTGCGCAAATCATTCACAAATTCATCGTTGCCACCCAAACTCGGCTGACGTTACCCATCGAACATCCTGGCGAAATCCTCGCCGCCCACGCCGAGCGCGCGGGCAATCCGGATCGCGCTGACGAGCGATGGCAGCACATCGCCATCCTCGATGTGCCGCAGGCCCGTCCGGCTGATTCCCGCAAGCTGCGATAGTTGGGTTTGGGATATCCCGCTCTCCAACCGCCGGTCTTTTAGAAATCTGACGAAATCTGCCACAACTTGTTCCGGATCCGGTTTTGCCACCCGCCAGACAAAACAATTTGACTCCTCTCCGCATGATGGCCAAGTTCGGCCATGCGTGTCTGGAACTATCTAACAATCATATCGCTGGTTCTAATTCCATACGCTGCCTCTGCGGAACCGGCGAAACCATCGGATGCCCGCACCTATATCTCCCAATCTTTGGACGTCGCGCCCTTCGTCCCGCCCGCGCCTGTTGCGCCGAAGCGTCTGCCGGCCATCCGCGAGGATGCTGTCGTGGCTATTCCCGGTAATTTTTCCCGCACCACCACCATCATTCGGGGCGAGGCGTCCACTGCGCCGGATCTGCCGGAACCGGCGATTGCCGATGCGGCCCCCACGATTTCCCTAACTGCGGAAGAAGTGGCCCGCTTCGATTCCATACGCCGCCACACACTGATGCTCGGAGCCACGGTTTACGACCATGCAGTTAGCCGCGTGCAATGGCGGAACCCGGACAGCGGAGACGCCTATGAAGCGGATTGCGGCTTCGATATCGGTCTGCTGGCGGGCATTGGCGGCTTCGTTCGCGGCGGAGAAAACTATTCGCTTTACCTCATGCATACGGATTTTGACTCGAAGGCACTTCGCAAGTTCTCCCCTCCATCCGCGTTCGTTCCCCCTCAAGTTCCGCCGGGCGAAATCGTAATGATTTCGGGCGATCCCGACAGTGGCGATTTGATGCCCATACTGGCGGTCAAGTCTGTTATAGCGGCCGAGAAAGAACGACTCACCGCATTCCAAGCCGCCCGCCGTGAATATTTCCGCGCGTCAGCGGAATGGCATGCGGCCAACCCGCCGATACCGCGCGACGAAACCATCATCCTGCAGCCCCATCGCGGCAGCCGCTACCTCGCCGAACCCCGGCCCGAATCGAAAGGGGCGACACAATGATCCGCGAACTCATGGGATGTTTCGCCTCCGCATATTTTGCAATTCCGGCCTTGCCCGCAGCAAGCGTGCAATCGCTCGATATGGTCCAATCTCCCGCAGGTACCATGTTTCTCCGTTGGCCTGGTGCGCCTGGCCGTACCTACTTTCTCCAGACCTCCAGCGCCGCCGATCCGCTGGGGACATGGTTGTGGGCACCCTTGATCGAAATTGGCGCGGGCGGGGAAATTAGCTACGAGCTCACCCCCACGTCTGCCAGCACGTTTTTCCGCCTGAAATATGCCGACCAACTTCCCGGACCGGAGGAAACTCCCGAAACCGCGGATTACGATAACGACGGTCTCTCGAATTCAATCGAAATCCAACCCCCGCCGCCCCGTCCCGCCACCGATCCGCTCGACCCGGACACCGACCACGACGGCCTGCCCGATGGCTGGGAAATCGCCCACAATCTCAATCCCACCGACGCGACAGACGCCTCGGCAAATTTTCCCCGCAGCGGCGCCACCAACCTTGAAGCGTTCGAAGCCGGCGTGCAATCCGATCCAGACGCCACGCTGACGAATAAAGATGGCGATGCCATAGACGACGCGCTCGACGCGGCTCCCCAAGATAAAATCATCGACTGGGAGCGACCCGCCATCGACCGCTTCGTTGCTGTCGCGATGCCGGAATCCTATTACGATCTCACCAGTGATGGAAGATTCGGATGCCTCGAACTGCTAGACAATTACGATGTGTTGGTATCCGGCCACGGTGTCGAAGGATTTTGGAAACTCGATCCGGCGGCGTTTGTTTCGGTTGCCGGGCCGGATGTTACTTATAACGACCCATTCTGGGACAACGATACCATTACCCGCGAGAATCGGGGAGCTGTGGGCATGGCCGGAAACTCGATCCTATATCGCGCCGATATTGACACCATCGACGATCGTTTCGGCGGAATGATTCTCGCTCCGCCTGCCGGCGCGGCGTTCTCCCTGTGGCAAAAGCTCGCCGAGGCTGGCACGAACTGCTACCGCGTCACCGCCATCGGAGGCGACCGCTCCGGCCGCGCCATCGGATACCTGACAACCATGTATGGCGAAGTTGATCCTCACGAAGATCAGGTATATGGAATGACCGCCAGCGGCGGCACCTCGACCATCGCTCCGATTTGCATTCTTCCTCACGATGGGCCGAATGGAGTTCCCGGTCCGGAACGGGTTAGCGTGTCGAAGAACGGCTGGATTGCCGCGCATGACAAACTGTTCGCACCGGACGGATCGGAAAAGACCATGCCCGGCATCGGGGAATGGGAATCGGTCCGATGCCAGGATCTGCCGAACGGCCGGGCTTCCGTGAGCAATTGGGGTGCCCCATCCGGCATCTATCTCATGGACGAAGGGGAACACTTCACTTCCGGCTCCACCTTCGGCGGCCATCGGATCGTCGCCTCCACCCAATGGGGCGCGTTTATCGACGCCGCGAACAACCTCTGGACGCGAGACCGGACCAGCGACGGCCGCACCGATAGTTGGCTACCGCTGGAGGAATGGGCCGGATTAAGGATCGCGAACTTCGTTGCCGACGGATGGTATATGCCGCTGGAATCCTCCACCCGCGACTGCGGCATGCTCATCCAGTTAACGAAAACCGGCTCCGCCCCCAAAGTATTCGCCCTGCTGCCCCTGCAAATCGATTTCGAGGAAATCGCCGGATACGACAATGTTTTCGACCATATCGACCCGTGGGAGCCGCACGAGAAAAAAGGTCTCAGAATCTTCCCCGGCTTCAAAACGCCCGTCGCCTCCGATGTCACGCTCCGGGCGAAGCTAACCGTGGTTGTGAAATCCGCTCCCGGTCTCCAAAGCAAGACAGTGCATCTCAAAGCCTTCGATATCGACGATGGCACTTTTGTGGCGTTCGACAAAGATCCGATAACCGGAAATGCAGTCATCGATACCAATGGTCCCGCCGGCGGCGACAACCTTCAAGATTACATGGGCACTGCCACCGCCGGCGAATTTTGGAACGACCCTGTCTGGGGAACCGCCACCGCCGAGGTCACATTGGACAACGATGGCAAGGCTCACCTCGACTTCCGCGTCGGCATGCAGCCTGGCAACAACTACCGCATCGTCGCCTCCCTCTTCGACGAGACGATGTATGCCGATGCCCAAACCAGCGATCCAGCCGCCGACGCCTACCTCGGCCCCGAACTTTCCCAAACCGGCTCCGCCCCCGCCACGCCCCCCCTCACCGTCTGGCGCCGGCTCTGGGTCGAGAACGACTCGATGGAGGCGATCCCATTGGATCAGTTTGGCTACAAACGAAACGACTTGAGTTGGGATCTAAATCCCCCTGCAATCAATGCATTAATAGACGGTGAAACGAATACCCTCTTCTTCATCCCCCAGATCAGCGACCAGTCGAGTTTCGACACCTTGGAACATGGGCGCATCATGGTTCAAAGCATCGAACACCCGGTCATCGGTAGCGGCCACTATGGGATTTCTCCCTATTTCGTTTCGGTTCCGGACAGCTACCCGAATGTTCCTCTCGGCCCAGGCTTCCGTCTCTACGACGACGATGACTTCGGACTGGTTGACCCTCCGCTACCACGCCTGGACCTTGTCAACGAGCAACTGAAGTCCTATTTCCGCCCGGCATTCGTCGAAGTGGTTGATGCTATCGATTTCAATCCACCGAACCGGCGCGAAGTCCCGTTTCATGTAAATGAGGACGTTTCCACCAATGGATATGGAATGTCTTCCACGGTCGTTGCAAACGTAAAGGACCTTCAGGACCGGAAAGCCTGCTGGGTTTGCCCGGTCACGGCGGCATATCAGGGACCTCAAACGGAAGACAAGGATCCGAACTCGGATGAATCGACCCTGTATGGCGAAACTGCCACCTATGGTGCTGATGACCATTCGACCGTTTTCGTGGAAGCGTGTCGGGAGTTGTTCGAGGTTTCATTGCGCGACCCTAAATCAGAAACGGTTAGTGCCGCGAATGTGAGACTGGGGAAGTGGATTTCAGCATCTCTTGGACATGAAATGGGACATCAGCCGGGGCACGACTCGGCCGATAGTAATCATAACGAAGGAGGCCTCATGTCCGCAGCGATGGATGGAGTTAGCAGCATTACACCTGAAAACGCGGAATTCCGTCCGGTAACCGTTCGTCGTTTTAGAAAATCCAATCGATGGTCAGAATGACAAAAAAAATTATCCTGATCGCGTTTTTACTTGGAACAGTGAATGCAGCGATAGCTCATAACCTTGAAACCCCTACCTTGGGGATTTGCAGGAGACTGGCGATGATCGTCTGGGACGAGGTCATCCGAGAGGGCCATACGCTTCCGGAATCATGGGATGAAATCCCGGGAATCGGTCGAATAAGGAATGACCCTTCTGTCATGAATCCTTCGGAACTGGCAATCATAAACACATTGGCCATAGTTCCGCATGCCCCGGAAATCGTTCCTGAACCTGGGATTTCGCGAGATCACAGTGAACGCAGGCTTTTCGTCATCGGTAGAAAGTCGAGCTTCGACCATGCACCTTCGGACCACAACTTTGATCCTCTCAAAGGCGGGAGGTTCGCAATCCTTGTTGCACCCGACGCCTCGGATATTGTTGCAACGTGGATACCCGAGCCTGAAGCGCGTATCATTCTAAAACAAATCGAAGGTTTCGATCCCTCCGCACAGTCCTTGGCATTCAAAAACATAGCGCAACTCGAATTCGAGAAAGAGGAACGTCATCAAAGGCTAATGAAAGATGCTAGGAAAAACCTGATCGCCCGTCCAAGCCGCTGGAACATAGTAAAAGTGTCGGCTAGCGCCTTGTCTGCTTGGATCGCCGGAGGAGTGGTCGTATTTTTCCTTCTCGTTTGGCTGGTGGCGAGAAAGTTTCAACGATAAGGCGGCGATGCCAAGATTCAGAAATACAAAAACTCCTGCCGCTTGCTGCGGCGCACGAGATCAGCCGTCAACCGCGCCATGGCGTTGACCGGAAATGCCGTCATCGATACCAATGGTCCCGCCGGCGGCGACAACCTTCAAGATTACATGAGCACTGCCACCGCCGGCGAATTCTGGAACGAACCCGTATGGGGAACCGCCACCGCAGAGGTCACTTTGGACAACGATGGCGAAGCTCATCTCGATTTCCGCGTAGGCATGCAGCCCGGCAACAACTATCGCATCGTCGCCTCCCTCTTCGACGAATCCATGTACGAAGACGCCCAAACCAGCGATCCCACCGCCGACGCCTACCTCGGCCCCGAACTTGCCCAATCCGGCGCCGCACCCGCCACACCTCCCCTCACCGTCTGGCGCCGGCTCTGGGTCGAGAACGACTCGATGGAGGCAATTCCGCTGGACGACCTTGGCTTTAAAAAGAGCGCGTTGACCGGCGATATTGCCGATCCAAGAATTGTCCATGGCTTTTGGAGTTCGACAATGGATTCCACCGAGCTAAAATATGTGAAATAAGCGATATGACTTTTGGCCTCTTCCGCCAAATCTGTGGGTGGAATCCGGTGCCCGGGCGCCGCGAAGCGGCGGGAGTCTCTTGAAAGTTGTCCACAACCGGCCGCTTCGAGAATGGGTCCGAAACTCGTCGGAGAAGCGGACGGTTGTGGGCAACTTTCTCTTCTTTGGTCCGGCTGCCACGGCGTCCTCCCCATCGCGCCATCCCGGCTGAAAATGCGGGTTGAGCGAACCGGCGACCTCCGGCAGATTCCGCTTGTTACAACAAACCAACCAGGAGGCCGCCGATTCTTCTCAAGACACTACTCAATAAAGTCCACCCGCTCAAGAGCTTCGTTTACCACAACGTGAAAATGCTCGGATCGGGCAAATCCAGGCGCATTGTCGCCGAGGTCCGGCCGCGGGCCAACGGCAGGGCCGTCTGCTCGTGTTGCGGGAAACCACGTCCCGGATACGACCGCATGCCGGAGCCCCGGCTCTTCGGTTTCGTCCCGCTTTGGAACATTCCGGTAAGTCTTTCCTATACCATGCGGCGTGTCGATTGCCCCACCTGCGGCATCAAGATCGAGCGCGTTCCCTGGGCACAGGGCAAGCACTCCTGCTGCGACGTCTATCGGCTTTTCCTGGCCTCATGGGCGCGGCTGCTCAGCTGGAAACAAACCGCCGCCAGCTTCCACACCACCTGGGACACCGTCTGCCGATCGGTCAAATGGGTCGTGGATTACGGCTTGAAACATCGGGATCTCAGCGGCATCACCGCCCTCGGCGTTGACGAGGTCACCTATAGCAAAGGGCACAAGTACATGACCCTGGTCTATCAAATCGATAACGGCTGCAAGCGCCTGCTCGGCGTCATCCGGGACCGCAACACCGCGTCGCTCACCGGGTTTTTCGAGGAATTCGGCGAAGAGCGCCGCGCGAAAATCAAAGTCGTTTGCTCCGACATGTGGAAACCCTATCTGAATGTCATCAGGAAAATGCTGCCCGCCGCCCTCAACGTCCTCGACCGCTTCCACATCGCCAAAAAGCTCGGCGAAGCGGTCGATGAAGTCCGCCGTCAGGAAGCCAAACAGCTCGCTCGCGACGGCTACGAACCCATTCTCAAAAACTCCCGCTACTGCTTTCTGAAACGTCCGCGCAACCTCACCTGGAAACAGGCGGCGAAACTTTCCGAGATGCTGAAATACGATCTGAAAACCTCCCGCGCCTGGTATCTCAAATATGCCTTCGACGGCTTCTGGAAGTATAACAGCCCCCGCTGGGCGAGGTGGTATCTGAAGAAATGGTGCGCGCGGACCATGCGCAGCCGCCTCGAACCGATGAAGAAATTCGTCCGGACCCTGCGCCATCACGAGGACCTCCTGATGAACTATTTCAAGGCCGGCAAGGTGTATTCGAGCGGCGTGGTCGAGGGTCTGAATCTGCGGATCAATCTGTGCATGAGAAAAGCTTACGGGTACCGCAGTTTCGACTTGCTGCAAATCTCTCTGTTCCATACACTTGGGAAACTACCCGAACCGAAATTCGCCCACAAATTTTTCTGAAGAGCC
>JBBSUD010000073.1:0-28875 GCA_038235225.1 Verrucomicrobiales bacterium
GCCCTCCCACACATCACGCTTGATGCCGTCGAAGGGGCCGAAGCTATTGAAAAAATTCGGGTCGTAAGGTTCCGGCAGATACGACTCCTTGCTCGGCCCGTTATCGCTGGTGAAAACGATGAGCGTGTCATTATCGATGCTCAGATCTTTCAATGTTTGCACGAGGTCGTTCACGCAGTCGTCGATGCGTCGCACGTCGGTGGCGTAGCGCTTGTAAACGTCTTTCCAAGCGACCTCGGGGGTCGCGCCGTTGTTGTCATCGTCCCAAGTCGCACCCGCATAGCTCGGGTGTAAGTATGAATTCACGGTGCCGTTCGCCGCGTTGATCATTTTGCCCGGCGTGCCGAGCCACTGGAGTCCGCCCGTCAGCCCGCCGCCCGCGGGATAAGCTTGGGTCGGCAGTTCCAATACCGCGTGCGGCGTGTCGTAGGAAAGATAAAGAAAGAACGGCTGCGCGGGATTGGCCGCGCGCTGGTCCACGATCCACTTCTTCGCGCGGGCAGTGAAAAGATCGGTCGTGTAGCACTTGTTGAGACCGGTGGAGACCTCGCTATTGTTCTCCCAAACTTCCTTGGGTCCTCCACCCGGCCCTCCCTCCACCGGGTAGTGTTCGTGCCCATCCACATGCCGCACGTATCCATAGAAATAGTCGAAACCGCGCTTGGTCGGATACGCGGGCCAAGCCGCCGGAGTGCTGCCGCTTCCCTGCACGCCCCATTTGCCGATGCAAGCCGTGGCATAGCCCGCCTGCTTCATGACCGTGCCCAGCGTGTGATTGTCCTCCAGCGCCTTGTCGAACTGGTTGTCCCGCACATTCGCATGACCCTGATGCCGACCCGTGAGCAACGAGCCGCGCGAGGGGGCGCAAACCGGCGCGGGGCAGTAATGATGCGGGAGTTGCAAGCCCTCCGCCGCGAGCGCGTCGAGCTTCGGGGTGATGAAAAACGGTTCGCTGCGATCGTTCGCCGCCTGCCGCAGTTTCTGGAAAAAGTAACCCGTGTCGCCATAGCCCAGATCGTCGCAAAGGACGAAAATGATGTTGGGGCGCGAGCCGGATTGCGCGAAACAAGCGACCTGCAATCCGACTAGCAGAGCGAGTAGGAAAACGGCGCGGAAATAGCGATCGTAGATCGGGTTTATGAGCATGGAATCGAATGGCGGATGGTCAGGAGATTCCCCGGAAAGCGATGAATCGAACATCCGCGGGAGTTATTAGAAATTCGGGGTTGTTCGGAAGCTCCCGAAATCACTGACGGGCCCGACCGGTGGGCGGGACAAGAGGGTTTATTTTCGGGATCATTGGGAGCATCTTCGGCCCGTATGGCACCAGTTTGCTTACAGCCTGGATTTTCGGCAGGTTAACAAAAACCTGCGATCTCGTGCGAGTAGTCAGCTATCGGCGCGACGCTCCCGAAACCGCCGCAGCTCCGGCCAGGAACAGGCACCGGCGCCTCCGTTTGCGCGGGCGGCAGGCCGGAAATCCTGGCGAGCCGGCGTTCGCATCGACGTGAATCCGGCGGTGGCTGTCCTGGGATGCAGACGGCTATTTGGAAATAAAGGATTTCGCGTGGGGCCGCTTCAGTCGTTTTTCGCTCCCGTGAGCCGCTCCGCTTCTCCGAAGACGACCATGTCGTCGATGTCGATTTCGGTCTCCAGGCGCTCCGTGAGGGATTCGCCCAGGCGGTCGTCGTCGCGAAGACGGGCAACCTCCACGCGCTGGGCATCTAGCGCGTCGAGAAGCAGGGATTTCTCATCGGATTCGAGAGGCGAGCCCGCACAGGCGATGCCCACGCTGCCGCGGGCGACGCGCTGGGCCAGGCGCTCGCCTCGGGCGGAAATGGCGCCGCTTTCCCAATGCTCGCGGATGGCACGCTCGCCGGCCTCGCCGGCACGCGCGCGCGCCTCGGTTTCGTCGCGCCGGGCGCGTTCGGTATCTCCGGCACCCAGCCAGCGGATCAGCGGGAGCAGCGTCGCCCCCTGGAGCAGCAAGGTGACGAAGATGACCATGAAGGTCATGAAAATGATGGTGGTCCGGACGTCGCCCGTTTCGAGCGTCATCGGCAGCGCCAGCGCCAGGGCCAGCGAGACCACGCCGCGCATGCCGGCCCAGCCCAGCACCGCCTGCTCCTGCCAAGTAGACGAGGGATGGCCCGGATTGATCGACATGGCCACCCGCGGCACCGTCCACATCCAGCACAGCCTAAGCACGCTGGTAGCCACGGCCAGCGCCAGGCCCGACCAGAAAATCGCCCAGCCGGGCCAGCCGATCGAGATTTCGCCCAGCAGCAGGCCAAGCAGGAAGAACAACAGGGCCGTCGTCGCATAGCGGAAGGCGCCCCAGGCGGTGCGGGCGGCCAACCGCGCGGCGGCCGATGGGACCCTGGCGGCGTAGTGGCGCAGCACAAAGCCGAGCGTCACGACGGCAAGCACGCCGGAACCGCCCGCGCGGTCGGCCAGGTGATAAGCGAGATAGGGCGTCGCGAACGACACGCCGACGTTCATCGACACGTCGTTCACGCGCATGCGGAGCTGCATCGCGGCCCATCCGACGACGAAGCCCAAGGTGATGCCGATGACCGATTCACGGAGGAAATCGAGCGCCGCGCCGCCCCAGGTGAATTCGCCGGTGACCGCAGCTTGGAGCGCGACGCTGTAGGCCACGATGGCGATCGCGTCGTTGATGAGGCCCTCGCCCTCCAGAATCACGACCAGCCGGTGCGGCAAGCCGGTCCGGCCGGCCACGGCCGTCGCGGCGACCGGATCGGGCGGCGCGATGACGGCGCCGAGGACGAAAGCCGCCGCCCACGGCAGGCCGGCCAGGAAATGGCCGATGCCGGCTCCGAGCAGCATCGTGGCGAGCACCAGCCCGACCGCCAGCATCGCGATCGGCCACAGATTCCGGCGCAGGGAGGCGAGCGGCAATTCATAGGCCGCCGTGACCAACAAGGGGGGCAGAAAAATAAGCAGCACCAGATCCGGCGGCACGCGAACCGGCGGCAGTGCCGGCACGAGGTGCCATCCCAAGCCGCATGCAATGCCGAAGGCTGCGAAAACCACCGGCGGCGGACATTTCGCCCGCATCGCGACCAGTGCCGCGATTAACAACAGCCCCAGCAGCACGAACGCGGTATCGATGGATGTCATTGCGGCGTTTCGCGGTCTGGATGGTGGGCGTGCGTGGGACTCGACGGCGATCGGAGCGAGCGGCAGGGGATTCTCGTGAGAGCATGCTCCTTGCTGTCAAGCGGACCGTCAATTCAACAGCCATGAGACATGCAACGCATGGCTGGGAGCTGTCACAACGGTGTAACACGAGGACGCGGATGCGTATCAGGAAGGAAATCCCCGACGATGTCCGATCCGGAAACTCCCGAAAACCCCTCCTACTTCGCCACCACTCGCTGGTCCGTGGTGCTGACGGCGCGCGATGGCGCGGAGCGCGATGCGGCGGGGGCGCTGGAGACGCTTTGCCGGAGCTACTGGCCGGCGCTCTATGGCTATGCGCGGCGGCGAGGGATGACTCCGCACGACGCGGAGGATGCTACGCAGGCGTTCTTCGCGCGCTTGGTGGAGAAGGATTATTTGCAGGCGGTGAGGCGCGAGCGGGGGCCGTTTCGGGCGTTTTTGCAAATGGCTTTCAAGCGCTTCCTCGCGAAAGAACGCGACCATGCTGGGGCACAAATGCGGGGTGGCGGAGCGATGCATTTGTCGCTGGATTTCCCGATGGCGGAAATGGTCTGCGCGGAGGATGCGCCGCAGTTGGCGGCGGACGAGGTCTTCGAGCTGCGCTGGGCGTTAATGGTACTCGACGCGGTGATGCGCGCGCTGCGTGAGGAATTTCTAGCGGCGGGGAAGGAGGCGGCTTTCGAGGTATTGAAAGGTACGCTCAACACCACCAAAGACGGTTCTGATTACGCCGCGATGGCGGCGGCGCTGGGCACCTCCGACGGAGCGGTGCGCGTGGCGGCGCACCGGCTGCGGAAGCGCTTCCGCGAACTGTTCCGCACCGAAGTCGCGCAGACGGTCGCAAGCCGCGACGAGGATGTGGAGGTCGAGTTTCGGCATCTGGTGGCGGTGCTCGCCGGTGCATAAAGTCCTTGCGGGAATTTCCGTAACGCCCGGACCCGGTTCCGTATAGAGATGGCAGAACAAACCCGTCATGCCTAATCCCACCCCATCCGCCCGGATTTGCCCGCAATGCGGCGGCATCGTGTCAGTGAAAGCGTCGGAGGGTCTGTGCCCGCGCTGCGTGGCGCGGCTGAATCTCGCGGGCGATTCGCTCTTCGGCAGCGAGTCAGGCCCGCCAACCGGTGCCGCGCCCTCCATTGAGGAAATCGCGCCTGATTTCCCCCAGTTGGAAATCGTCGAATGCCTCGGACGCGGCGGCATGGGGGTGGTCTATCGGGCGCGGCAGAAATCGCTCGACCGGTTCGTAGCGCTGAAGCTCATCGCCCCCGAGCGCGTGGACGACCCCGAGTTTGCGGAGCGCTTCAGTCGCGAGGCGCAGGCTCTGGCGAAGTTGAGCCATCCGAACATCGTCACCATCCACGACTTCGGGCAGGCAGGCGGCTTTTTCTATCTGCTGATGGAGTTCGTCGATGGTGTGAATCTGCGGCAGGCGATGGAGGCGGGCCGCTTCACACCGGAGCAGGCGCTCGCGATCGTGCCGCCGATTTGCGAGGCGCTGCAATGCGCGCACGATCGCGGGATCGTGCATCGCGACATCAAGCCGGAGAACCTTCTCCTCGATAAAGCGGGCGTGGTGAAAATCGCAGACTTCGGCATCGCGAAAATGCTCGGCGAGGATTCCGCCACCGGCCTCGCTGATTCGCAGCCAGCGGGCACGCCTCAATACATGGCGCCGGAGCAGCGCGAGCATCAGCGCACCGATCACCGCGCGGACATCTATTCGCTCGGCGTGATCCTTTACGAGATGCTCACCGGCGAGCTGCCGGCAGACAAACTCCAGCCGCCATCGCGCAAGGTGCAAATCGATGTGCGGCTCGATGAGATCGTGCTCCGGGCCTTGGAGCGGGAGCCGACGATGCGCTACCAGACCGCGAGGGATTTTCGGACAGGTGTGGAAACAATTATGGATTCACCCGAGAAATCCATTGGGAAGGAAAGCGTCAAAAGTGATCGCTCACAGCGGAAGCGTGCGTGGTGGCTGATGCCACTGGGTGCTGCGTTATTTATCATCGTCATCGTAGCCGTAAGTATCATAGGGCGCGGTTCGCCGCCAAATGTTCCAGAGGTTATAGGCAGTGGGAGGAGGAGCGCGCCGGTTGCATTCGCGGAGCTGTGCGAGCACGCGCAAAGGCTGATCCGGAACTCTTTCGCTGACGCTGATACACGAACCGGCAAGGACGAATTCACGGCGCAGCACGCCACGCAGGATTTCCAGGTCCACACGCGGTGGATGACCGGCGAGATTGCGACGGAGACGCGCAAGGAAACCGGGCCGTCAGCGGAGGGTTTCCTGCTGACTATCCAGCGTTTGGACGAGCCGCTCGTGAGCCAGGCGGACCTGCCGCAATTCATCGACCGGCCTTACTGGAAGAGTTACGGGAACACCGTTTTCGATCCGCAGACCGGGCAGGGCGTGGCGGTGTATTTCGACTTCGGTGCTAGGCTGAATCCGGAGTTCAAGGCGGCGATGCTGGAGTTGTTGAAACTTGCGCCGGGAGGCGGCCCACCGATTGAGCCGACCGCAGCCAAAACCGTTGGGCCACCTCCGCCGCAGTTCGCCCGGGAACCCGATGATCCAAACAGTCCGGCGCATCAGCCGCTCGATCTCGCGGAGGAGGTCAAAAGCAAACGTAACGAGCTGCTCGCCATAGCAGATGCGGGCTTGCGGTCAGGTATTACGGAACTGTCGGAAAAATTTCCCGCGCTTCGCCGCACCGATAGCGGCACTCTTTGGCGTTCGCTGGCGGGACAGTCGGAAAAGGGCACGCTGCGGATCGATTTCCGCTTTCCAGCCGTGACGACGGAAGGGCCGCCGAACGACGCCCCGAAGGAAATCATGTATCGCATCACGGTGTCGCTCAGCCCGCGGCTGCCCGGTGCGGCAGGACCCTACGGACTGACGCGATACGGGCGGCTGGGATTGTCCGGTGACGTCATCATCTCGGCGGGAAATCCGGCGCTGCTCACCGCACTCACGAAGCTGGTGCGCGCCGAACTCGCGCCGCTCGCGGATTTGGACGGCACCGCAGCGCCAAAGGAAATGGGCGAGGACTTCGCAAACTTCGCGACGCTGGATGACGCCGCGAAAGGAAAACTGGTCTGGAATTTGGCCGATGCCGGCAGCCTTTTCCGACCCGAGCACAAAGGCATCTGTCGCGACCTGCTGGCGACCCAAGGCCGCTACGCGAATGCCAACGCCAGCAGCTTCACCAGTGCGGCCATCGCGCTCGCACGGCAGCAGGGCTGGCGCGAGATGCGCGCACTCATAACGAAGATTTATCAGCGGCCAACGAATTCGCATTTGTATGAGAGCGCGTTCGTCTGTTTGCGCGCGTGGGATGGAAAACCCATCCCTGTTGAAATCGTCTCCGCTGCCGAGACATTGAAGGCGGCGGGTTCCTCTCAGACGACGGTGCAGGACGCTGACCTGGCGGAAGCCACGACGCTGCTCCTCGCGTCGCAGGACAAGGAAGCGGTGCTCATGCAGACGATCGTGAAGGCGATGGAGAATCCCGGAAAAGGCAGCACGCAGCGCGGATGGGACGCGCTCGTACAGGTATTGACGCACCTCGACGCGGTCACCGTTCGCGCGACGTTGCAGGTGCTGCGCGAAAACGTGGAGTCGTGGCAAAAGGGCGAGGTCGAGCGACTGCTTGCGGATCACATAACTGCGCTTTCCGCAGGGCAATGGGGCGAAACGGTGGATGGGGTGCAGGCGTTGCTGAGCGAGGATCCACGGGACGACGGCCTGCCGACGTTCAAACTCACGCTGCGCAACCGGGGTGAGCACAGCCCTTTCATCGCGCGGCAGCAAGAGGTCGCAGAGGTGGAGATCGACGGCGAGTTGCATGTGTATTCCGGCCCGGTGGACGTGCTCTCGGGTCCAATCAAGCCGGGTGAGATTTTTAACAACATTTCCATCATGCTCGATCCGGCGCGGTGGCAGTCGAAGGAAAGCCACGAACCGTTCGTGCTCACACCCGGCGAGCACTCGGTGCGCGTGAGTATGGGGCTCGAAGAAACGCCGAGTGTTCGAGTCTTCAGCAATCCCGTGAAAATCCAAATCGGCCAAAGGCTCGCGCCGCCGCCACCGCCCGCGCGAATTCCTCCCGCGGCATTGAAGCAAGCAGAGAGTGCGCAGGTGGACGTGAAGTTTTACGACGAGGACACGCAGGGCACGCCGTTTCGGCGGCTAACCCTGCATGTCGGCTCATACGAAGGTCCGGGCTCGGAGCCGTGGGAGAATGTCGCCGTCTCGCCGGAGCAAATGGCCCGGGTGCTCGATCACCTTGCGCAAACCCGTTTCTTCGATACCGCCAAGGACTACGATTCGCTCGATATCGCGAAGGCCCAGCCGTGTTACGTCCTGCGCGTGCGGCAGAACGGGCACGACTTTTACGAAAACCTCGGCTGGTCGCGGCCCACCGGCGTGCGGCTCAATGTCCTCCGCGCACAACTCCACGACGAAGCCGGTGCCGCGATGTCGAAGTTGCTCAAAGCGCTCAAGCCAAAGCTCGCCGAGTGGGAGACCGCGAGCTGGAGCGAGGTCAAATACGGTCTGCAACTGCGCGTCGAAGCCGAGCGCCCGATCTTCAAAGTCGGCGACAACGTTATCTTGCGTTTCACCTTCAGGAACACGACCAACCGGCCATTTACAGTGCTCGACGCGCAAGACCAGATGCGCGGCACGTTTCACCAGTTCACATTTACCGATGAAAACGGCGGATCGATCTCATTTACCACAACGCCCGAACCCGCGCTGATAGACAAAAGCATCGGAGAAACCATGGTGCGTCAGGAAATCCCGCCGTACGACACGATCAGTCGCACCGTCTCGCTCTCAGGCTGGAATCTGGCCGGTCTCGGGCATCCTTACACCGCCATCGGAAAGGAGGCGCGGAGTTTCCTCGTCACTGCGATCCATCTCACCCCCGCAGGCCTTGATTTGAAGGATCCGAAAGTCTGGGTCGGCGAAATCACCGCGCGGCCAATCCGCATCGAAATCGTGGAGAATCATTCACCGATCAGCGCCGCCTCGCAGTCTGCAGAGAGTAACCCGGAGGACATCGCCGCCGCTGAGGAGCGAGGCAAGGCATCCGCGAAAACCGATATCGAGGCAGGCCGCCTCTGCATTCTTTACGCAGGCAAGCCGTGGTCGCAGGGGAAGCCGCTCTTCGATGAAGAGACGGGCTACCGCATCGATCCGCTTCGCGGCTGCGTGGAGACGCCGCAATTCCGCGCCGAGCTCGATGCCTACAACCAGGCGATGCGCGCCTTCTCCAAGTCGCAGGCAGTAGATCCATGATGCGGCGATACCAAAAAATCTAAGTAGTTCAAGCCAGCCGCTTCTTACCCGTATCAACCATCCGTCATGAAACTCGCACTCATCGCCCTGCTCGCATTGCTCCCCATCAACGTCCATGCCATCGGCGCCGCCGGAGATACGAAATGGCCGGAGGGGACGAAATTGGAACTACAACTCAAACTCACCGCGACGCTCGACAAGGACGGGCCCCCGAAAATCGCGGGGGATCTGCTCATCACGAATCCGACTAAGGAATCGCTAACTATTCAAGACCCGACCAACCGCCTCGTGCTCGCGTTCGTCGTCTTCGATGAACTGGGAAATCCCCTCACACCCGGCGGTCTGACCAAAGTAGACCCGGCGTTTCTCACGCACAGCCTCGCACCTCAGGCGACGTTCACCCATCACTTCAAGAATCTGAATTTTGTCACCGGAAGCATCCAGAAGAGCTACGAGCTGAAAGCCGGCAAGACCTATCGGATCATCGCTGTCTATCGCGCCGCCGGCCCGCACGGGCCCGGTTTTACCAGCGACGAAGCGACGGTGCGAATTCCGCAGTGAAACAAATATTGGCGCGCGCGCACGTGAACCTTATTAGCATTGGACCGGTGATGTTGGACGACTTGCGGATACGAGTTTAAGGTGCTGGCGACGGTTTGGCTGTCAGGGTTGTGGGAGGTTGGGGTGACATGAGCCGGGCTTAACAGAAGCTGGGACGCGTTCTGAGGGGGACACCGCCTTTTCGTGCGTCGGCTTCGATGTTCTGACATGGGGAACTCCGACGTTGATGCACTCGTTCTCCAGTTTGCACCGAATGGCGTGCTGGAGGTAGATCCCGGTGTTGTTATGGGTGCACCCGTCGAGATTTCTCCAATACAATGTTGATCGCGGTAAAGGTGCCTGAGTGCGGATTGTCGGACTCGAATGATGATGCGTCCGCGCAACACGCCGTCGGGATAGGACGCACGGCTGCAAGGAATACCTGCGACAACTCCGGGGCTGCGGGATAACGCGTCGCCATGGTCGATTGTGTCAACGCCCATGCGCCATCATCGCGGATATTATGACCTGGTGCCGCTTGCACCTCGGCACCGTGAATTGCTGCCAGCGGCAGCATCATGTGTTTTATGGTTTATCAGTCGGATTCGTCTGAATCCGATTCTTTTACTTTCCTTCCCTTACCCTTACCTTTCTTAGCCTTCGCGGCCGGGTCGTATTTGGGGTTCGCCACCGTTGGGATTGGCGCGTCGGTCGCTTTGAACCATTCCAGCAATTCGTTCAGAAGTTCGTCGCGTTTCACGGGATTGGTGCTTGCGAGATCGTTGTGCTCACCGATGTCGTCGGCGAGATTGTAAAGTTCCACGGCATGATTGGTCGCGAGCTTTTCCCGCCCGCCGTCGAGTTGCCATTCCTCATGGTAAAGGTGCAGTTTCCAGTCGCCCTTGTGGATCACGCTTACGGGCCGGCTGCGAAATCCCGTGCGGACATCGAGTTCGCGCCCCCGGATGACCGGATTGTCGAGATAGCCGGGAAAATGCCAGAAAATCGCCTCGCGTTTGAGCGCGCCGCCGCCTTTCAACAACGGGAGCAGGCTCTCGCCATCGAGAACTTTTCCCGCCGGCACGGCAGCACCCGCCGCGGCGAGGAAAGTGGGGAACAAGTCCACATTGATCACCGGCACGCCGCATTTGCTGCCGGTCTTGGTCACGCCCGGCCAACGCACGATGAAGGGTTCGCGAATGCCTCCTTCATAATAACCTCCTTTGTTGCCCCGCAGCGGTTCCTGCGAGGATTGTTGCGTGCCGCCGTTGTCACTGGTGAATACGAGGATCGTCTTCTCTTCGAGGCCGAGATCCTTGAGCTTTTTCAGCAAAATTCCGACACTATCATCCAGATCGAAAGTGCAGGCAGCATAGAGCGCGTTGTGGTGCTGAATGCCCGGCGGCTTCGCTTTGAAGCGCGCCAGCGTGGACTTCCGCGCCTGCAATCCGCCGTGAATGGCATAGTGCGGAAGATAAACGAGAAACGGGCGGTCCTTGTTCTTTTCGATAAATTCGCACGCTGCGTTAGTCAGCGAGTAGATGCCTTTCGGATTGTCAGGCTGATTGCCTTTCCAACCGCCATACGATTGATGGACCACGTCGAATCCCTGCGCCTCAGGTGACGCGCCATCTTTGCCGTCGAGATGCCATTTTCCAAAGATCCCGGTAACGTAGCCCGCCGTCTTCATCGCATCGGCAAACGTAATGTTCTCCTTCGGCAGACCGCTTTTATTGGGGATCGGCACCAAGCGCTGGGATTGTTTTGGACCGCGATCCGTGCTGCCCACCGCAAAAACGTGGTGGCGTGGAGTGTACGTGCCGGAGAGCAGGCAGGCGCGACTTGGCGCGCAGTTGCCCGCGCTCGCGTAGCCCGACGTGAAAACCATTCCCTCTTTTGCCAGACGATCGATGTTCGGGGTCTCCATGAAGTCGCTGCCCTGATAGCCCACATCCTTCCATCCGAGATCGTCCGCAAAGATGAAAACGATATTGGGCCTCGTCGCTCGCGCATCGGCGGCTGCGCCTAGGGAAACTCCTAGCAGGCTGATTGACAGAATTATGTTGGTAAATTGATTGATCATGGGCGGCTTCTTTCTTTCATTTTCAGTTCTTCGAGTTTGGCTGCCAGTTCGGCAACGATATCTGGATGCTCCTTGCCGACGTTCTTCGTCTCGCTCAAGTCGTTGGACAGATTGTAGAGCTCGGCGTCGGCGGGCGGATGGTCGCGATCGGCAACAGTTTTGGATGCTCGCTCGGATCGCGCTTTCTTGCGACGGGAGGCTTTCCCAGCAGCTTGGCCAGGAAGGTATTTCCAAGTGCCTTTGCGCAGGGCGAGCGCGGTGCCGGTGTTATTCTGTTCGATAAGGAATTCGCGGCATGGCTGATCTGTTTTCTCCCCGAGGAGAGCGGGCAGAATATTGAAACTGTCTGGTCCGTCGGCAGCCGCTAGTTTTTGCCCGGTCAGTGCGGCAAAGCTGGCGAGCATGTCCACCTGGCAAACGAGCGCATCGGAAACGCCAGGCTGGATGTGGCCGGGCCAACGGGTGATGAATGGCAGCCGGGTGCCACCTTCCCACAAGGTGCCTTTGGTGCCGCGCAGGACGCCATTGAAACGATGGCCGTTGTTAGCATCATTCGAACCGATGCCATGCACCATGTCGGGGCCGTTGTTATCAAGGACGCCGCCGTTGTCGCTGGTGATAATAACGAGCGCGTTGTCCGTGAGCTTGAGACGGTCAAGGGTGTCGAGCACCTGCCCGACGATCCAGTCGCACTCCACGATCGAGTCGCCGCGCACGCCGCACTCGCTCTTGCCGCGGAACTTCGGATTTGGCACGCGCGGAACGTGAATATTGTGGGTTGCCACTTCGAGGAAAAATGGCTGGTCCTTGTGTTGCTCGATGAACGCGCAACTCTTCGCAGCAATGACCGTGGAAAGATTTTCATCGTCCCACAGCGCTGCCTTGCCACCTGTCTGCGCACCGATGCGGGGAATGCCGTTCACGAACGAGCGCGGCGAACCACGGCCGACGGAGTAGTCGAGTTCAATCGGGTCGGCGGGATCGAGATTTACGACGCGGTGGTTTTCCACCCAAACGCACGGCACCCGGTCGCCGGTGGCCGGCATGATCCACGCATAGTTGAAGCCGGTCTCGAGCGGCCCGGGTTTGATCTCCACATTGTAATTGGTCGGCTTGGCGCCGAGCCCGAGATGCCACTTTCCGACGATGCCCGTGGTGTAACCCGCGTGTTTCAACAACGACGGCACCGTCGTGCGGCCCGGTGCGATGAGCAATCCATCCACGCCCGAGGCGATGCCGGTGCCTTTCTTGCGGAAAGCGTATTCACCGGTTAGCAAGGCGTAGCGCGAAGGCGTGCAGACCGAGGCCATCGAGTGGGCATCGGTGAAACGCAAGCCTTGCGAGGCGAAGCGATCCACATTCGGCGTCTTCACTTTCGTCGCGCCGTAGCAGCCGAAATCGCCGTAACCGATATCGTCGGCGAGAATGAGGATGATGTTGGGCTTGTCCGCGGCGGTGCCGGCAGCGTGGTTGACGGACAGCGGCGCCACAAGCAGGGCGACGAGCCATTTCAGGGTTTGTTTGATCATATTGCGTTTGTTCATTGCGGCTTCTTTCCACGGCCATCCCACGGGCTGATTCAAAAGAGGGTGATGGTTGGAGGCCGATCCCGCTCAGAATTGGACTGACGAGATATCAAAAACCAGCCAGCGTGAAAATCCCGATTTTCACCCCGCTTTGCAACCTCCGCGTATTTCTAACTTCGGGCAGGATGCTCCCGGTGATTCCACCTCACGCGAAGACATCCATCACGGCTTTGCCTTTGCCGTCTTGGGTGGCATAGAACGGACGCCGCTCGACTTCATACATCATCGCCGGATTGATTCCCATGGCGGTGAAAATTGTGGCGTGGAGGTCGGAGATCGATACCGGTTTATCGACTGCGATCAGCGGCCTCTCGTCCGCGGTCGCGCCGTAGAGGAATCCTTTCTTCACGCCGCCGCCGAACATGACAACCGAAGTGCCGCCGGTGAAATGGCGATGCAATCCATAATTCGCCGGCTTTTCCAGGGTGTCGCCTTTCACGGTCGCCTGGTCTTTAGCTTTCGATCCCGGCACGCCCTCGATCATCGCATCCCGGCTGAACTCGGAAGCAATGACCACCAGCGTCCTGTCGAGCATGCCGCGCTCTTCGAGATCGAGAATCAACCGCGCGATCGGCGCATCCACTTCGCGGTGCATTTTCTCAGCAATCTCGTGGCCGTCCTTGTGGGTGTCCCATTGGAAAAACGGCACATACTCGGTGGTGACCTCGACAAAGCGCGCGCCCTTTTCAACTAGATTCCGCGCGAGCAGACATCCTTGCCCGAAGCGGCTGTCCCCATACGCTTCGCGGGTTTGCTTCGATTCCAACTCCAAATCGAAAGCCGTGGCTTCGGGTGAGGACAGCAAACGATGCGCGCTCTCCAGCGATCGCAACATCGATTCCTGCTGGTGATCCGACATCAGATCGCGATGCGGGTTCTGATTAACCAATTTTTGAAAAAACGCGCGCCGGTTGGCGAATCGTCCCGGCTCCATCCCTTTGGGCGGACGCACCGCCAGCATCGCTTCCGCGGGAAACGGCAGATTCATCGGGCCGAACTCCGAGCCGAAAAATCCGCCCGTGGTGAAGGATTTCAGTTCCTCCGATTCGCCGATCCCTTCGAGCCGCTGGCCGATGTTGATAAAAGCCGGCATCACCGGATTCCGCGGGCCAAGCACCTTCGCCATCCACGCGCCGATGTGCGGCGCGGCGACCGTCTGCGGCGGCACGTAGCCGGTGTGCCAATGATATTGATGCCGCGAATGCAGAATGCTGCCGAGGTCAGGTTGCACCGCCGAGCGGATCAAGGTCGCCCGGTCCATCACCTTCGCGACACTTTCCAGCCCTTGGCAGATCTTGATGTGGTCCGCCGAGGTATCGATGGCGGGAAAAGTGGAGAGGATGTTCGACATCGGCGCGCCTTTGACAAAGGGCTGGAAGCGCTTCGGATCGAAGGTTTCCGGCGCGGCCATGCCACCTGCCATCCATAACAAAATGCAGGCGTCCGCCGTCGCCTTCGGCTGCTTGATTGTTTCCGCCGAAGCCCGCGGCGCGCGGGCCATCAACGCGGCCACCGAGGCGGCGGAAAGTTTTTTCAGAAAGTCCCGGCGCGTGTCGGTGGGATCGAGTGGGAGTGGGTTCATGATGGTTATCATTTGAGGAGCTGGCAGCGGCCGGCGACCGTTCGTGAAATTGATATAATTAGGGACGGTGTTCAGCCGCAGGTCGGGAAACCAATTTATCTGGGGTAGGAGCAATGATACCCATTCTGAACCTTCGTCGGGAAGGTTCTGTCCCACAAGAAAATAATCCAACCGCTCGGATGGTTCTATGTGTGAGGAACACGGGATGGAATTTAGCGGACAATCTGGAATTCAGGCATCATCAGGACGCTCCAGAGGAAATCCTGGGTGGCTGCGATGTCGGGTTTCGGGCCGAGCAGGGAAAGGATGAGTTTCATTTCGGACGGTGTTGGATCGCGCGATAGGGCGGACCGCCAAACATAGGTTGCCAAGTCTGTGGACGATCCGCCGTGCTTCTTGAGCAAGGTGCGCGCTCCGGCGGAAAGGCGCTCGTCGAGGATGGTGCCATTGTTCAGGTCCATGGCTTCAAGCGTGGTTAAATCATCGGGGCGGGTGGTGACGATTTGCTCTCGATTCGGGCGGCCCAAGGTCCGCATGAGAAGGTCGGATTTCAACAAGGAGGCCCGGACCATGTCTCCGGGGGCTGCCAGCGCGACAAGCTGGCTCTCGACGCTTGCAGTCACCGTGGCCCAATCGCCTCCACCCAAGACCACTGCGGATTTGCCGTCGCCCCAGTTCCACGAGGCGTCCGAGACGATTTCCGCCCATTTCGTGCCGCGTTCCAACAGCGCGTGGAAAAGCGCGCCCGCCGGATTCGGACCATTGCCCTCGTTGGTCACCACCAGCCGGATCTCATTCTCCCCGGCCACCAGCAGATGCCCGAACGATAGGGATTCTGGCCGCTCCCAGTTCGTGCCGGACAACGCTTGTTTGCCATTTACCCATAACTCGAAGCGGTTGTCAGCGGTTACTATGGCGAAGGCTTCATCCGGCACGCTGGCGAAATGAATTTGCTTGCGGAAGGTCGCGCTCATTCCCGCGGGGACCGGTCCGTCATCCGTCCAGATCCACGATGGCTTCCTGCCAAGCACCGGGGCGTCCGCCGATGCGGTCCGCTTGATCGGCGCGTCGAATTTCTTCGGCGCGGTGCCGCAAATCCGCCAGATCGCATCGGTGAATTCCTCGGCGGTCAGGCGTTTCGGGCGCGGTCCTTGATAGACATATTTCGCCTCGGACGGAGCTTCCTCGAAGGATTCCGCCTTGGACTGATAGGCCTGCGACAGGCAGATCAGCCGCAGGGTCTGTTTCAAATCATAGTGATTCGCCGTCAGGTTCGCGCCGAGGAAATCCAACAGATCCTCGTCCCAAGGCGGGGTTTGCATCGCATCGACGGGATGCACGATGCCGCGGCCCATCAGCCGTTGCCACAAGCGGTTGACGATGGTGCGGGGCGTGCGGCCGTTGTCCGGGCTGGTAATTAGTGCGGCGAGTTGCTTGAGGCGTTTTTCCTTCGGCAAACTGTTATCAACGGTTCCCAATTCGGGAAACAACCATGCGGCTACGGCGGTCTTGCCGAGCGGCTTGTCGCAGCGGGACATTTCCAACGGCTGGTCGGAGAAAATCGCGGCCAATCCATAAGCATCGCTGAGTTTCCAGCGGTCGATGAACGAGTCATGGCAAGACGCGCATTTCAGGTTGATCCCGAGAAATGTCTGCCCCACCGATTGCGCGTATTGCATTGGCGTAATCTGTGCGGCGGAAACGCTGCCGCGCCATTTGATGCCGTTGGCAAAGCCTTCGCTTTCCGGCTTCGGCGCTACGAGTTCCCGCACGAATTCATCATAAGGCATGTTGTCCGCCAGCGCCTGATAGAGCCAGCCGCTGATCTGCTTCCGACCGCCGTCGATGTAGCCGGTGCCGGCGTAATCGTTGCGGAGAAGGTCGTTCCAGAAGGTCAGCCAATGCTCGGCATAGGCGGTGTTGTCGGCGAGCAATCGATCGACAACCCGGGTCCGTTTCTCCGGCGATTTGTCTGCGAGAAATGACACGGTTTCGGCGGCTTCCGGCAACAATCCGGTGAGGTCCAGGTGGACGCGGCGGAGAAACGCGGAATCGTCCAATGGCTCCGGGCGGGTGCGCTTTTTCTCCGCGAGATAGTGGTCGATGATGCGATCGATCGGGTTGGTCCGGCCATCGACGGCCACGGGCAAAACCGGGTTTCGCGGACCAAGCTTGGGTTCGTAGGCGGGCTTTTTCAGCGTATATCCGGGTTCCCATTTCGCCCCGGCGGCGATCCAGTTCCGGATCAGCTCGATCTCGCTTTTCTCCAGCCGGTCGCCCTTCGGCGGCATCCACTCGTCGTCGTCATCACTGGTGACCAATTGCAGCATCAGGCTCTGGTCCGGATGGCCCGGCTTGACGATGGGGCCGTCTTCGGAACCTTCGCGAAACGACGCTTCGGAATTCATGGAAAGCCCGCCTTTCTTCTTCGTGTCGGTGTGGCACTTGGAGCAGCGCTTCTGGAGGATCGGCGCGATTTCATGGACGAAATCCGGCTCCGCAGCCAGCGGGAGCAAGGCGGAAACGGCGAAGAGGATGGTTCCCAGAGCTGGGATTTTTGGAGCGGGTGTCATCGGGTGGGGTGGCTCGATTGGCAACGGGAGGGGTGGCGGATTTGTTTCACGGGCGGGACTTTGCGGTTGCAGACCACCGCCACGGGTAAGGGCGGGGACTGGCAGTTGCAAACCGCGTCCACGGGCTGCGAGCGCACGCCGATTGGTCGCCGGCCGTCAATCCCGCTACCTCCAAAATCCTGGCTTTTCTCCGGCGTCAGATCCCTAGCGGGATCCGTGACAATGCCGTAAATCATCCCGCGCGGCCAATTCGCCGCCACGCAAAAACCCATGGTCCGAACCTCGCGAAGCGATTGTGATCTCCCATGGAAACAGGGCATGAACTCAAAGATCTCACTCCCCATTCCGCTGATATAGCCGCCCCGCTACCGGCTCATAGATCGGTGCCATGTCCGGGAAGCGGGATGATATTTCAATTCGCCGAGATTTTCGCGGAGGTAGGCGACGATGTCGGCGGGGGCGTCGGGGACGAGTTCCCGGAGTCGCGCGGTTTCCCAGACTTTGCCGGCGGCGGCTTGCTCGGCGGTCTTGCGGAGCGCGGTGAAATCGCCTTCTTGGGCGGCCCAGAGGGCTGATAGCCAGAACTCGCCGCCGGGTTCGAGCCAGTTGGTGGTATATTTTTTCCGCTGCCAGAGTTCTTTGGCGAAGGTCGGCCAATCGAAGCCCGGTTGGGCGCGCAGGGAGTTTTCCACGTCCGACAGGCCGGACTTGAGCTGGAGGGCGACCGCGGACAGATCGGCGGAGCGGGCGGGGACTTTTTGTTCGGCCAGCAGAAGGATGACATCGGCGGGCAGCGGAACCCTCATTTTCGCCAATTCCCATAGCACCGGCAGCGCGTCGGGTTCCCAGCGATTTCGAAGGAAAATGGAAGCGATCCGCGGGTAAATTCGCATCCTTTCGAGCAGGAACGGGATGTTGTCGCGGGTGGCGTTTTTCGTGAGAAAGGGTAAAGCGATGTTTTTCCAGATGGTTTCCGACCACGGGAACTGCGTGAAAAGTTCTCTCATCGTGGCGGGACGGAAACGAAACTCGGTTTCAGATTTCATCCGGATCGGATCAGTTGGCATCTGCGGGCGTTCCCAGTCTTCCGCAAAGAACATCAGCTCCAGTCCGCGGGTGAGGCGTTGCGGGTCGCTCTCGAACTCGGGTAGCGACAGCGGGGAAACGAAATCGCCGGAGAATTCCCATTCGGTGGCCGGGAAAAACGGCAGCGGCGTACCGGGCCGCGCAAGGCCGCGGGTCGGGCAGGTCGCGCAGGTTCCATCGGCATATCGGAGGATGGCGATGGTGTTTTGCAAGCGACTGGCGAGAGCATCGTCGTCCATCAGCGCGCGGATCCGGACGTTCACCCGTGAGCCTCGCAGGCTGGCAGAGGCGGAACGAAGGCTCGCTCCGGCTGGTGGCGCATCGGGTTCGATCGAAAATTTTGCAATCAGCTTGGCCGCGGGGACTCCGATTTCGTCGGTGGGATCGTTCCAAGCGCCGATGAAATCCGTGGCATTGGGCAGCTCACGCTGGATGCCCTGCGCCAAATCTCTGGGATCATTGCTGCCCGAGCTGCTGTGGTTCTTCCGCTTTCCGAAATCCGCGCTCATCGCGGCGACGAGTGGCAGCAGGATCAGCGCTAGCGCCGCCCACGCCGCGGTCCGCGCCCGACCTTCGATCCGTTGCAGGATCAGCACACCGAACAGTTTGAGCGGCAGGGCGAAAAACAAGAACCACGCGCCCACCTGCCGCCACCACGATCCGCGACCGAAATCGCTCCACAGCGCGGCCCCATCGAACATCCGCTGGAATGCGAACGCCCGCAGGATGGCCGGGAAAACGACCACCACGACCGCCAGTCCGAGCGGCAGCCCGAGACGGATTTTGTGGGAGAACGGGCGGGTTTGCCAGCCGCCGCTGGTTTTGAATCCGTCCTCGGCCAGCACGAGGCGGACGGTGATCCAAGCGAGGGCGACGATTTCCAGAACCGCCATGGCACGCAGCGCGCCGGGCGGGCCGTTGCGGGCGAGGAGAAAGGTGTTGCCGAGAGAAACTGCCCAGAACGCGGCGATTTCCCAAGCGAAGCGGGACAGATAGTGGCGGAGCGTGAGCGCGATCATGGCAGCGGTTTCCAAAGGCGGAGCAAGGGATCGAATCGGAACGACGCGGCGGATTTGCCGCGGAGCCAGACGGTAAGCGCAGGGACGCGGTGGCCGGGTAAATCGGGAAGGGCGAGAATGTAATCGAGATCCCGGAATGACGTGTGTTGGGGCCAGGCCTCGACTTTGAAAAGTTTTAGGACGGTTTCCAAAGCCTTGGTATCGCCCTGTTTTGCGGCGTAAAGAAACGGACCGTAAGGCGCGGTGGTGGTCGGCCGCAGGACCGGAGCCGTCTCCCGCGCCGCCCCGTCGATGGCGTAGGTCAACAGCGGTTCAATTCCCGGCAGCAGGCGAAGTTGCTCGTAGGTTTCACGCTGCGGATCGCCTAGAAAGCGGGATATCAATTCCGGATAGGTCGCGGGTTCCTCCAAGGCGAGGAGTGCGGCGGAATGCTCCAAATTTCCCTCGCGGAAGCGCCGCAGAATGCTTTCCCGAGCCTCGCCAAGCCAGCCGCGGGCCAGCGCGACCTCGGCCAGGTGATCGGGGCGTTCCAGCGCTTCGATCTGTCCGATGACTTCGTGACGTAGCGATTCCGGAGTTCCCAGCCGCAGTCCTTCGGCGACCGACCAGTGATTTCCCACCTTCGCCATCATCCCGGCAAATCGCGGCGCGTAGGCGGCGAGGTCATATTCCGGACCGGCATCGACGGGAAACATCGAAGCGGGGATGCGCAGCCAGCGTGCGAACTCTTCCCGGCTGCATGTCCGCGGGTCGGGGCGCTTGGGAAAGTATTCCCGACGGTAAGTCGCCTCGTTCACTGGGTAACGGTGGTCCAGCGCGAAGTCCGAGGCTTCGCCGCTGGTCCACGGGCGGAAGCGGGTGACGGCGGTTGTGGTGAATCTCGCTACTGCAACTGGTTTCAGCAGGATCAGACGCAGCCCGGTGAGATCGAATTTCCCCAGATTCAGATTGGACGGGGCGATGATCGCTCGATCCCAGCCAGCGGCGGAAAAGAGCGGACCTGACGAACTCATCAAGCTGTCGCTGGCGCGGATGTTCGTGCCGGTCGCGGGCAGGTGGAAATAGAGGAGGGAGTTGAAAATCCGTGAGTCGTCCCAGCGGATTTCATCGGCATCGCTCGAGATGCCGAGCGCCGGGTGGGTGACCATGATTTCGGCACGAGGTTCGCCGTTGTCGGTCGGATATTGGCGGAAGCGCCATTGCAAATTTCCAGCTTGGATTTTCCTGATCCGTTCGCCCGGCGGGATGTCCCAGACGGTTTCAAATCTGAAAACGGTGCCGGTCAACCTCGTGTGCAATTCGGCATCCCGGTCGGGGGAAATCACGGCTGAAGGCAGGATTTCGAAAGAGCCGAGATTGTGGGAATATCTGGCGTTGGGATTGATGGATTCTGAGGTGATTCGTCCGTTGGGGAGAGCAGCCACCACCGCTTTTTCCATATCCGGGTAGCGCAGTTGGGTATTGAAAGTCTGGTCGGCGTCGGCGGTTTCGGAGGTGGCGACACGTTTGCCGTCTTGAGAAATCCATCCGCCGGCGGCAAGCGTCCAGTTCACGGCGTAGCCTGGCGGGCAGCCGGTGGAAGAGATCGAGCCGGAGAGTTCGATGCGGTTGGGCTGGTCTAGCTGATCGCTGAAGTTTGTCTGGATTTGAACCCAACCGATCGAAGGTTTGATGGCTGCGGTGGCGATCGCTTTCGCTTTTACGATAGGGACCTCGGGATCGGGCAGCCACCAAGCCGGCACGGTTGCGATCAAGATCAAGGCAACTGCGACCACAATTTTCCACGGACCATTCAGCCGTGTTCGACAAGCGGGGAATAGGATCGCCAGCAAGAAGATGGCCAGCGCACAGAACAGCCATTCCCGCGGGCCGACGGGAAGCAACTGCAAGGTCGGATTGCCGCGAAACATGGATTTCCACGGACGGTAAAACTCCGAGATGAAGCCGACCGAAGTGGCGAGCGCCGCCAAGCCTGCTAACAACAGCCAAACGGAGGGAAGCCAGGCGGCCAATGCGGCGAATAATCCCAGTAACAGCCACGCGCTCAGCGCTGTGGCCCCCGCCGCCAGCGCCGCGATGCCGGGAGAAAAGCCGTGAAGGAGGAGATTTGCGAACGCGAGAATCCATTGCGGGAGGACGATGAAAACCAAGAGCGACAGACCGAGCGCAATCAATCGGTCGCGGCGGCGGATGGGCGTGCCCGGTTGTTTTACCCACTGCGCGCCGAGCATACTGGCGAGGATCAGAGCCAGGATCGTTCCGAGAATTTCCGCAGGGACAATCAACATGTCACTCCACGGACGGGACATGAAATTGGCGGGCATTTCTCCGAGCCGGCTGTTCCAACCCATGCCGGACCATTGCGGCAATTGCCAGTCGCCCGGGCGATGCAGGAGCCATGGCGCCGCCGCGAGGAAAAGCAGGAACCAGAGGACGACGAGCGTGCGTTTGATGCGCTGCCAGTCGAATTTGAGGAGGTGGAGGATCATGGTGAAAAAGGGGCTTGGCGGTTGGAAACCGCCGCCACGGTCAGACGCCGGCGTCGGCGCGGCCGGTGCGGACGAGGGTGACGAAGATTTCCCGCAGGGTGAGCGGGCGTACATCGGCAGGCGGGCAGCCGGGGAAGAGTTTGGCGACGGAGGCGGGGAAATTTTCCGGATCGAACGCGGTCTCGGTGAAGCGCAGGACGCGGCCGGACGATTGCGCGGCGATCCACGCTGCGGGCAGTTGCGGGAGCTGGGCAAAATCGGCGGGGAGGAGGATTTCCACGAGCCGGTGACGGCAGAGCAGGGCGTCCGTGTCTTCGTCGAGGACGACTGCGCCGTGGTTCAGCAAAACGATGTGGTCGGCAAGGCGGTCTACTTCCTCGATATCGTGGGAGGAAAGCAGGACGGTGAATCCTTCGCCGCCAGCGAGTTCCAGCAAGCCGCCGATGAATTCGTCGCGGACGAGCGGATCGAGGCCGGAGAACGGTTCGTCGAGCACGAGCAGCTCGGGCCGGTAGGCGAGCGCGGCGATGAGGGCGGCTTTCATCCGCTGGCCGCGCGACAGGTGCTTGAGTTTCCGCTCGCCGGGCAGGGCGAATTGTTTGCGAAGCAAGCGTTCGAGATCGGAGTCCCAGGTCGGGTAAAGCGGGCGGCACCAGGCGAGGAATTGGTCCACGCTCATCCAATCCGGCAGCTCCATCCCTTCGGCGACGTAGCCGATCCGCCGGAGCTGCGCCGGGCCGAGTTTGCGCGAATCGGTGCCGAGGATTTCGACGCGACCGGTGGACGGACGGAGCAGGTTGAGGGCGATTTTGAGCGCGGTCGATTTACCCGCGCCGTTCGGTCCGAGCATCGCGGTGATCGAGCCGGCCGGGACGCGGAAAGAGGCATGCCGCAGCGCCCAGGAACGCGGGAAACGGCGGGTGACTTGATGGAATTCGAGAAGGGGCATGCGATTTGAGATTTGAAATTTCAAATTTGAGATTGGGCGTCGCGGAGGGCGGATTGGGTTTCCTTCGCAGTGAGGCCGAGGAGCGAGGCCTGCCGGATGAGATCCCGGCAGGCGGGCGCGAGCTGGGCGATGAGCTGCCCGCGGGAAGAGCCGGCGGGTTTGATCACGACCATCCCGGCGCCCGGGCGGGTGGCGAGGAAGCCGGCGTCGCGGAGTTCGAGGACGGCCTTGTGAGCGGTGGTGGGGGAGATTTTCAGCTCTTGGGCGAGCGTGCGGACGGAGGGGAATTTCTCGCCCGCCGCCATTTCCCCGGTCAGCACGGCGCGCTGGACCGCTTTCACGAGCTGGTCGGAAACGGGGATTCCATCGAGGATTTGGAAACGGAACGGAAGCACGGCGGAAAACAGTCTGTGTCAACTGTGACAGAAAGACTGTTACAGTTGCGGCCGGCTTGGCAACGATTATTTTCAGGCGGCTTCGCAGAAACTTCCGCGCTTTCCCTCAGAGGAAATTTTTCACCGCCTGCCGTTTGAGACGGAGTTCGCGCCATTCACTTACGAGGCGGCTGGCCTCAATGATGCCGCAGCCGGCGGGGAGCGCGAGATCGAGGCCATTCCACCAGATGCCGCGGATGGCGACGATGGCGTGGAATTCGCCACGGTCCCACAGGCCGAACGGAGCGCCGAAGCCGGCCGGGCAGCCGAGCCGCTGCCGCCATTCGTAGAGCATTGCCAAGGTAGCGGCAGTGCGGGGGAGCGAGCCCAGCGCGGGGGTGGGGTGCAGCCGGCGGATCAGCTCGTCCGGGGTCAGCGGGACTTCGAGGTCGAGGGAAATCCAAGTGAGGAAGTGGACGATGGAGCCAAGATCGAGGATTTCCCGGGCTTCACGGCGGATCGGGCCAAGGCCGACGAGCTTGGCGACGAGGGTGCGGGCGACGTATTCGTGTTCCAAGATTTCCTTCTCATCCACGGCGAATGCACCGCGGTCGTCGCTGCGGGCGGTGCCGGCCAAGGCCATGGTTTGAAGGGATTTGCCGCGCAGGGAAAACAGCAACTCGGGCGTGGCGCCGGCAAATCCTGAATCGCCGCCAAACCAGCCATATGAATGCAGAGGCGCGGGCTGGCGGAGCATGGCAGCGGCGATGGCCGGGCCGGGCAAGCCGCCGGCGCGGCCGATTTCGGTAACGACGGGAACGGTTTTCTCGATGGCTCCGGCCTGGATTGCGGCCATGATTTCCTGGAAGACCCGGGAGAATGGCGCGGCATCCGGCGTGGCCCACGCGATTTCCGGGAGCGGCGGGGCCGGGAAATGGGCGGCAATTTCCGCCGCGGTGCCGCGCTCGATGCGAGACGGGATTTTCCACGGCTGCGGGTCGGACAGCTCGAAGTTCTGGAAATGGAAGGCGACGCCGCCGGACGGAGGGCGATCGGCGGAGGAAAACGGCCCGAAACCAGCCACCACCTTGCCATCCCGCCGGGCGAGCCATGCCGCCGATTCCTTCGATTTCTCCATGTGTCGCTGGCGCACGGTGGCGGCGGGCCGGGCGGCGGGCAAGGGGGGATCAGGCGCAATCGAGCGCGAGCGTGAGCTGCGAAACGGGCTGGAAAGAATGCCGGTGATGGCGGCACGGGCCGTGGAGGCGCAGCGCTTCGAGGTGGAATTTCGTGCCGTACCCCTGGTGCCGGGAAAATCCGAACTGCGGGAACTCAAGGTCGATTTCCAGCATGATGCGGTCGCGCGAGACCTTGGCGAGAATGCTGGCGGCGGCGATGGAAAGGGAGATCCCATCGCCCTTGACGATGGCGTCATGGGCGTAGGGAAAATCGCGGACCGGCAGACCGTCGATGAGACAGCGGTCGGGCGGGCCGGGCAGCGCTTCGACGGCGCGGCGCATGGCCAGATGGGTGGCTCGAAGGATATTGAGGGAATCGATTTCCTCCCGTCCGGCAAAGGCGACGGCCCACACCACGGAGGCGTCCGACGTCAGCCTGCGGTAGAGGATTTCGCGCCGGGCTGCGGGGATTTTCTTGGAATCGTCCAAGCCCGGGCATTCGAAATCCGCCGGCAGGATCACCGCCGCGGCTGCGACAGGACCCGCCAGCGGCCCCCGGCCCGCCTCATCGATGCCCGCGATCGTGCGATGACCGCTGGTGCGAAGGGCGGATTCCAGGGACAGATCCGGCATCTCTGCCGTTAGAACTGATTGAAGCGCTCGCGGGTAGCGAGCTGCGAGTTGCTCTCGGTGCCGAAGAGCTCGGTGGAAAACACGGTGCCGTCCTGATCGACGACGACGCCGATCCCGGTGTGGGTCCACGTGTTGCGCATGTTGAACTCGTGGTCTTTCGACCCTGCCCAGAGCTTGAGGAGCACAGCGGGGGCGTCCGCTCCCGGATGGTTTGCGGAGGCGACATTTTCGCCGCAGCTCATCATCTTGTAGCGTTCCCGGGCGACCAGCGAGCGGCCCTCGAAGCCCATGTGGCTGACGTTTTTCCCGTAGAGGCTGAATTCGCCGCGATGCTGGCGGAGGTATTCGCAATGATCCTGGGCCAGCCGGTCGAGGCCGGCGTGGCGTTGGAGATCCGCTTTGCCAAGGCTCCGGCGGTACGAGTTGACTTCCTTCAAGATCTGCCCGGAGAGGGAGCTATCAGGATGAATGGATGCCGAAACGGGCATCCGCGTGGTGTCCGGCTGGCTTGCGCAGGATGCCAAGGCAACCGCGCAGGACGCCGCTATTACTTTCAGGGTGTTGTTCGTTTTCATGCAGGGACTAGCACGGCGCACCGGATGTCGATTTCCGCGGGGACTGTAAAGAATTTTTACATCGGTTGTTAGGGAGAAACGCAATTGCCGGGTGACGATTTCGCTTTATTTGCAATGAATTTCGGCACTGCGCTACCAGGATCTAATTATTCGGGCGGACTGAAGTTTCATGCCAACTTCTCCCGCCGGAAGCGGACTGATATCCGGGCCCGGGATTTTCCCTCGTTCGGAGATTTCAAATCCGTCGGCGAAAATGGTTCCGGCCACCCTACGCGATCGCGTGTGAGAAGAATCCTTGGCACCGGAATAGGGGGTCGATAGTCAAGGGGTGTTGACCATCTCCTTCCAACTTCCGAAATTGCCGGTCATCGCGGCGCTCGCCTGTCTCATGTGGACCGGCGCGATTTCATTGGCCGTGGCGATGCTCTCGGATGGGCCGGCAGCGCTGGGTTGGGTGGTCGCCGGCGTCTTGCTGGCGGCTGCGGCAATCTGGGGTGCGGTGATGGCGGGGGAGATCCGCGGAGCGATCAATGCGGGAGACGGGAGGACTTTGACTTCCTCCGCCGCACCCAGGTCCCGCGCGCTGCGGTCGCGGCTGCGGGGCAGGATTGCCGGCATGGAAAATCGCGGGAATCTCCGTGTGGCGCGGTCGCTGACTCCGTTCGCGCTGCCCGCGTCCGGGCGAGATTTACGGGGCAAGGGTTTGACAACCCGGCGCGGAAGGAAACATTCGGGCGCATGTACGAGGCCTCAGGAACCATCAAGCTGATCAACGAAACCCAGTCCTTCGCGAGCGGATTCACCAAACGCGAATTCGTCATTACCACGGCGGCGGACAAATACCCGCAGGACCTGAAATTCCAAGTGGTGAAGGAGCGCTGCGCGATCCTCGACGAGTATGAAGTAGGCCAGCAGGTGCAGGTGTCCTTCGACCTCCGCGGCAACGAGTACAATGGCAAATACTACGTCGATCTCTCCTGCTGGAAGCTCCAGGCCTCCGATGGCAGCTCGCCAGCACCGTCCTCTTCCTCCTCCCCCGGTTCCGCAAAGTCGAAATCCAGCGCCGAACCCGCCATGAGCGACTTGCGCGACGAGGACGATTTCGACGACGACGTGCCATTCTGAGGAAATTCCGACGAGCCGCTCCACGCAGCCTGCCTTTCGAACTCGACAGGTCGAACCGTTGTAATAACGTGGGCGGCATGACAGCGACCTTGAAGATCACAAGCGTGGGAAATTCCGCCGGCGTCATTCTGCCCAAAGAGGTTTTGCAAAAACTCCGGGTGGATAAGGGCGATTCCTTGTTTCTGACGGAGACTCCGGCGGGGTTCGCACTCTCCGCGCTGGATGAAAAGGTCGAGCGCCAGATGAAAATCGCGGAACAAGTCATGCGGGATAACCGGAATCTGCTCAACAAATTGGCTCAATGACAGCCGAGCCTGAGTGGATCGAGGTGGAAACGGTGCATCGGCTTCACGCCCGCCAGCTTGCGGAGCACGGCGGCATGCAGGGACTTCGCGACGAGGGAATGCTCCACTCGGCAATGAACCGCCCTCTCTCCAAATGGGATTACGAAATGCCGAAACCCGACATTTGCTCCCTAGCAGCGGCCTATGCGTACGGATTGGCGAAAAATCACCCGTTTCTCGATGGCAACAAGCGTTCCGCCGCGGTCGTTTGCGAGGTGTTTCTCATACTGAACGGACGCCAGGCGACGGCCACCGAGGAGGAGAAATATCCAGTTTACCTCGCACTCGCGGCTGGCGAAATCGGCGAGGAGGAGTTCGCCGCATGGTTGCGGGAGAACACAAGCGCCGCGGACTGATCGTCAACCGATCCAGAACGCGCCGACTGCCATACCGAGCAGGACGACGATTCCGAGCAGCCACCAATACCAAGCGATTCCCAATTCCCGGTGGGGTGATTTGCCGAACTCGCGCTCGATAAATTCGTCGTAGTCGAAATCGTCATCGGGTAGGCTCAGACCGTCGGCGGAGTTGTCCCGCCTCCGCGCTTTTCTCGCCGGCCGGAATTGCACGATTTTCTCCGCGCAGCCGGGGCACGGCCCGCCGACCCGGACTTCGGAGCCGCAGTAGGGGCAGATGTAAGTGAGCGTTTCCGGCATCGGATTTCCGGATACCGAAGGCCATTTGCCCCGGCCCGGCAAGGGCGGAAGTCTCACCGGCCGGGAGATTTCTTCGGCGTGGCTTCGCCGCTGTCTTCTGGGTGGGTTCGGTAGTATTCCACCTCCTTGGCGTCGAGCTTGCGCGTCACGCCGAACTGGTCGCGCTCTTTTATCGTTAGCTTCCGGGTGACGCGGAGGTTGGCGAGCGAGTAAAGATCCCACGGTTTGGTGTAGCAAATCCGCACGGTGCCATCGCGGCTGGTGGTGACGATATAGTGACCGCTTGCGCTGAAGGACGCGTCCGGAATCGTATCGGTATGGCCGCGCAACTCGCTGCGCAGCAAACAAGTCCGCACATCCCAGATCCGGGCGATGCCATCCACGGCGGCGGTCAGGATCAACGCGCCATCCGGGCTGTAGCAAACGTCGCGGACAGCGACATTGTGGGGCAGCGTGGCCTCCACCTCGCCCGTTCCCGCGTTCCAGATGCGGCAGTTGCCGTCCATGCAAGCCGTCGCGATCCACTTTCCATCAGGGCTGAATCCGGCAGCTACAACCGCTCCGTTGTGACCGATTCGAGTGCCATCCGTGCGCCGCAAAACCACCAGCCGCTCGCCGTCCGATGCGTTCCAGACGGTGGCCGTCTGGGCGTTGAAGTCGGCGGTTACGATTTTGGTGCCATCGGCGCTGAAGCGGGCGTCGTAGAGCGGGTGCCGGGAGGGCCGGAGGAGGCCGGGGAAGGCGTCGTCTAGAAGGAACCGATTGGGAAATCCGGCATCCGGCGAACGCTTGCCAAGCAGGAGGGTCTTGCGACGGATTTCCACGGCGGGAAAGGCGGCGTTGTGCGCAAGCGCCGGTCCGTTCACGAGTCGGTTGAGCGCGGTTCGCAACGTGGCGATCCGCGCGTCGCCATCCGCAGGCGAAGCTGCGAGGACAGTTCGCTCCGCTTCGGTCAATCCGCCCCAGATGAACGTGGCAACGGGATCGGCCCGGGCGGAAATCCGGGAAGCGAGCGCCACGGGGATTTCCTCCGCTGTATATGCCGCGGCACCCGGTATCAGGATGAGTCCGGGGCTGCCATCGGCGGCGTTCCAGACTTGCGCGGTGCCGTCGTTGCTGGCGGTCACGACCGATTTTCCATCCGGGCTGAAGCGGGCGTGATAAATCGTCCCGCCGTCCTCACCCAAGTGGCCGGTCCATCGGAAAAGCGGCAGGCCCGTCGCCGTGTCCCGGACGGTGGCGATCTGGTCCCCGCCCGCCGAAACCAGCCGCGTGCCGTCCGGGCTGAGGGAAATCGCGCGGGTGTCGTCATGTCCCGGCGGGTCATCCGGGTCCGGCCGCGGCCAATCGGCCAGCATCTCTCCGGTCCAGGCGTCCTTGACGATGATGTTGCCGGCTAACGTGCCGCAGTAAGCCTTCACCGACCCGCCGATTTCCTGAAGCGCGGCGCACCGGTAGAACCCGCGCCCGTAGCCGCCGAGCACGCCGATTTCCCCGCCCTGCGGCAGCGCCCACTGCCGGACTGTGCCGTCATTTCCGGCAGTGGCGATGGAGCGCTTGTCCGGGCTGACGGCAATGTCGCGGATCCA